>SVNM01000047.1 GCA_015066875.1 Ruminococcus sp.
GAAAGGAGTTTGAGGAATAACCCTTTTTCAAAAGGGTTTTCCTCAATAATGCGTATAAATTCTCCTATAAGAATACCACTGATAATCAGAGGCGCTTTGTGTATATCAGACTTTCAGACAAAAAAACAGCTGTGCATAAAAAGCACAGCTTCAAGGAGAGAGATGAGATGAATTTAGAGGGGGAATTGGGGGATTACTTAATCCGATTATTATTATATAAGCCTTATCTTAAAATAATCTTAAAGTTTCAAGAAATCCTCAAAAAAATTTATCATCCCTGAAATTTCGCTTTGATTATTGTATATCCGTAGGGAGCAACCTTTACTGTGTTATCGGAAAGATCACCCACAAAAGGAGTAAGCCCCGTAAATCTGCCGAGCTTTGAAGCAATGTTGTCAATAACAGCAGTTTCACCGCTTCTGTTTACGAAGATGATAGCGTCGGTCTTGCCTGTACGTGCAAATGCAATAACCTTATCATCGCTGTAGACAAAGTAAGTTCTGCCGTCCTTCATAACGTCAAGAGACTTTCTCACACGGCTGAGCTCGGAAACATATGCAATAAGCTCGGTATCCTCATTGCCCCAGGGATAACAGCGTCTGTTGAAGGGGTCCTTGTAGCCCTGAAGTCCGGCTTCATCGCCGTAATAGATGCTGGGCACGCCGGGAAGGAAGAACTGAAGCGCCATTGCTGATTTGAGAAGATTTTTGCCCTTTGTGTATTCATCGTGGCTGAGGTAGCGTTCTGCCATCCAGTCCTTGCTCTTATCGTTGCAGTCCTCACCGCCGAGACGGTTTATAGCACGCTCGATATCGTGGGTTGATACAAAGTTCATAAGAACGTCGATTGTAGGCTTGGGATAGTTCTCGATAATGGTCATTACAGAGTACTCAAGCCACTTTGGGTCTCCGCCTTTTACGTAGTTTATAATAGCCTCACGGAAGGGATAATTCATAACCGAGTCAAGCTGATCGCCCAGGAGATAGCGTCTTTTCACACCGTAAGCTTCCTTATTGGAAGCGTCCTCCCAGACCTCGCCGATAACTATTTTATTTTCGTCAAATGACTTCACGCACTTGCGCAGATTGTCAAGGAACTGATCGGGAAGCTCGTCTGCAACGTCAAGACGATAGCCTGAAGCTCCCAGTGAAAGCCAGTAATTGAGCACGCCCTCCTCACCGCAGATATAATCTGTGTAATCGGGATTATTCTCCCACACGTTGGGAAGAGTATCAATACCCCACCAGGCTTCATAGCCGTTGGGATAGTCAAAGAAGCTGTACCAATCGTAGTAGGGACTTTCCTTGGAGTTGTAAGCTCCCACAGTATCATAGCGGTTGAACTTGTTGAAGTAGATGCTGTCTGCGCCTGTATGAGAGAAAACGCCGTCGAGGATAACAGTCATACCAAGCTTTTTAGCCTCTTTGCAGAGCTCTGAAAACTCCTCGTTAGTACCGAGAAGGGGATCAGCCTTCATATAGTTTGCGGTATTGTAGCGGTGGTTTTCGTGGGATTCGAAAATAGGGTTGAGGTAGATACAGGTAACACCCAGCTCCTTGAGATAGGGAAGCTTTGACTGTATTCCTGCGAAATCTCCGCCGAAGTAATCGTTATTCCAAACGTGTCCGTTTTCATCGGGCTTGTAGTAGGGAGTACCGCCCCAGTCCTCACGGATAACTCGTCCGTAGGGGATATTCTCGTGGGGTTTACCGCTTCTGCAGAAACGGTCAGGGAAAATCTGATACATAACTCCGCCCTTGAGAAAATCGGGAGTCTTATAATCTGAGGAATAAACAGTAAGCTGGAAGAGGTCTCCGCCGTTGATACTGCCCTCGTGACAGTTCACCTTTTTGATATAGTAGCGCACTCCCCCCACAGTATACGAGAAGTAATAGTAGTGAACGTCGGTATAGCGAGCCTTGTACTCGGTAGAGTAAACGAAGCAATCGTCCTCCTCAGCGGTCTGAAGCATAGGGAGAAAGCGCTCCTTGAAGCCTGTTCTGAAAAGCACGAGAACAGGCGGAAAATCGGGGGTAATGCCCTTATCCAGCTTTATTGAGAAGCGACAGGTTTCACCCTGTCTGATAGCTCCGAAGATAGATTTATACCCTAAATCCCAGGTATCGTAAATAGGTTTCATATGTGTATGCACTCCTTAATGATGTAAAGGAAGAGCTTATTGAGGAAGCAAGCTCTTCCGGAAATTTAAAATATAAAAAGAGAGTCTGAAAGCTCTCAGAATTTCACGCCGATTTTCTCACCGTATTTCACAACGGTTTCATAGCCCTGAGCGGAATTTTTCATAATATCTGTATCAATAACGGCTTTGTCCTTTTCAAGAAGCAGAACGATAGTAGAGCCACCGAACAGGAACATACCCTTTTCCTCGCCTCTGCGGAAAGAGTGTCTCTGGTGGTGGTTTGAGATTTTTCCCACCATCATAGCTCCCACCTCGATCTGAGCACAGGTTCCGAAATTTTCTGTTTTCAGCAGAGTAAACTCACGGCAGTTACGCTTGTAGATGTTGTAATGCTCCAGCGCAATGGGATTAACCGTATGGAGAACACCCTTCACAAAGACATTACAGCCCTTGACACCGCTGTCGAAGTAGCAGTATCGGTGGTAATCGTCAACTTCAAGGCGGAAAATAAGGCAAAGACCGCCCTTGTATCTGTCTGCAAGCTTATGTGAACCTCCAAGCAGATCAGAAACGCTGTAAAGGCTTTCCTTGATAGGAAAAAGGCACTTGTCGCTTACAGGATAAACGGTGAGCTTTGAGTCACAGGGACTTACAAGATGCTCAGGCTTCATATCGACACATCGTGCTCCCGCCTTGATTTTACGGGTGAAAAACTCGTTATACGTGGTGATACCTCTCATAATATACTGAGAGGTATCAATGTTATTTGACTTTATAAAAGGCTTTATAAGAGGCTTTGACAGGGGAGAATCCATAAACGCTCCCACAGTCCTTGAAACAGGCGGAGCAGTAAGGAATTTCAGCACAAAGCGTCCGGCAGAGTTGCCGTACAGAGCCTTAAGCACCTTGCCCTGACCCTCATTATTGCCTGAGACGATTTTTCCGTCTCTTGTTTTAATCATCGCTTACCTCCGTGCATTTGCAAGCATAAGCTTGATTCTGTTTTCCTGATTGACGCGTGTAGCACCGGGGTCGTAGTCGATAGCGACGATATTAGCGTTGGGATTATCCTCCTTGATAGCACGTGACATACCCTTTGCAACGATATGGTTGGGCAGACAGCCAAAGGGCTGAGCGCAGATGATATTTTCCACTCCCGACTGGGCAAGCGAGCCCATTTCAGCGGGAATAAGCCAGCCTTCGCCCATAACGACGCCCTGGCTGATATACTTATCGGCAAGCTTTCTCAGGTGCTCGAAATCGTGAAGAGGCTCAAACTTTCCGTGCTCCTTCATAATTTTAATAAGCTCCTTCTGCTTTTTGTAGATGAGCTTATAGCCGATACTGTAGGCAAAGGTGGATTTGGTCTTATTATCGTAGAGCTTTGCGTTGTTGACAGCAGTCACAGCGCAGTACATAACGAACTCGATAAGCGAAGGCACAACAGGCTCACAGCCTTCTGAGATAAGGAAGTCCTCAAGGTGATTATTTGCAAGGGGAGAGTACTTTACGTAAATCTCGCCCACGATGCCCACCTTAATTTTATTTTCCTTTTTAAGCTCTACAGAAGCGAAATCATCGAGAATCTGTCTGTAGTACTTTTTGGTTTTCATATATTCTCTTTTACCGCCTGAGAACATATCGCCGAGCTTTTTCTGCCAGCTTTCAAGCACTTTCTTAGAGTCTCCGAAATTAACCTCATAGGCACGGCACTTGTTGTAGCAGGTCATAAGCAGATCGCCGTAAAGCACTGCATAAAGGAATTTCAGGAACATAGGCGCAGTAATTCTGAAGGCGCTGTCCTTTTCAAGTCCGCTGAAGTTAAGCGAGCATACAGGCACCTGAGGGAAAGAGTTATTGAGGCACTTTCTCAGCAGGTGGATATAGTTTGAAGCACGACAGCCACCGCCTGTCTGGGTAATCAGCAGAGCAGTTTTATCCACATCATACTTACCGCTTTTCAGAGCGTCCATAAACTGGCCGATAACAAGCAGAGCGGGATAACAGGTATCGTTATGCACGTTTTTCAGTCCTTCATCGACAACAGCTCTTGAATCGTTCTGAAGAAGCTCCATTTTATACCCTTCAGCCTCAAAGATGCTGATGAGCAGTTTGAAATGTATAGGAAGCATATCGGGGACAAGAATAGTATGAGTTTTGATCATATCCTCGGTAAACTTTGCGTAATCGGGCATATAGAATCCTCCGTTTCGGGAAATGGCGTATTATTTCTGTCCCATAGCGGCAACAAGGCTTCTCAGACGGATTCTTGCGGCGCCAAGGTTATTGATTTCGTCGATTTTAAGCTGGGTATAAAGCTTGCCCTTTGACTCAAGAAGAGTTCTCACCTCGTCAGAGGTAACAGCGTCGATACCGCAACCGAAGGAAACAAGCTGAATAAGTTGCATATCGGGCTGAGTTGTAACATACTCTGCGGAACGGTAGAGTCTTGAGTGGTAGGTCCACTGGTTGAGCACGCCAAGCTTTGGTGTATGAGCAAGCTGAGCAACGCTGTCCTCAGTAACAACAGCCATACCAAGACTTGTAACAAGCTTATGGATACCGTGGTTGATTTCCTTGTCGATATGGTAAGGTCTTCCCGCAAGGACGATGATATTGCGTCCCTCGGCTCTTGCCTGAGAGATTATCTCCTGAGCCTTTGCAGAGATATCACGCTGATGCTTTTCCAGAGCAATAAACGCCTTTTCTGTGGCAGAGGGAATTTTACCCTTGATGTTATATTTTTTCAGCGACTCCTTAAGCACTCTCACAACATTCTTACGGATATTGAGGTCCATATATGGGTGAATGAAGTTATTGCTGTTGAGTCGGGGATTATTTGCGAGAAGAAGCTCAGGATAGTAAGCTACAACGGGACAGTTGAAGTGGTTATCGCTTTCGCCCTCGTCCAGATTATAGCTCATACAGGGGTAGAAGATGAAGTCAACGCCCTTATCCAGCAGACTTTCGATATGTCCGTGAGCAAGCTTTGCGGGATAGCAGACTGTATCCGAGGGGATAGTATGCTGACCAAGATAGTAGAGCTCGCGTGAGCTTTCATCGGAAACAACAGTTTCAAATCCCAGCTCGGTAAAGAGAGTATGCCAGAAGGGTAGCTGTTCATAGAAGCCCAGTGCCAGAGGCAGACCCACCTTTGCAATGGGATTTGCGGGCTGATTATCTTTTACAAGGTTGATGATGCTGTCGTACTTGTATTCATAGAGGTTAGGCACGGTATTCTTGCCTGCCTTACCGCTTCCTTTTTCGCATCTGTTGCCTGAGATAAAGTTTCTTCCCTTGCCGAAATTTATGATATTAAGCTGACAATTAGCTGTACAGCCTCCGCATTTTGCGGACTTTGATGTATATGAGAAGTTTTCCAGGTCTTCCTTTGAAATAAGCGAGGAAGCCTCCAATGCCTTTTCTCTTGCATAAAGAGCACAGCCGAAAGCGCCCATAAGACCTGAAATAGCGGGACGGATAACATTTCTGCCAAGCTCCTTTTCAAATGAGCGGAGCACAGCGTCATTGAGGAAGGTACCGCCCTGAACGACGATATTTTCGCCCAGCTCGTCAGCGGATTTAGCTCTGATAACCTTATAAACGGCATTTTTGATGATAGATGAGGAGAGTCCCGCAGAGATATCCTCAACGGTAGCGCCGTCCTTCTGAGCCTGTTTAACCGAGCTGTTCATAAATACGGTACAGCGCGAGCCGAGGTCAACGGGACGCTTAGCGAAGAGTCCCAGCTGAGAAAACTCTGCGATATCGTAGCCAAGAGCCATAGCGAAGGTCTGGATAAACGAGCCACAGCCCGAAGAGCAGGCTTCGTTGAGCATAATGCTGTCGATAGCGCCGTTTTTGATTTTAAAGCATTTGATATCCTGTCCGCCGATGTCGATGATGAAGTCAACAGCGGGACAGAAGTAAGCTGCGGCCTTGAAGTGGGCAACAGTTTCAACGATACCGAAATCAACGGAAAGACCGGCTTTGATAAGGTCCTCGCCATATCCTGTAACGGCAGAGCCCTTAATGGTGATTTTGGGGTTCATTTCGGCATATATTTTCTTAATCTGAGCGGAAATCTTATCCAGAGGCTGTCCCTGATTTGAGGAGTAGTGGCTGAAAAGCAATTTTCCGTCGCCTGTGATAAGTACAAGCTTTGTAGTGGTAGAGCCGGCGTCGATACCGAGGTAAGCGTCGCCCTCATATGTACGCAGATCGGCATAGCCCAGGTCAAATTTCTTATGGCGGTTGATGAACTCGTCATATTCAGCCTGAGAATTGAACAGAGGGTCGCCTGTAATTATATCATCGGAAACTCTTGCACAGGCAATTTTTTCTGTAAGCTCTTTGATGGTGTAGCTGTCATCGAGTGCAGAGGCATATACAGAACAGCCGTAAGCCACGAAAACAGGAGCTTCATCGGGGAAAACAGCGTGCTCGTCATCAAGACCGAGAGTCTTTACGAAGGCTTTTTTGAGTCCCTTAAGGAAGAAAAGCGGACCGCCGAGGAAAAGCACCTTACCCTCGATAGAGCGTCCCTGAGCCAGTCCCGAAACGGTCTGGTCGACAACAGCCTGGAAGATACTTGTAGCGATATCCTCACGTCTTGCGCCCTGATTAAGCAGAGGCTGGATATCTGATTTAGCGAAAACTCCGCAACGTGAAGCGATAGGATACACCTTCTGGGCACGCAGAGAAAGCTCGTCGAGCTCATCAGCGGTAATACCCAGCAGAGTAGCCATCTGGTCGATGAAAGCACCGGTACCTCCCGCACAAGAGCCGTTCATACGCTGTTCAACGCCACCTGTAAGGAAGATAATTTTAGCGTCCTCGCCGCCAAGCTCGATAACAGCGTCTGCATCGGGCTGTTTTTTCTTTACAGCGAGAAAAGCGGCATGAACCTCCTGAACGAAGGGAATTCCCGAAGAATTTGCAAGACCGAGTCCCGCAGAGCCTGTTATACAGACAGTAAAGCGTTCGTCGGGGTAATCCGCCTGAATGATTTTAAGCTGATCGCTGACAGTCTCCTTGACCTTGGAGAGATGTCGCTGATACTTAGAGTATATAATATTTCCGTCGGCATCTGTAATGACAGTTTTTACTGTGGTAGAACCCACATCAATTCCGAGAGAATACTTGTTTCCCATAATGCACCTCTGTAATAAACTTTACCTTTTATTATACACTATTTTTCAGCAAAAATAAAGCATTTTTTAAAATTTTACATATTAAACACAACTAACCTCAGGCGGGGCAGTTTTTTTGCAATAAAATCCGAAAAAACCTGTAAAAGGACAAATAAAAAGGAGACGAATCAATCGTCTCCGTAAAATCAATATTTAAACAGCATTCTTCTTCTGATTGTTCTGTGCGGCGTCATCGGGAATATTTACCTTTTCGATATCGGCTCCCAGTGCACGGAGCTTACCCTCCATACAGTCGTAACCACGCTCGATGTGGAAGATATCCTCGATTTCGGTAATTCCGTTAGCTGCAAGACCGGCAATAATAAGAGCTGCGCCTGCACGAAGGTCACAAGCCTTAACGGGAGCTCCCATAAGCTTGCCTGTACCCTCAATAACAGCAACCTTTCCGTCAACAGAGATATCGGCGCCCATACGTCTGAGCTCGTCCACATAGCGGAAGCGCTGTTCCCATACGCCCTCAGTAACGATGCTTGTACCCTCAGCAAGAGTGAGAAGTGTAGCAATCTGAGGCTGCATATCAGTAGGAAATCCGGGGTGAGGAGTGGTCTTTACGCTTGTTTTCACAAGAGGACCGTCAACATAGACTCTGATGCTGTCGTCGTACTGTTCGATATTCACGCCGATTTTCTCAAGCTTCTTGGTGATTGACTCAAGGTGCTTGGGAGTAACGTTCTTGATAAGAACATCGCCCTTGGTAGCAGCAGCGGCGATCATAAATGTGCCGGCCTCGATCTGATCGGGGATAACGGCATAATTAGTACCGTAGAGCTTATTCACGCCTCTGATCTTGATAACATCAGTACCTGCGCCCATAATATTTGCACCCATAGAGTTGAGGAAGTTTGCAAGATCAACAACGTGGGGCTCTCTTGCGGCATTTTCGATTATGGTAAGTCCCTCTGCCTTTACAGCAGCGAGGATAGCGTTCATAGTAGCGCCTACAGAAACAACATCGAGGAAGATCTGGGTTCCGCAGAGCTTATCTGCACGAAGGTCGATCATACCCTGGCTGAGAGTATACTCTGCGCCGAGAGCTGAGAAAGCCTTAAGATGCTGATCGATAGGTCTGTCGCCGAGAGGACAACCGCCGGGCATAGAAACTCTTGCCTTATTGAACTTGCCCAGCAATGCGCCGAGGAAGTAATAGGAAGCACGCATTTTACGTGCAGTTTCATAGGGCACGCAGAATTTATCGATTCTTGTGGGATCGATACGGTAACTGTCCTTGCCGAGCATAGTAACCTCGGCACCCATTTCCTTAAGTATGCGAAGGCTTATATTGACATCGCTGATATTGGGCACATTTTCGAGCACGCAAGGCTCATCTGATAATATAACTGCAGGAAGTAATGCAACGGCTGCATTTTTAGCACCGCTGATAGTGACTTCGCCTGTAAGTCGGCGTCCGCCTTTAACAATAAACTTTTCCAAAGCATTCTCTCCTTAATATGCGGGAATATATTTCTTTCTGAATTCCCAAGCTCTTTCTTTTGTTTTCGCCGAATGGCGCAATACACATATAAAATATCCTTGAGTGCGATCACTCATAATCCGAAATAAACCAGCGGATATCCTCACCGCCGTATTCGGCAACCTCAACCGATTCAATAACAATATCCTCTAAAGGCTTATTATTGCTTGCGTCGGTAGAAACATTCTGCAATTCAAAAATTATATCGAGACCATCAAAAACCTGTCCGAAAACGGTATATCCGCCGTCAAGCCAGGGAGCTCCGCCCAAAGAGGTATAAAGCTCAGAAGCCTCATCTGAAAATTCAATCTGATAATAGGAGCTCATCATACCGAGGTCCTCAGAAGAATAGACATCGCCTGTCACGATATAGAACTGGCTTCCGTTTGAAGCCGTAGGACTTGGATTATCCACAGTACGACCGCTGTTGGCATAAGCCACAGCACCGGGCACGTGGATAAGATGCGGATCTGTACCGCCCTCGAACTTATCGCCCCAGATAGAAGCACCGCCTGTACCTGTACCCAAGGGGTCACCGCCCTGAATCATAAAATTCTTTATAACTCTGTGGAAGATAAGTCCGTCGTAGTAATCACGCTTGGCAAGCTCGGTGAAATTCTCGACGCCCTTATCGGCGTATTCGGGAAAAAGCTTGATCTTTACCTTACCGTGATCCTTTATATTTATGATAACAATCTGTTCGCCTACAAGGGGAGCAGTATAGTTCATAATCTCAGTATCCTGAACCTCCTGAGAGGCAGTGGTTTCAGAAGACTCAGAAGAAACGGCTTCAGAGCTTTGCTCATCGCCGGTTATAGCAACAGTAATTTCTTTTCCGCACGAAGGCAGGCAGACCACAGCACCCAGTGCCACGGCTGTCAGTACTTTTTTCAGCATTGAAAAAACACTCCTTAAATTTTATAAAAGTATAAAATTAAGTAATTCCCCATTGTGCGTTAATTCAACTTTTCCATTATACAACACAAAGCCTTTTTTGTAAATACTTTCCGTTTATTTTTGTGACATTCGGGTAAAGATATTACAACAAGGTTACAATTATTATTTCAATTTGCCGTAAAAACGACTATTTCTCTGTATTTTCAGAACTTTCGTTCTCTTTTTCGTACTCTCCGATTTCAACAGAAATGATTTTCACATCATCTTTCGGGATTTTATAGGTATCGTTTTCCGAAAATTCTGTTTCGAGCGAAGCAAGAGCCTCAACAACATCGAGTCCCTCATAAATCTGACCGATAACAGTCATCTGCTGAGAGAAGTTGGGTATACCGCCGTTTTTGATGAAGGCTTCAGCCACAGCCTCGCTACCCGAAACCTGCAAAAGCTCGGTTTTGATTTCGTCGGTAAATTCGATAGAGTTAATGACAGCAAGACGGCTTCCGCAGTAATAGGTGCCACCGCCGAAGAACATCTCCTTAAGACCGCGGTCCACGGTAGTATTCAGCGAGCACACCGCACCCTTGAAGGGCCATAAATTCTGGTGGAGCTCACGCTGGATAAGCTCTTTTGACTTATCATAGCCATCGGGCATAGTGCCGTTTTTCAGCTTAGAGCCCATAGCAGAGTAGACACCGTCCTCAGAATGGAAAACGTAGGTATCGTCATAGTAACCGCTTTCGGCAAGCTCAATGAAATTAGCTACAGAAGCGGGAGCATACTCAGGATAAAGCACCATACGCATCTGCCCCAGCGAAGTCTCGATAACAGCGATAGGATCGCCTTCTTCGGGCTCTTCGAGCTGAACCAGCTGAAGAGTATCGCCGTCGATAACCATTCTGTCCTTCTGAGAGAAGTAAGTGGAAATCAGCATAAAAATCAGCGTTATCAGAGCTGTAACCGAGGTGAAAATAACGACGATTTTAACTACATTTTTATTTTTTCCCATTTACAATTCCTCACAATTCGCAGAAGTACGCAACATTCCATAATATCATTATTTTATACATTATAACAAATCCCTGTCGATTTGTCAATAATTATAAATAAATTTATCGGAATATTTCCCCTTAAAGCAAAAACTTTCCCGTTTTCTATAGTTCCCCGAAAAGCCGTTTTTATGCGGTATATAGAGAAAAAACGCGTACGGAAAATGGCGGGAAATATATTTTTAAAAAATAAAACTGCAAAAATGTTTGAAATCTGATGCAATGTGTGCTATAATAAATATATATTGCCTTGTTTGAGGCTTGAAATAACCGTTAGACATAATGAAAATATCATAAATTATAATGTAAAGGAACTGATACAAAATGGAAAACAAAAAAGGATTTTCAATACTTAAAGCGCTTATCTGCGTTATTGCAGTTGTTTTTATCGTGATTTCTCTTGTGCTTAATATCGCTTTTTCAAAGCATAAGATACCAAAAATCTTCGGCACTTACATTTATATTGTAAAGGATAACCCGCTGGGTGATAATATCACTGAGGACGCTGTGCTCTTCGCTAAGGAAGCTGACGGTCTTGAGATCACTCAGGGCGATATCGTTCTCTGCTATCCCGAAGGCTCTACCGAGCTTCAGCTGAGAAGTATCTTCAAAATCGAAAAGGACGAGACTACAGGCGCTGACAAGTACTACACAGCTACTGAACTTGCACAGGGCACAGAGCTCTCTATCAGCCGTGAAAGCATCAAGGCTATGTGCACAGGCTATCCCGAAAGCCTTGAGCTTGGAAAATACATCACATTCTCAATCGGCATCAAGGGTATCCTTTTACAGCTTATCCTTCCCTGCGTAATCCTTGTTATCTTTATTATCGCAAAGATTGCCTCTGCGGGCGACGATGACGAGAATGAAGAGTACGATTTCTATGAGTACGATGAGGAAGAGGCTGAAAACAGCAGTAAACAGCCTGTTTCTCACGAAAAGCAGAGCAATCCTCTGTTTGAACCATCACAGGAAATTCAGCCCAGCAATGAGTTTGAGCGCAAAAAGATGTCTATTGCCGAAAACTTCAGTCAGAAAAAGGTCAATCCCAATTCTCCCTATCAGAAGGAGAAGGAGCGTACTATGCAGTTCAAGGCTCAGCGCTCAGCAGAGACTTCTTTCGCTGCAAGAAATTTAAGCAGTCAGTCATCTACAGCTCCCACAGCAGACGCTTTAAGAGAGGAAATGCTCAGAAAAACAGCCGAAGCAGAGCGTACAGCAAATACTTACGGCAACCAGTCTGCATCAGCTGAAAATCCCATTGACAATACAGGTATTCTTTCAAAGGCTCAGCTTGCTGAAATGGCAAGAAACGAGGTTCCCAAGTCTGCTCCGCTGAGAAGTCCCGTTACAGCTTCAACAGCTCCGAAGAAAAAGAGCAGTTCACCCGATATTGACGATATCATCAAGAAGTCAGACTCTAACGCAAAGAAAAAGAGCGTTTCGGATATGTCAATTGACGACCTTCTCAATATGATCGAAAGCGAGAAAAACAAGCTTTGATAAATTCCCCGGACGGTTAAACGCTGTCCGGGTTTTGTTTTATACCAAAAGTAAAAAACAGTGTGGGATAAACACGGCGAAAATGAAAAGTAGTAAAATTTCTACGATATATCTATTACGTGGAGAAATATTTGTTGAAAAGTACAATTGAAAATATATACGAAATGTTGTATAATTATCGTTAGGTATTTATATGCGCTGAAGGCCTGACCTCGCGCTTATATTTTTTGCTTTTATCCCTGAGGACTTTACTCTCACCAATGCCGGAGTGCAGTTACGGCGTCTGCAACGGCTTATATGAATTCAGGGTGTTTATGGCAACACCGCACAAAGCCCGTCTTGAGACTTTGTACGAAATCTGTGCAGTGTTGCCTTATATTTCGCCGGAGAATGGAGAAGAATATGGCTATCAAGAAAACTAACCCCTATATGGAGCAGATTAAAAAAGCTTTCCCCGAAAAGCTCCAGGCACTTTACAGCGTTTCCCCCGAAGAAGCTTCCGATAAACAGGTTTATCACGTGCTTTCTTCAATTATCGTTGAAATACTCGGCAGAAAGAGACAGTCTTTCGTAAACCACACAAACTCTGTGGGCGGTAAGCAGATTTACTACCTCTCAATGGAATTCCTTATGGGACGTTCACTTAAGACAAGTCTTTATAACCTCAGCCTTGTTGACGATGTTAAGAAGATGCTCAAGGAATATGACATCAACCTCGATAAGATCTACGATCACGAGCCCGATGCAGGTCTTGGAAACGGCGGTCTCGGACGTCTTGCAGCTTGCTACCTCGACGCTCTTGCTACAACAGCTCACCCCGCTATGGGACATTCGATCTGCTATGAGTACGGTATCTTCCAGCAGAAGCTTGAGGACGGTTGGCAGACAGAGCTTCCCGATAACTGGCTTCCCGGCGGTTCAGTATGGCTTGTTCCTAAGCCTGAGCTTTCAATCGATATCCACTTTGAAGGCGATCTTCAGGAGTACTGGGATAATCAGTACCACCACATCTCACACGTAAACTACAGCACAGTTGTTGCTACTCCTTACGATATGTACGTTTCAGGCTACGGCTCTGAGGGCGTATCTGTTCTTCGTCTCTGGTCAGCAAAGGCTCCCAGCTTCGATATGAATATGTTTAACAAGGGTGACTACGCAAGCGCTCTTGCTCAGAACTCAGTAGCAAACGCTATTTCAAAGATTCTTTACCCCAACGATAATCACCTTGAGGGCAAGTCACTCCGTCTCAGACAGCAGTACTTCCTCTGCGCAGCTTCAGTGGGCGATATCGTAAATACTCATATGAACGTTTACGGTACTCTTGATAACCTCCACGAAAAGGTTGCTATCCACATCAACGATACTCACCCCACACTTGCTATCCCTGAGCTTATGAGAATTCTTCTCGATGACTGCGGATACACATGGGATAAGGCTTGGAATATCGTTACAAATACTTTCGCTTATACAAACCACACTGTTATGGCTGAGGCTCTTGAGAAGTGGGATGTTAACCTCGTTAAGCACGTTATCCCCAGAATTTTCTCTATCATCGTTGAGATCAACAACCGTTACTGCCAGGGACTTATGGAAAGAAACGGCTATGACAGCGCTAAGACAACACGTATGTCTATCATCAAGGATAACCAGATCCATATGGCTACACTCTGCGTTGCTGCTTCACACAGCGTAAACGGCGTTTCAAAGCTCCACTCAGAGATTATCAAGGATTCTGTATTCCACGATGAGTTTGAGAATACTCCCGAAAAGTTCAAGAACGTTACCAACGGTATCGCTTACAGAAGATGGCTTTACCAGTCTAATGCAGGTCTTACAAAGCTCCTTACCGAGACTATCGGCGATAAGTTCATCAAGGACGGCGCTGAGCTTGAAGCCTTCAGAAAGTTCCAGGACGATGAGGCTGTTCTCGAAAAGCTTATGGCTGTAAAGAGAGAGAATAAGGAGAAGTTCTGCAAGTATGTAAAGCAGAATTCAAAGACAATCCTCAACCCCGACAGCATTTTCGACGTTCAGGTAAAGCGTCTCCACGAATACAAGAGACAGCACCTCAACGTTATGAATATTCTTGCAGATTACGCATATCTGCTTAATAACCCCGACGCAGACTTTACTCCCAAGACATATATCTTCGCTGCAAAGGCTGCACCCGGATACTACCTTGCTAAGCAGATTATCAAGATGATCTGGGCTATTTCCGAGGAAATCAGAAAGAATCCCAAGATCTCAAAGAAGCTTTCTGTTGTTTTCCTTGAAAACTACTGCGTAACACTTTCTGAAATCCTTATGCCCGCTTCCGATATCTCAGAGCAGATCTCACTTGCAGGTACTGAGGCTTCAGGTACAGGTAATATGAAGCTTATGCTCAACGGTGCGGTAACTCTCGGTACTCTTGACGGTGCTAACATCGAGATCAAGGAGGCTGCAGGCGATGACAACATCATCATCTTCGGTATGACAACTCCTGAGGTTAACGCTCTTAAGGCAAGAGGCTATAATCCTAATGATTATTTCAATAACAACGGCGTAATCAAGGAAGCTATCGAGCGTATGTATCACGGAATCAACGGCTGTACCTTCAACGACGTTGCAAATTCTCTCAAGGACAGAGATCCCTATATGGTTCTTGCTGACTTTGACGATTACAGACGCGCTCAGAAGTTCAGCACAGAGTGCTACAACGATAAGATGAAGTGGGCTAAGATGTCACTCAACAACATTGCAGGCGCAGGTATTTTCTCCGCTGACCGTGCTGTTAACGAGTACTCAGACACAATCTGGCACCTTAAGTAATAAAAAGATAAGGGTATCGGATATAAGGGTACTGTCTATACGGAAGCATTATGCGTATTTAGTGGGGGAACCTTTCTGAAGAAAGTTTATGCCTGACAGGCACCCGTCCCCTCTGTCAGCTTCGCTGACATCTCCCCACACTGTGGGGAGTCACCCACACCACTACAAAGACTTTTAATCTGAATTTAAGCCCCATAGGGTGCACACACCAACAAAATGAGAAACCCAAGTATTTCTCCGTGTGTACCCTATGGGGCTTAAATTAAAACTTGAAAGTTTTAGGAAAGGAGTTTGAGGGATAACCCTTTTTCAAAAGGGTTTCCCTCAATAATTCACGTAAATACTTCTATATGGGTAGCGCCCTTAATCCGATAGCCTTTTATTTTTACTCAGTAATTGTACTGCTGTACAGAGGTTTTTCCTCCTCATCGGCAAGAAGTCTGCAACGAACGGTGACACGGCTTTTTCCGCCGTATGTACAGGTAAACAGGGTAAGCTCCCACTCACCTGCCTCCATAGCTTCGATATCTCCGCCGTTTATTTCGTCGATCTGAACCACCTCGTAGTTATAGACATTGCCCTCGCAATCGGTAAAATCAACGGGATCACCCGTATTCATATTGCGGATTCCTCCGAAATGCGAGTTGTAATTGTGGGCGCAGATTATCATATCGTCGCTGATATAGCTTCCCTTATACCGACAGGGAGCTTTTTTTAATCCGGGATAGCTCCACTCGCTCATAACAGGAAGCTCGATATCCAGAGCCGGCAGAGTTACAACTCCAAGATAGCCATTTCCGTCCACCTCAACAATAGTTTCGGTTTTGATCTCCTCCTCATACTGAGCGAAGAGGTCATCACCTGTGGGAGTTCCCATATTTTCCTCGATTTTCTCATTTTCAGCCTGATTTTCGGCAATTTCCTCGCTCAGCACCACAAGCACCTTCTGCGAAGCTTCCTTGCCCTTTATATCCGTGTTTCTGTTCCACAAAGCAAGAGACAGTGCCGACACTACGAGCACTGTCCCTGTTATCATGCAGAAACGTCCTAAACGTTTACTCATTTACTGTTCCTCATTTTTTGATTTCAATGTCATCTGCAGACCAAATACGAAGAAGAGCACGCCTGATATAGCCAGAACGGGAACAGGCCACCAAAGCTGTCCTGTCTGGGGAAGGTCCTCTTTCTTGCCTGTTGTTGTAACGGGAGCAGTTGTTGTTACTGTCTGTGTACCTGTTGTGGTAGTTGTAGTATCATCGCTCTCGTCGCCTGTGCCTGTGTCAGTACCTGTACCTGTCCCTGTAGTTGTGGTTGTAGTGGTAGTTGTAGTAGTAGTAGTGGTTGTTGTGGTTGTTGTAACATCAAGCTCGCCCTGATCGCTGATGGTATTCACCACAACATACTGAATATCGTTCATTCTGTAGGTTACTGTGTAAGGATTGGGAACCTGACGCTCGATAACACGCCAGTCATCTGTAGGATCACCGCTCCAGCTATAGAACCAGTCATTTTCCTTGGTAAGCTCAACCTCATCAAAAAGAGCACCGTTGCGGTAAATCTCAACCTTGATTACTGTAGGTCGCATAGCCTTTGCATCGTTATCGTCCTCCCACACCTTTCTCATAGTAAGCACCTCTTCAGTACCTACCTTTGTGGGACGCATTGTATATTTCGGATAAGTGGGAAGGTCGATTACCGTACCGTTCTCCTCAACCATTTCAACAAGCATAGGTGAAGGAATGTAAGTGATATCGTCTACCTCTACATTCTTGCCCACGAGAAGATACATTCCCGCTTCAAGACCTGTAAAGGAAAGCTTGCCGTTTCTATCTGCTGTCTGAGAAGCCTGCAGAGGAGCAAGCTTGTCAACGACCACATAGTTCTCCATAGTCTTAGCCGTATCGAGAAGCGCAGATGTTGAAGTATCCTCAAGACTTATGGGATATCCCTTAAAAGGCTCTGTAAGATAAAGCTCGCCGTCGCCGTCACGCTTTGCTGCAGAGTATATATTCCACTCCATACCCTCAAGAATAACAGTTTCTGTCTGACATATAAGCGTAAGCGTACCGTTTGCTGCACTGGCTGTCATTCCCGGAACTATCATACTCAGTATCATTCCAAGAATTACCAGAACTGTTACAGCTGTTGATATTCTGTTCTGTTTTTTCGTTGTCATATTAATCACCTCTATAACTCAGGAGTTTATATACTGTTTATTATTTTTATGATATCACGTATAGCTCTTCTTGTCAAGCATATTCGCTTTATCCCCTTCTGCCGGGATATATTGCGTACTTTTCGTTGTAGTGTGGAAGGGTTTTGCTTGAGCGTTTTCTTCCGGTAATGGTCCAGAAAATAATCAGCAATACCAGAAGCGGAACACACATTCCCGGTACAACCAGCATAGGATCAACCTGCATAGCATCGGCATTTACTCTGACAGTACTCTGATAAATTGTCTCAATACGATGTGCTCTCAAAAGAAGTCTGTGAGTATTAACACCATAAGGAGTACAGGTCATAAGAGTAACATAATCCTTATCGGGATAAATGGCAAGCTTATCCATTTCATGAGGAAGAACTATAAGAATCTCCTCAATTTCATAGGTATAGATGTCATTAAGCACAGTAATGGTAAAAGTATCACCCACAACAAGCTGATCCAGATCGGAAAAAAGCTTAGCCGAAGGAAGTCCTCGGTGTGCTGAAATAACCGAATGAGTACCGATACCGCCGACAGGAAGAGTGGAACCTTCAAGATGACCCGCAGCGATATTAAGAACAGAATCGCTTGTTCCGTGATAAATCGGAAGTTCAACCTTGATAATGGGAATATTAATTACACCCATAATACCGGAGCCTGAAATATCAAGCACATCATAGTAATTTCCGATTGATTCATGATTTGTGAAAGGATCATGCAAGTTGCTCAACTTCTCATTATATTGATAGGCTTCTTCAAGCATTCCCTGTAATTTAGTCTCATCTAACACTGCAACAGTATCATTATAATTCGAAATTGTATGTGAAGCCATATTCTGATTCCACCAGTTGCTGACAATGGGATAAAGCATCACGGAGAGTCCCACAAGAAGTATGATTACAAAGATGATTGTTGTGATTAAGCCGGATTTTTTTCTCATGGAGCCCTCCCTAATGGCCACCGACAGCCCCTAAGGACCGTCGGTGGCATATCAGGTTATAAGTTTACTTTAGTTTAGTTTTATTAATGTGTAAGACTTTTTTAATTAGTCTTCGTTCTTCATTCTCTTCTTAGAAATGAGGTATACGCCTGCTACTGCAACCATTGCGCCACCGCCGAGGTAGAACAGTGTTGTACCAACGCCACCTGTGCTGGGGAGTGTATTGTTCATTGTATCAACGATACTGTTCTCTACGCCTTCACCGATGCCTGTAAGTGTGAGGTCAACCGTTGTACCTGTCTGTTCCTTATGTGTTGCACCGATTGAAATAAGATCGGAA
>SVNM01000101.1 GCA_015066875.1 Ruminococcus sp.
TAACCTCTTCGATACCGATATAAAAACCGAGAACCTCCTGCCAGTGCTGAGTTATCATATGCAGATAGCCGGAATCAACGGTATCTGTAGAGACAAGAAGCTTTACAGTGCCAAGAGAAGGAACATTCAGAACTGACTTTGCCTGATTGAGATAAGTAACAGCCATATCGGGATTATACTCTGCAAAGGATTTATCTGAAACAAGCTCGCGGTAGCTTCTGCCCAGCAAAGAAACAGCGGGAGGGATAAGTCCCGAAGCAACAGTTATATCACTGCTGAGGTTTTCTGCGAGATAAGGTCTGTCGATGCTGTAGGCAAGAGCCTTCCTCAGATTGAAGTTTGAACAGGTCTGGTCATCGGGATTGAAAACCAGTCCGAGAGTAAGACTTCTTTCGGAAGTGATGTTATATTTTCTTTTGGGATAAGCTGAAGTAGTAAGAGTTGTAAGGCAGTCGATTTTCCTGTCCTTCAGCAGAGCCGAGATATCGCCCTCAGACTCTTCGATAGAAAAGCTGAGGTAGGAGGGGAAGGTTCTGTTTTCGTCAGAGCTGTTTACGGAATTTCTCCTCATATAAAGGATATTATTACTTCCATAAGGGTCAAAGAACCACTGGCGTACAAAGAAGGCTCCGTTTGACATAACTGATTTATCGTCAAGACCATAGCGTCCCTTAGTGGAGAAGAAGAACTCCTCGTTACAGGGCGAAGCGGAATTAAGAGTTAAAAGTCTGAGAAACTCAGCGGAAGGGTATTCAAGCTGGATTATAAGCGTATCGTCGTCAGGAGCGGTAACTCCGATTGAAGTGGGAGCGATTTTTCCCTTAAGAGCCTTTTCGCCACCGCTTATACAGGTGAATTTTTCACCGTGAGGAGACTGCATCTGCGGATCGAGAAGTCTCTGAAAAGCGAAAGCATAGTCTTTTGCAGTAACAGGAAAATACTCATCATCGTCGATACGGTCGTTATCATTTGTATCGAAAAACCAGTAATTATCCTGCCTCAGCTGAAAGGTATAAATGAGTCCGTCATCGGAGATATCATAGCTGAGAGCGTTATCACAGACAACCGAGCCTGATTTATCAAGCTTCATAAGACCGCTGTAAAGGTTAGAGTTGACAGTGTTTGAGCTTGGATCGTCAGCAAACTGAGGGTCCAGACTTTTGGGATTATGCAGAAGCGAGGCGTCATACATATGACCGCTTCCGTCGTTTTGCGAACCGCTGTCTCCGCAGGAAAAAAGCGACAAAGAAACGGCAAAAGCGCAAAGAATAGCTGATAATTTTTTCACGTTGTACTCCTTAAATATATATATCTGTAAGTTCACAAAATAACGGGCAGACACCACAGTTAATCTTCCGCATACCGGCTGAACGGAATTATGCGGAAGCCGACCGTTGCGTCAGCCCGTTAATAAATTCAATCTGAAGCTGTGTTACTGAGCAGTAGTTACAGTAACGATGAATCCGTCAACGTTATTTCCCGAAACAGTGTAGGGAAGAGTTGAAGGAACAGGAACACCTGTAGTATTGTTTACATTAGCGGTAACATAGAAAACATCATACTGAGCAGTACCGCAGGTAACCTTAAGAGGATTATTGCTTGTATAGCTCTTGATAGTTTCGATATATTCTTCAAGACAGAGGTTATTCTGCTTCATATAAGTTGCGTGAGGAATACCAACATATCTGAAGGTATAAGCTCTTGAGTCCTCACCTGTAAGAGTTTCCTTTCCTTCGGGGAAACGAACGATAAATCCGTAATTTGAAGCGTTATCGTTGATCCACGCATAGATACCCTCAGGCTTGTAGTAATTTGAGCTCTGACCTGAAGGGAACACGCCGATATCGAAAGTTCTTGCAGTATGGTAATCGGTAAAACCGCCCTGGAACTTTGATTTTCCGCTGTTGTACTTATCTGTCTGAGCCTCAAGCGAGCGGTATCCGCCGATAACACGGATATCCTGATTTGAGGTAGCCATAGCAAAGCCTTCCATCATAGCGTTGAGCTGAGTAACAGTGTTTGAATCAAGAGAAAGCACCATATCGCTTACGCCATAGTAGCTGTTTCTGCTTTCGTAAACGGTAGTAAGGTTAACATCGCCTTCGAGGAATTTATAATCGTGAAGTGAGTTTACGAGAACGAGATCGCCCTTGTTGATGTCAGTGTACTCGATATTCTGAGTTGTATAAGCAACAGCACCGGGAGTAGCATTATTTGTTGCGTCAGGGACAGCACTGCCGTTGGGATCTGTAACAACGGGCTGTTCGCCACCGGAAATATTATTGATAATATCAGACTGAGATGATGAATTCTTGTTTTTGTCCTTGCCCTTATCAGAACAGCCCTTTGAGCATGAAGTGATAAGCACAATAAGCACAAGAAGCACTAAAGCGACAGCAATAACTCTGTCATATCTTACTCTGTATCTTTTTCTGTTTCTTCTTCTGTTTCCGTTATTCATAAAAGGATTCCTTTCCTGTAAATTCAATATACAATCTAATTATATCACATTAAAAACCAAATGTAAAGCGAAAAATTGAGAAAAATCGCATATTTTGCAAGAAAAATCAGACAGATTACTCAGAATTTGACGGCAGGTGTCTGTGCGGAAAACTTTTTTCTGAACTCTGACGGAGTATACCCCATATGCTTCTTGAACTGGCGCATAAAGTAGGAATCGCTGTCGTAACCGCAGAATTCGGCAATACGGCTGACAGAGTACTGCGTATTGAGTAGCATATTTCCCGCATAATTGAGACGGCTGTTGATAACGTCCTGCATACAGGTAACACCGAATGCGGAAAAGTAAATTCTGTGGAAATAAGTACGGCTGATGCTCATATTATCGCAGATTTCATCGATACTCCACTTATTCATAGGAGAGTTATAGATGCTTTCGCGGATAGATTTAAGCTCGCTGTAATGAGGAATATCGCACTTTGAATTTACAGTGCTTCTCAGCTGTTCATTGAGATTAATGAGTATCAGTCTGAGCGCGTAATCGAGAAACTCGTTTTTCAGCTTTCCCCCGCGTGAAGACTCAGTCTGCATACAGCTGAAAATGTTTCTGATGACAGCCGTTTCCGAAATGGAAAAAGGCTTGTTTACGGGAATGTTAAGCTGTGAAAAAAAGCTTTTATCGAATTCGGTGGAGTCATATTCCACGTAATCGAGAATAAGAGCGCTTTCGTTTGCCGAGCGGTAGAATTTCGGCGAAGCTTTATCGTAAAGCATAACTGTTTTTTCTGGATATCTGCA
>SVNM01000102.1 GCA_015066875.1 Ruminococcus sp.
TTGTTGTGTGCACCCTATGGGGCTTAAATTCAGATTAAAAGTCTTTGTAGGGGGTGTGGGGGAAAACTTTCTTCAGAAAGGTTCCCCCACTAAATACATATAAACTCCTATTAGAACATCACCGTTGTTGGAGGTGCCTTTTCTTTTTACCTTGCACGCAGATGCTGATACATAAGTCCGTGCTTTGTGCAGTAGTATATGAGGGTTGCATAGGGAATGCGGGGAAGTCGGGTATGCAAATCCCATTGAGGATAGAGCTTGCGTATGAGAAGCGTGTCTCCCGATAAAACCGCCACAAAGGAGATATAGTGCTCCTTGGTCATTTCGTGGGCGGAGCTTATGTAGAACTCGTTTTCAATAATCTCGGCGGAAAGCTTTTCTTCCTCAGTGGCTTTTCGCATTTCAAGTGGAGTAAGCCTTTTTCCGCAACAGCACACAGAAGCTTCGGCTGAGGAGGTCAGGATGTTTCCGCAGACAGGACAGATATAGAATCTTGTTTTCTTCATATCTCCCGATGATTTTTCGTTGGAGTCAAGTCTGCCTGAAAGCAATACTCCCGTTTCTGTGCCAAGCTTTTCCGCAAGCGACTGAAGAATTGACTGGTCGGGAAAGCCAAGCCCGCGTTCCCATTTAGAGACAGCCTGTTCGGTAACTCCTATAGCAGAGGCAAGGTCTTTCTGGGTGAGATTATTTTCAAGACGGAGCTTACGTATAAGAGCTCCCGTATTATTCTGATTCATAAAAATGCTCCTTTCAGAGAAGTTCTGTAATCATTATACATAAAGCCGATGGATAAATCAATAAACGCTCCGTTTATATATAATAATAAGTAGGAAATGGAGAAATTTGTTAAATTTGGAAAAGCTCTTGAAAAATGAGCAAAATGCTGTTATTATTATAAGGTACGACAGGAGGTATGAACTATGGAAAAATTTATAAAGGCGTGCGTTTCGATTCTGCCGAAGTCTCTGCAGGATATTTATTATAAGTATGAGGAAAAGTGGCTGTATCTCGTTTTCGGAGGTCTCACCACAGTAGTTTCCATCGTTACAAAGCTGGGACTGTTCGCTCTTGTTCCCAGAGAGCCTAAATGGGAAAGCACTGCGGGAGTAATCTTCTCCTGGATATGTGCCGTAACCTTTGCGTTCTTCACCAACAAGAAGTACGTTTTCAAGAGCGAAACAAAAACAAGCAAGGAATTCTGGACCGTTTTTGCGTCATTCTACGGAGCAAGAGTCGCTACTCTTGCAATGGAATGGGTAATCTTCTTTATCTGCTGTGATATACTCAAAATCAACAAGACTGTAATAACATTTCTCAGTCAGGTACTGATATTTATTGCAAACTATGTTCTCAGCAAGCTTTTCGTATTCAGAAAGAAGAACTCAGACGGAGATAAGGCATGATAGAGTACATAAATATAGGCAAGGTGAGGATTGCGAAAACTGCCGGTCTTGCTCCTATGGCGGGAGTTGCCGACAGAGCATACCGCCTTATGAGCAGAAAGTTCGGAGCATCTTACGGGGTAAGTGAAATGGTTTCCGCAAAGGGAATCTGCTACGGCGACAAGAAAACGGCTCAGCTTTGCACGGTTACTCCCGATGAGCGTCCTATGGCGGTACAGCTTTTCGGAAGCGAGCCTGAATTTATGGAGCGTGCAGTGAAAATCGTGCTGGAGTACTCTCCCGACATAATCGACATAAATATGGGCTGTCCCGTGCCGAAGGTTGTGAATACGGGCGCAGGCTCGTCGCTGATGAGAGACATTAAGCTTGCCTCACAGGTTGCAGAGTCGGCAGTGAAGGCTTCAGAGGGAACTCCTGTAACTGTAAAATTCAGAAGTGGCTGGGATTCTTCAAGCGTTAATGCGGTTGAGTTTGCAAAGGCTATGGAGTCAGCAGGAGTTTCGGCAATTGCCGTTCACGGACGAACAAGAGAGCAGTTCTACAGCGGAACAGCGGACTGGAGCGTAATTTCAGATGTGAAAAAGGCGGTTTCCATTCCTGTCATCGGCAACGGAGATGTTACAGATGCCCGTTCCTGTGCGAAAATGTACGAGGAGACAGGCTGTGACCTTGTAATGATCGGCAGAGGAAGCTATGGCAATCCCTTTGTTTTCCGCGAGATCGAGGCTTACTGCAAAGGCGAGGAGTACACAGCTCCCACAGTTGAGGAAAAAATGGAGACTATGCTTGAGCACATAAGGCTGATGCTGAGTCTCAGCGAAAAAAGCGAGGAGCTTGCAATGCACGAAGCAAGAAAGCACTCGGCATGGTATATGAACGGCTGTTACGGCTCGGCGAAATTCCGTGCAAGATGCTATCGTCTTGAGTCATATGCCGAAGCAGAAAATCTTGCACAGGAGTTCATTCAGCTTCAGCACAGCAGAGCTGAAATGACTCAGAAGTAAAAGTGTACAATTTTGAAGTGAAAAATTCGTTAAAATCAACGAAAACAGGAGATTTTTTTAGATACAAGGCGAGAAAATGCCTGTAATACGTTGTTTTCGAGGATTAATGGATTGAAGAAAAAATAAAACTGTCTGTAATTATATGCAGATATGTTACAAAAGGTATTTACAAAACAAGAAAAAATATGGTATAATAGTATCATTATAACTGTAAGTATTTGATATATTATACAAATATAAGTGTATTTTACAAGGAGTTATAAATGAAGCTTAGAAAAGGACGTGTAGCAGGTGCGGTTATAATTCTTACAGCTCTTGTGGGCACAGCGGTAAGCTGTGTGGGAAGAACTGTAGAGAAGATGAACTATGACGTCACCGCTTCACAAACAACCGTTGTAACAACTACAACAACTACTGAGCCTACAACTTTGCCTCCTCCTGAGGACAAGGTTATTCACGTTGTGGCAGTAGGTGATAATCTTGTTCAGACAGCGGTTTACAGAAATGCTCAGAGGCACGCAACTGACGGTACATATGATTTTCTCCCTCTTTACGAGAATGTGCGTGATATAATCGAATCGGGCGATATAAGCATTATCAATCAGGAAACTCTTATCGCTAACGGCGAGTATGAGGTTTCGGGAAGCAATTTCAACTTCAACTCTCCCGTAGAGCTCGGAGATGATATGATAGACCTTGGATTTAATGTTTTCACCCTTGCAAATAATCACCTTATGGATAAGGGTACGGGCGGACTTGAAGCAACGCACATTCTC
>SVNM01000003.1 GCA_015066875.1 Ruminococcus sp.
TCCCTTAAGCAGACTTCTTCCCTTTACGATCATTGTCATTTCATCGCTTGGGTCATAGAGGTTGCAAAGCTCGATTTTTACTCTTTCAGCTGTACGCTCGCCGATGAGAAGCTTGTATTTTGCCTGGATATATTTGATTATAGAGCGGTCTATTGTATTGCCCGCTGTTTTTATGGAGTGAGAGGTTACCACGCCGTTCATAGAAACGATAGCAACATCTGTGGTGCCTCCGCCGATATCAACGATCATATGACCTTTTGCCTTGGTGATGTTTACTCCCGCTCCCAGCATGGCAGCAATAGGCTCCTGAATGAGATAAACCTCACGGGCGCCCGCACTTTTTGCTGCGTCAACAACTGCACGGCTTTCGATATCAGTGATAAACGAGGGCACGCAGATGATTATTCTCGGCTTTATAAGCTGATTTCCCGTAACCTTGAGGATAAACTCTCTTATCATACTGTGAGCCAGGTCATCATCTGAGATTACTCCTGCGCTTACAGGTCTTACAACAGCGATGTAGTCCGGGTTCTTGCCTATCATTTCGTAAGCCTGTTTGCCCACTCCAAGAATACGCTCATTACGGGTATTGTACGCTATTACCGCCGGTTCGCTGAGCACTACGCCCTTGCTTCCCATTGTCATAACGATATTCGCTGTTCCAAGATCTATTCCGATGTCAGTATTTGCCATATATTTTTTCGCTCTCCCTCTTTTTCTTTTCTTGCTGTCAGCTTGCTGAACGGATCCTCATTTCCTGTTTCGCCCTTCAGCATATTTTTCAGACAGGTGTAACGTTTTGTTCTTCTGTTGTTATCAACCATTGTGTTGATTCTGTCTTCTGTGCCTATGAGTATCATAAGCTTTTTGGCTCTTGTAACGGCGGTGTACAGCAGATTTCTGTAGCAAAGCTTATCAAATCCTCCCGGAACAGGCATAACCACCGCTTCAAACTCACAACCCTGACTTTTATGTACGGTTATTGCGTAGGCAAGCTCTACCTGTGAAAGAAGCTCGAAGGGATAGCTTGCAACTCTGCCGTCGAAATCTATCACAGCGGTCATTGCGGTAAGGTTGATGTTTGTTATTTTTCCTATATCTCCGTTGAAAATGCCCGCGCCCTGTTCGTCGTCACGACGCCACTCTATATCGTAGTTATTTTTTGTCTGCATTACCTTATCGCCTATTCTGTAGGTGTAAAGGTATCCTTTGTGCTCAGGCTTTGAGCTGTCAGGAGGATTAAGCTCACGCTGGAGAAGCATATTGAGCTCTACCGTGCCAAGCGCTCCTTTTCGCGAAGGTGTAAGCACCTGTATATCGTCTGTCGGTGAATAGCCATAAGCTTTGGGAAGTCTCGTCTTTACAAGCTCGGTAATAAGCTTCAGGGCATTTTCAGTCTCTTCCCTCTTGAAAAAGAAGAAGTCATTGTTCTTGCGGTCAAGCTCAGGATACTCGCCTGATACAATTTTATGGGCATTTGTTACGATACAGCTTTCACGTGCCTGTCGGAAAATCTCCTTAAGCTCGATAACGTCCACTCTTCCGCTTTCGATGATGTCGCTGAGTAGATTGCCTGCTCCCACAGAAGGAAGCTGGTCGCTGTCGCCTACCATTATGAGCTTACAGCCAAGGGGAAGTGCTCTCAGAAGGCTCTCAAAAAGAAGCACATCAACCATAGACATCTCGTCTATAATCAGCACATCACAGCTGAGGGGATTGTTGTCGTTATGCTTGAATTTCAGCTTTCCGCCTATATCAAACTCCACCTCTAAAAGTCGGTGTACCGTCTTTGCCTCACAGCCTGTAAGGTCGGACATACGCTTTGCTGCGCGCCCTGTAGGAGCTGTAAGAAGCACGTTCATTCCCTGCTTCTGGAATATTGAGATTATTCCGTTTAGAGTTGTTGTCTTACCTGTACCCGGACCGCCTGTGAGTATCATCAGCCCCTTTGAAATGGCTGTTGTAATAGCCTGTCTCTGAAGCTTTTCGTACCTGATATTCTGCTCCTCTTCCTCTACGTCTATCATCGTTGTATAGTCATATTCATCGGGAGAGGTAAAATCCTTGAGAATGTTAAGCCTGTCGGCGATATATGTCTCGGCATAATAATAATCGGGAAGATACACATACTCTCTTGAGTTCTTTCTGAATTCAAAAAGCTCGTCGTCCTCAAGAGCAATATTGTAAGAGCTGTAAAAATCAGACTCTCCCACATTAAGCGCAACCGTAGTCTTCTCAAGAAGGGTGCTGAGCGGAAGACAGGAGTGTCCCAGCGTAGTGTTCATTTTCAGAACATACTGCATTCCGGCTATCACTCTTTTGTCAGAGTTTCTTTCAATCCTTAAATCGTGAGCAATAACGTCCGCTTTTCTGAAATCAAGCTCTATGCCGTCTGAGCACAGAAGGTACGGATTGCTCTTAACCAGCTCGGCAGAATTTTCCCCGAACTTCTGATAGGTTTTCATTGCATACTGGGACTTTATCTCATACTGTGAAAGATATGTCATTATACAGCGCAGAGAAAAAAGCTTCTTTGCTTCTTTGGCGATCTCCTCGCACTTTTTCTCGGATATTCCCTTTATCTCAGACAGACGATAGGGATTATTCTCCATTATTTCAAGAGTCTGTGCTCCGAAAACGTTTACGATTTTCCTTGCAAGAGAAGGTCCTATACCCTTGATTGCTCCCGTAGCAAGATACTTTTCTATATTTACAACCGTGTCGGGAAGCTTTCTCTCGCAGTACTCTGCACGGAACTGCGTACCGAATTTATGATGTGTTACATATTTTCCTTCAAGGATAAGTCCCTCGCCGACTTCGATTTCGCCAAGCTCGCCCACAACAGTGATAAGCTCGCCACCTGCGTCAAGGTCAAGCACGATATATCCGTTGTTTTCGTTGAGAAACAGGACGTTTTCCACTGTGCCTTCAATATGAATGATATCGTGATCCAAAGTGACTCCTCCTTTTTATAAACTTCCCGTGCGGTAACTGCACATACACTTATATTATACTACGTTTCTCTTTCAATTGCAAACGTTTTCAGCAATATTTTTTCAAGCCCCGCAGGATCGGTAAAAACTGTATTTGAGTGTTCATAGCAGAAGCGTCGGCAGATTTCAAGCTGAGGCTGTGTTGCTCCGTAATTCACAAGAATTATCTCATCGGTGCACAGCTTTCCCGACGAAAGCTTACGGCTAAGATTTTCAAGCTTTGTGTATAGTCCACTATCATCAGGAAGCACGGGGATAACAAGCACTCCCACCGCATCTGTTCCCTCATAATAACGGCTTCCGAACAGACTTACAGCTTCGATAAGAGCGATAACCCCCAGCACAAGCAAAGTGGTTACAATGATACTATCCATAATCTATGCCTCCTTCATACATTTGTTTTATTGTATGCGACAGAGGCAAACAGTGTGCACGGCGAAAATATTGCTCATCAAAAAATAACATTTAATAATATTTCTTCTGCTATTTAGATAAATTCGTGAAAAATATAAAAAACACTGGATTTTTCTGCAAAAAAATTGTATAATGAAAATAGCGTTTCTTTATATTGTTAAATGTTTATGAGCAATATAATCCTAATTCCAGATGTGGATTTTTCTCTTTTGCTCTGTCAGCCGTTGTATGAGCTGTCATATGACATATGCAATATAAATTTAACCTTGTTAATTACGGCCCGCTGTCAGCCGGAATGACGGCTCCGAAGCACCCTCTCACTTGCGCTTCGGACGGAGTTTACATATGAATATAAATGAAATCAAAGACCAGATCTGCGATGTCTGCCATAAAATGTGGCAACTGGGCTGGGTTGCTGCCAACGATGGCAACGTTTCCGTAAAGCTTGAGGACGGCACTATCCTCGCTACTCCTACAGGCGTCAGCAAAAGCTTTATCACTCCAGAAATGCTCGTTCGTATCAACGACAAAGGCGAGATCCTTGAGGCTCAGGACGGCAGACGTCCCTCATCAGAAATCAAAATGCACCTGAAATGCTATGCCGAGCGCCCCGATGTGGGAGCCGTACTTCACGCTCACCCAGCAACAGCTACAGGCTACGCTGTCGCTAACAAGGCTCTTGACGAGTATACTATGATCGAGTCGGTTATCGCTATAGGCTCGGTGCCCGTTACTCCTTACGGAACTCCCTCAACCGACGAGGTTCCCGAGGCTATCACTCCCTATCTTCAGGAGCACGATGTTATGCTTCTCCAGAATCACGGTGCCCTCACTGTAGGCGCTGACCTTATCACTGCCTACTATCGTATGGAGACTCTGGAGCTCTTCGCTAAAATCAGCCTTACTGCTCACCTTCTCGGCGGAGCTCAGGAAATCTCACGCGAGAATATCGACCGTCTCTGCAATATGCGTGCTCAGTACGGTGTTACAGGTAAGCACCCCGGCTATAAGAAGTACAATAAACAGGAGGACTGATTATGCTTAAAGGTATTCCTTCTGTCCTCTCTCCTCAGCTTCTGAAAATCCTTATGGAAATGGGTCACGGAGATGAAATCGTTATTGCTGACGGAAACTTCCCCTCGGCTTCAATGGCTAAAAATCTTGTAAGACTTGACGGCCACGGAGTTAACGAAATACTCGACGCGCTCTTACAGCTTATGCCTCTCGATACATATGTTGACGAGCCTGTGGCTCTTATGGCTGTTGTCAAGGGCGATGACGTAAAACCTACCATCTGGGAGGATTACAAATCCACAATCAATAAATACGAGCCCGAAAACTGCAAAATTCAGTTTATGGACCGCTTTGACTTCTATGAGCGTGCTAAAAATGCTTACGCTGTCATCGCTACGGGCGAAACCGCTATCTACGCTAACATACTTCTCAAAAAGGGAGTTGTGAAATAATGGGCAAACGTGTTCTGTGCTTCGATTTCGGAGCCTCCTCAGGCCGTGCCGTTATCGCTCACGTTGAGAATATGACTGTACAGACAGAGGAGGTCCACCGCTTCAAAAACAGAGGTGTCAATGTAAACGGAACTCTTTACTGGGATATACTTTCCCTCTACAGCGAAATCAAAACAGGTCTTGTGAAAGCTCACCGTGCGGGAGGTTTTTCCTCTGTGGGTATCGACACGTGGGGCGTGGACTACGGTATCATCGACAAAAACGGAAGACTTATGAGCAATCCCGTTCAGTACCGCGATAAACGTACTGAGGGTATGGTTCAGGTAGCCGACAAACTTGTGGGGCTGGACAGACTCTATGCTCTTACAGGAACTCAGATTATGCCCATAAATACTGCTTTTCAGCTCCTTGCCGAGAAAAATGAGCGTCCCTATATGCTGGAGTACGGCGCATATATACTGCCTACTCCCGATCTGCTCTGCTATATGCTTACAGGTAAGGTCTCAGCTGAGCTTTCCATCGCTTCAACTACTCAGCTTCTCAACCCTCTGACGCTTGACTGGTCAGACGAAGCTATCGAAGCTCTGGGGCTTCCACGCAGACTCTTCCCGAAAATCGTAAAGCCCGGCGAGAGTAAAGGTATGCTCTCAGAGGAGCTATGTCAGGAGCTTAATATCCCACAGGCAGAGGTTATCGCCGTCTGCGGACACGATACTCAGTGCGCTTACTATGCGTCGCCCTCTTCCGATGATAACCCCATTATCATAAGCTGTGGTACGTGGTCGCTGGTGGGAACTGTAATCGGCAAGCCTGTACTTACCGCTGAGTCCGCAGAGCTGGGCATTACCAACGAGGTGGGCGTCAACGGTCAGATAAATCTGCTGAAAAATATTACTGGTCTGTGGCTCGTTCAGGAGACAAAGGCTTTCCTTGAAACTCTGGGACAGGAGTACTCATACGCTGAGCTCTCAGCTCTTGCACGTGAGGAAGAAGGCTTTACCGCCTTTATCGACACCGACGCTTCCGAGTTTTCAACCGCAGGCAATATGCCTCAGCGTATCAAGGACTACTGCATTAAAACAGGACAGCTTCCGCCTGAAAATCTCGGTCAGGTTATGCGTACCATTTACCTCAGCCTCGCTATGAAATACCGCCTTGCCATTGAACAGCTCGGCAGACTTACCGGAAATCACCCGTGCACTATCAATATGGTGGGTGGCGGTATCCGCGATACTCTGCTCTGTCAGCTTACTGCGGATATCTGCAACATGGACGTTACTGCCGGTCCTGTTGAGGCTACTGTGCTGGGAAATGCCATTATACAGCTTGTCAGAAACGGTGAGATCAAGGACGAAATCTGCAAATGCAGTGTGGTTGAAAATACTGCCCGTGAGCTAAATGAGCTGAGCCTCTGCAAGCCTCAGAAAAATTACGATGAAGAATATAAACTCTTTAAAAATATTATTAATATTGAAAGGTGATTGATTATTATGATGTATCCAAAAATCGGCATAAGACCCGTTATTGACGGTCGTCAGTTCGGCATCAGAGAAAGCCTCGAAGAGCAGACTATGGGTCTTGCCAATTCCGCTAAGGAGCTTATTGAGGCTAATGTGCGCTACTCAGACGGTACTCCCGTACAGTGTGTTATCGCTCCCTCTACTATAGGCGGAGGCGCTGAGGCTTACAACGCTGAGCAGTTCTTCTCTACTCAGAATGTATGTGCTACCCTTTCAGTTACTCCCTGCTGGTGCTACGGCAGTGAGACCATGGACCTTAACCCTCTTACTATCAAGGCTATCTGGGGATTTAACGGCACAGAGCGTCCCGGCGCAGTTTATCTTGCGGCTGCTATGGCTTCACACGCTCAGAGAGGTCTGCCCGCATTTGCTATCTACGGCAGAGATGTTCAGGACGCAGGCGACAGAAATATTCCCGATGACGTAAAGGAAAAGCTCCTTCGTTTTGCCCGCTGTGCCATTGCCGCAGGTCAGATGAGAAACAGAGCTTATGTTAATATCGGCGGTATCTCTATGGGTATCGGCGGTTCTTACTGCAACAGCGATTTCTTCCAGAATTATCTCGGTATCCGTGCTGAGTGGGTTGATATGACAGAAATCCTCCGCAGAATAAACCTCGAAATCTACGACCACGATGAGTACGAAAAGGCTTATCAGTGGGCTATGCTCAAGTGTCCGGAGGGTATGGACGTTAATGAGGAGACTCCTGTTGACGAAACTATCGACCCCTTCGGCTTCAAGATTCCCCATTCTCCTGAGCATAAGGAAGAGGACTGGGAATTCTGCATCAAAATGACTCTTATCGTGAGAGATATCCTTCAGGGCAATCCAAAGCTTGCTGAAATGGGCTGGCTTGAGGAGTCACGTGGCAGAAACGGCATTATGGGCGGATTCCAGGGACAGAGACAGTGGACTGACTGGCTTCCTAACGGCGATTTTGCAGAGTCTATCCTCAACTCAAGCTTCGACTGGAACGGCAAGAAAGAGCCCGTTACTGTTGCTACAGAAAACGACGGTCTCAACGGAGTTTCTATGCTTTTCGGACGTCTGCTGACAGGTACTGCAAGTATCTTCGCTGATGTACGTACTTACTGGAGCCCCGACGCTGTTGAGCGTGTTTCAGGCTGGAAGCCCGATGGTATGGCTGAAAACGGATTTATCCACCTTATCAACTCAGGTGCTGCCGCTCTCGACGCTACAGGCGTTTCAAAGGACGAAAACGGCAACGGCGTTATCAAGCCCTGGTGGGACGTTACTGATGAGGATATCGACGCAATGCTTGAGGCTACCGACTGGTGCTGTGCTAATCTCGGATACTTCCGTGGTGGCGGTTATTCTTCACACTTCAGAACTCACGCTCAGATGCCTGTTACAATGATTCGTCTCAACATTCTCAACGGAAACAAGCCATTCCTCCAGATTGCCGAGGGCTACACCGTTGTTATTCCCGACGAGGTACACAAAATCCTCGATGAGCGTACCGACAAGACATGGCCTACAACATGGTTTGCTCCCAGAATTACAGGCGAGGGCGCTTTCAAGGACGTTTACTCTGTTATGGCGAACTGGGGAGCTAATCACGGCTCGCTTACATACGGTCATATCGGTAAGGACCTTATCACTCTTGCAAGTATGCTGAGAATTCCCGTTTCCATGCACAATGTCAAGGACGAGGATATATACCGTCCCCATACGTGGGCTGCTTTCGGCACTAAGGAGCTTGAATCAGCTGATTACCGTGCTTGTGACGCTTTCGGTCCCCTTTACAAATAAAAATCAAGAGAGCTCAAAACAGCTCTCACACAATAAAAAGGACACGTTTTTCAACGTGTCCTTTTTAACTTTATGAAGAATTAGAGGGAGTGAAAAAATCAAGTAGCATTATCGGCATAAGCCTCAAGTATAAGTGCAGCATCTACAGGAGTAACCTTGCCGTCACGGTTATAATCCGCAGCATTTACAAACTCATCAAGCTCGGTAAAGAAATCATACGTCGCCTGATAGGAGTAATACGTAAGTGCTTTTGCAGAGTCTATGGCAGTCAGCTTGCCGTCATAATTGGTATCACCCACAAATGCGGGAGAGCCTTTAAGACCTGCTGTAAAAATCTGTGTCCAGTATGTGCCGGAAACACCTACGCCCATATGAGTAACCTCAGGGGTAAGAATATTGGCTTTATGTCCCGCAGAATTTATCCAGCCCGACATTACTTCATCACCTGAGATAAATCCTGCCGCTATATTTTCGCTGGCATACGTCATATCCAGATTCAGCGCCATTATGGCTGTATGGAAATTCTCACCGCTTGGTCTTACATGGTCAAAAACCGTTTTGATTTCCTCAGCACGCACTGAAGCAGCGTCACACAGTGAAATGTTAAGCTTTACAGGTTGCATATTATTCTGGGTACGATATGCATTTACTTTCAGAAGTACCTGTTTGATATATGTGTAGTTCACATCTGCCGCCTCTGCGCTGACAGGATTTGCACCAAAAGCCATAGTACCTGTCACTGCAGCAGAAATGATAACGGCTGCTTTCTTAAGTTTATTCAAAAATGAAGCCTCCTAAATTATGGTTCAATAGGTAATGTTTTATATTTACCAAAGAGATATTTTTTCAGTACAACTGCATCTGCTATTGTAAGAGCTCCGTCAAGCATACAGTCGGCACTTTCCAGCTGAAGCTCGTTAAGAGTAACCTGTTTGCTGAGGGCATTAAGCAGAAGAATGAGATCAAAAACAGAAACTGTGTTATCGCAGTCGATATCGCCGTAGCTGATAGGAACTGCCTTTACGCGCTGAGGAAGAGTCTGTCCCTCAAAAGTTTCGCTGCTGTTAATAAAAATCTGATCCCAGTACCAGTGGAATATATCGTCTTCCACATAATAAACGGCAATACCTGTATGAGTATAAGCCTCGCTGAGAATATTATCCCAGTGATCGGGAGAATTTACCCATTGCTCAAAGGTATCCTCGGCATAATAGCTACCGGCTGCGATATTTTCGGCTGCGGCACCTGTTTCGATACCGAAGCTGTACAAAGCAGTATCAAAAAGCTCGCCTGTAGGACGATTATGGTCAAAACGCTGTACAAGCTCCTGAGAACGGACCTCAGAAACCTCACAGAGAACAGGCACTAAATACAAAGGCTCAAGGCCATGTTCGATACGTGCTTCATTAACAAGCACAGCGACCTCATTTATCTGAGCCTCAATATCATCATATGCATCGGTGCTGCCTGATGAGCACACAGGCACAGCACCACAGAATGTAATAGCTACGGCTAATGTGGCAGAAACGACTTTTCTGAAAAACAGAGAACACGATTTATGCATTTTCAAGCAGAACACCTCCCGAATAAACTATTTGTTATGTATATTTTATCATAATTCATCGCATTTTTAAAGAGGTTTTACATATTTTCGTTAATTATGCACAAAAACTTTCTCTGATTTACACAAACGCAGTCTGAATATTTATACATATGGTAATTTCTGCTCCCGATTATCCCCTCAGGCAGTGCGTTTTTCCCGATATTCCGTAAAAAATAAGGGTATCATACCATACGGTACGATACCCTTTTACTGTTTTTTTATTATCAGACTCAGCCCTTAAGCTCTACTCTTCTGATCTTTCCGCTGATAGTCTTGGGGAGTTCTTCTCTGAACTCTACTATTCTCGGATATTTGTAAGGCGCTGTACGCTTCTTTACATACTGCTGGATTTCCTTCTTGAGCTCATCTGTGCCCTCTGTTCCCTTTGTAAGAACTATTGTTGCCTTTACTACCTGTCCTCTTATTTCATCGGGAGCTGCTGTAACTGCACATTCAAGAACATAAGGAAGCTCCATAATAACGCTCTCGATTTCGAATGGTCCGATACGATAGCCTGATGACTTGATAAGATCATCAACTCGTCCCACATACCAGAGGTAGCCGTCTTCATCGCGCCAAGCAGTATCACCTGTATGATAAACATCGTCGTGCCATGCCTCATCGGTCTTATCCTGAGCTTTATAGTACTCCATAAAGAGTCCGCAGGGAGTCTTTTCGTGTGTGCGGATACAGATTTCGCCTGTTTCGCCCACCTTTGCGCTTGATCCGTCAGGCATAAGTATATCAACGTCATAAAGAACGCTGGGAATTCCCATAGAACCGGGCTTTGCGTTCATTCCCACAAAGTTACCGATTACAAGAGTTGTCTCTGTCTGGCCGAAGCCTTCCATAAGCTTAACGCCTGTTGCCTTGAGGAACTGGTTGTAAACCTCAGGGTTAAGAGCCTCGCCCGCTACTGTAGCATACTTTATAGAGCTAAGGTCGAACTTTGAAAGGTCTTCCTTGATAAAGAAACGGTACATTGTAGGCGGAGCACAGAATGTTGTGATATTATACTTGGCAAACATAGGAAGGATCTTGTTTGCGTCGAACTTGTCAAAGTCATAAACAAAGACACAGGTCTCGCTCATCCACTGGCCGTAGAGCTTACCCCACAGAGCCTTACCCCAGCCTGTATCTGAGATTGTAAGGTGAACGCCGTTAGGATCAACGTTGTGCCAGTAGCGTGCTGTAATGAAGTGTCCCAGAGGATACTTGTGGTTGTGCATTGCAATTTTCGGATAGCCTGTTGTACCTGAAGTAAAGTACATAAGCATAGGCTCTGATCCGCAGGCTGTCTCGTCCTGTGAGGGACGCTCGAAAACATCGCTCTGCTCTGCAATGCCCTTATCGAAGTCAAGCCAGCCTTCACGCTGACCGTGAGCCATGATCTTGAGAATGGGGAAATCACAGTTATTTGCGCCAAGCTCTGCCTGATGAGCAACATCACCGTCACCTGTGCAGACAATAGCCTTTACGCCTGCAGCCTTGAAGCGATAATCGAAGTCGTGCTCTACAAGAAGATTTGTAGCGGGAATAACAATAGCTCCGATTTTATGAAGAGCAAGAATAGAGAACCAGAACTGGTAATGACGCTTGAGAACAAGCATAACTCTGTCGCCCTTCTTGATGCCGATTGAACGGAAATAGTTAGCTGTCATGTTTGAATATTTCTTGATATCAGCAAATGTGAAGAATTTTTCTTCAAGCTCGTTTGAAACATAGATAAGAGCTTTCTTGTCGGGATTTTTCTCAGCAAGAGCATCAACAATATCAAAAGCAAAGTTGAATTTTTCCTCGTTGAAGAACTGGATACCCGAAAGCTTGCCCTCGCTGTCCTTTGAAACCTTTACAAACTTGTCCGAAACGGGATTCTGAACCTTTGCAAGCTCGAAGTTTGTAACTCCGGGAAGCTGGATAGGCTGGATATGAGTGATCTGCTGTGGAGTTTCGTCAAGAACAACAGCGTAAATCTTACACTCCTGACCGCCTGTAGCCCATACATCGTGGGGCTCTGAGCTGTCGTAGTAGATAGAATCGCCTTCGTTGAGTACTTCCTCGTTATCGCCGATTCTTACCTTAAGCTGACCGCTGATAACGATATCGAACTCCTGTCCCTTATGAGTAGAAAGATGAGGTTCACGGATATCCTCGTCAACGTAAGGAATTGTAACGAGGAATGGCTCGGCAATCTTGTTTCTGAACTTAGGAGCAAGACGCTCGTACTTAAAGCCCTGACGGCGTGCAATTGGCACACCCTCGCCCTTACGTGTAATATTGTAACTGCTGAGGCTGGGGCTTACACCCTCCATAATATCTGTGATTTCAACGTTGCAGACATCTGCAAATTTATAAATGAATGTAAAGCTGAAGTCCTTGGTACCGCTTTCGTAGGCAAGGTATTCTTCAAGAGTTACATCGGTTTTTTCAGCAATCTCTTCAGGAGTATAGCCTACTGATTCACGCACGGCTATAATTCGCTGGGCAACCTCTCTTATTTTATTTTCGGGATCCATTATTTTTCCGCTCATGGTAAGCTACTCCTTTCCGGCATAGTAAAAATTAATGCGAGCGAATTTCCTTCCCACAGGAAAGCTCACATACGATATATTATACCATTATTGAAGCAGATTGTCAACAAAAATCCGATATAAATCGGCTGTTTTTTCAATTGATTCTGTATATAACCTCAGCGATTGTTTCCCCGTTGCAGTATGCTGAGGTTACAGGCTGATTATTGTAGTACATAGCCTCTGCCTTCTTATGGGCAAAGAAAAGATTTACGCTTACCTCTCTCACAACTCCCGCAAGAGGCATAATACACGGATATCCGTTGTTTATTTCCTCGCCGAGACAGCGCATCATATATTTCGGATACGGCACAGAGGGCAGAGTTATACTGCTCAGCTCAGGCAGAGTATCAACACGGGGATAGCCGTTGTTACGGTCTGAAGAAATTATCATAGCCATAATCACTCAGCTCCTTCGCATAAAAATCCGATGGATTTGAGATACTCGGCAGACTTGCACTGAGCGGTGGTAAGTCCGTGAATATTCTGAGGGTAGTAGCTTGTGTTGTTGTTGGTGATATTCACCCTGTCGCCCTTAACCTCGCTGTCGTAGAAGCATACAGTGGAGATCAAAGAATTCCAGTAGGCAGTGTCAATATTCTCATACTCCATAACCTGATAAACGTTAGAGTGCGTTCCGTCTGCAGAAAACAGCCATTCCGATGACTCCTTATCCGTTTTACTGCGTATCTTGCCGAAAATGGCAACATCTGTCATATTTACCGACCTGAAGAAAGCCTCTCTGTTGTAGAGCGATTCAGCAGTTTCAAGAATGTCGAAATTCACATTGATGTGACAGCAGTTAAGGCTTCCTCCGTAGAAAAGAGGGTGGGGTCCGGCATTTTCCGCAGTGATAACAAAGGTGCAGTAGCTTGCCTCAATGTATCTGTTTCCGTCAGACATAAAGCCTTTGTAGGTGTAATTGCTGTTTGCAAGAAGCGTTGAAGGCTTGAAACTGCACGCTATACTGCAGTTTGAAAATACAATGGGACAATCCTCAAGATCTGAGGGAGAATACAGGAAATACGTTATTGCTCCGCTGAGGTAGATGTTCTCCATTTTCAGATTTTTCACAGTCATACTCCAGGGCGCATCATAGCGTGAACACGATGTAAACACGTTTGCACAGCCTGCCTGATTGGTGTAGTAGATATTTCTTATGGTGTGTCCGTTTCCGTCCAGTTCAGCGCATTTGAGCGTAATGGGACTGAAGCTTTCCGCATAAGCTGTCTCGTTGAAATCAATATCCGCGTCAAGTCTGAAATAAGCGGTGGTGCCTCCCACTGTTCCTATCTCATACAGGTCATCTGCCGTAAGAATGATATACGGATCCGTCTGTGTTCCTGTGCCTGTCATATTATCGCCTCCTTCACAATTACATAAAGTGCATTCTTTTTATGCTCCATAGAGTCATACTGCTCTCTTGTTACGGGAATAACCTCTGGACGGGCAAGAAACACCTCTATGTTGCTGTCCATATTGTCAAGACGCTCTTCAATGGTTTCAGTATCAAAGCTGTCAATTGTCTGCTGAATCTGCTTTACTCCGTCAGAAACTACTGCGTTTATTTCGCTTATGATCTGCTCTGAAGTATCGGGAACAACGATATCACTTCCCTCAGGCGAGGGATAAACCGTTATGGGTGACATCTGATATTTCAGCACGCACGACTCGCCGTTTTCCGATGTAAAGCTTGCTCTCAGCTCAAGGTCAAGCTTTCCCGCAACCGCTGTAAAATACTCGCTTACACTCCAGTAAAGAAGCACATTTCCCTTGTCGCTTATGGGAGAAAGAATCTGCATACACTCTCCGCCTTCCGCATTGACTCCTCTTATGGAAAAGTCACAGTCAAGCAGATCTATCCCCTCATAAATGCGTTCAAGGACAAATACTATTGTTTCTGCGTATCGCTCGCCCTGAACAAGCACATTGCACAGCGAATGAGTCGATATGTTTTTTCCGTTTGCATATACTCTCATTTTACTCCTCCTTTTTTGTGACTCCGCCTGAACATACCGTCCAAGCGGAGTCCTGTCTGCCTTGCAGACGCCGGATTTTGCTTTCAAAATCCGGACAGGGCAAATTCCCGGCGCTTTCAGCGCCGTGCAGAATACATCGTATTCTGCGTTGCGGAATTTGCCCGAGGACTCCGCAGTATCCTCTGCAAGAGAGCAAAAAAACAGGCTCATTCAACCGAAAGAGGTTGAATAAGCCTGAAAATTCACACAAAATTAACAAATAAAATGAAAGGATATGATTTATAAATAAGTTTCACCCTATTTATCATAAATTATTCTGCTACATACACTGTGGGAGCGGTAGGAAGAACTCCTGTATCTGATCCAAGGTAGAAGCTGAGGTGAGGAGGCTGGTTGTAGCCTACATTCTCTCCCGCAGCCTGTGTGCGATATTGCACATCGTGCATAAGTGTAAAAATAGGATACTCTGTAGTGAATGTTGTTCCGAATACTCTGAGAACAGCACTGTCATTTGCGGGAGCAATAATCTCCTCTCTCCAGTCGCCGAAGATATCAGCTGAAAGCGATACGTTGGACTTTGAATAGTTATTGTAGGAAGCTTCACCTGTGAATACTCTTCCTGTACCGTGCTGGTCTACCATAAGTCTGTCAAGAACTCCTCTTTCAAGAGCACCTGTCCAGTAACAAAGCGAGTTCTGATTCCACTTTGTTACATCAGACCATACGCCAACCTGCTCCTTCTTGGAGTTGTAGATGATATTATTGTGGATACCAACGTACTCAGAGCCGGGATTTGAAGCAATGAAGTTGCCGGCAAGACATCTTCCTGTATCTCCGCCTCCTTCTTCTCTGAAGATAAGATTTCCTGTTTCACCGTCACGGAGTGAAATACCGTAGCCCTCACCCTCGTGGCACATGAAGATCTCGATACCTGGGTTTGAAGGATCGAGGTCGCCGATGTGGAATGCGTCGCCGTGTCCGAGACCTGATGTATAGAGAAGCTTACCGTTATCGTCGATTACAGCAGATCCGAGTACGATCTCGTCCTTGCCGTCAAGGTCAACGTCAGCGGGCATAGCACTATGGTTACCATCGTGGTAGCCTGCTGCGGAAGAGTTGCTTCCTGTGTCAAACGCCCATACAAGCTCAAGCTTGCCGTTTCTGTAATTATATGCTGTAGATGTAGTCTTTGCGTAGTAGCCTCTGTTCATAACAACACTGGGAGTCTTACCGTCAAGATAAGCAACAGCTGCAGTAAATCTGTCACATCTGTTACCCCAGTCATCGCCCCAGTCAGCAGTATTGCCTCTTGCGCACTGGAAGTCGATAGTATCAACAGCTTTACCTGTTGCGCCCTCAAATACTGTAAGATACTCAGGACCGCTGATAATACGTCCATCGCCGTTGCGGTAGTCCTTTGAACCGTCACCGATAACGGTACCCTTACCATCAACAGTGCCGTCAGCAGTCTTACAGATAAGCTCAGCCTTGCCGTTTCCGTCAAAGTCATAAACCATCATCTGAGTGTAGTGAGCGCCTGCACGGATATTCTTTCCGAGGTCAACTCTCCACAGCTGAGTTCCGTCCATTTCATAGCAATCGATGAAAACGTTGCCTGTATATCCTGCATTAGCGTTATCCTTAGAGTTTGAAGGATCCCACTTGAGAATAATCTCGTACTCGCCGTCGCCGTCAACGTCACCTACTGAAGCGTCATTTGCACTGTAAGTATACTCTACTCCATCGGGAGTTGTTCCGCCTGCGGGCTTGTTAAGAGGAATATCAAAATAAGCACCGCTCTGTCCTGTACTCTTTGTTGAGAGATTTCTTGAAGTCTGAGCGTACTCTGTCATTTCGCCGTTAACAAATGTATCGATAGTGTACCAGTCTGTAGCTGTACCTGATGCATCAAGATAGTTTGAAGCCTGCTGGAGTGTAAATGTACCCAGCTTAGTCTCGCCGTTTTTCCACAGGTCGAATGTTGTTGAAGGATCATCTGTAGCAAGAATTCTCCATGAAACAAGAACGCCCTTTCCTGTGTATGCTGCGGAAACGCCTCTGTTGAGCTTTTCAACCTGTCTGCCGTTCTTGGGCTTAACAGGAGTTGCAGAAGAAGCATCTGTCTCGATAAGCTCGATGTAGTCCATATTTGGACCGCCGTTTGCTGTTGTAGCATATGCCTTGATTGTATTCTTGCCTGCCTTGAGCGGAAGAACGATTGTATTTGTAGCCCATTCAGTCCATGCGCCTGTGCCGTTGAAGTCCATATTATAAGCTTCTGTAGTGCTTCCGTTGACAGTAATGCTTACAGGTCTGTTCACTTCTGTGCCGTTTGCATAGCGGAAATCAACCTGATAGTTGCCGTCCTCAGGAACAGTAACCGTCCACTCAACGTAGCTTCCCACAGCATTGTTATAGTTGAAGTAGCCCTCGCCGGCAAAGCCTGCGTTTGTATTCTCTGACCAGCCATCATACATTTCAGCTTCGATAGCATAGTAGCGGTCGGGAACAGTAACGGGCGGGGCTGTAGTAGTCGTTGTGGTGGTAGTTGTTGTTGTGGTTGTAGTAGTAGTTGTTGTTGTTGTCTCAGCAGTTGTTGTAGTAGTAGTTGTTGTTGTCAGCTGAATATCCTCAGGCATAAGATAAAGTGTATCCTGAGCTCCGCAGAATCCGCAGATTTCAAAGCTGTTGATTACAGGAGTGCTCTCGCCGTCAATAGCGATAAAGCTGATTTTATTCACGCCTGCCTCAAGATAAACTGTAACGATGGCTTCGCCTGTTACACCCTCTTCTGTAGCAGTAAAATCAAGGATAGCAGCTCTGTTTGAGTCATTTGCGGAAACATAAAGCTTTGAAGCGCTGTCTGCTGTATATGATACACGGATTTTATGAACTCCGCTGATATCTGTGCTGAGTGTAAATGAAGCCTTTGAACCTGCTGTGCCGAATTCAAGGCCGTTGTCTCCGATTACAGTACCCTCAAGCACCGCTTCGGAAGAAACCATAGTAACATTGGGTGTTCCGTCGCTTCTTACATATTCACCGATGCGTCTTGTTCTGTCGCCTGTAGCGTCCCACAGCATAACTGCAACAACGTCAGCCATATTTACTGTAGAATCCTGTACTGCGTCTGCGGGAATAAGATTTTCATCGCTGAGCAGAGTCATCTGTGCAACATGCTTCTGGATAATAAGAGCGTCCTCAAGCTTTACAAGATTATCATTGTTTGCATCGCCGATAACATAATATTTTCCGTCAGTTTCTGTTGAAGCTGTTGCGTTTGAAGCAGGTGCCACATAAAGAGATGAAGCAACCATTGCTGTACAAGTTACGCAGGAAAAAGCTCTTGTGAGCTTTCTTTTAAGTTTACCCTTCATAAAATTGCCCTCCATAAAGTTAATTAATTCAATTTAGTCAAGAACTATATATTTAATTGCTTTTATTTTATCAGTATTCCTTAATAAAGTCAAGAAAGAATTTCTCCTTTAGCATAAAATATCATAAAATTGATACGAAAAGTCACAACATATCACCCGTATATTTGAAGAAATTATTAAAAATGTCGCTTTGTGTAGTGACATATCCGTTTAAATATGATATAATATATTTGTATAATTATAATTAAAACTAAAACGGTTTTTCCGTTGAATAAAGGACGTGCTGTATATGGCAAATAATTTTGACGTAATCATCGCGGGCTGTGGTGTATCAGGTTTGTATACCGCTATCAATCTCCCCTCTGACCTGAAAATCCTCATTATCTGCAAGCGTGAGCTTTCCCTCTGCAACTCCTCGCTTGCTCAGGGCGGTATCGCAGGTGTTTACAACTCTCCCGATGATAATATCCAGTATCATCAGAACGATACTCTCGTTGCGGGCGGATTCAAGAATAATATTGACGCTGTTCACACCCTCGTAAGCGAGGCAGGACGTGATATCGAGTGCATTATCAATCTCGGTGTTGAATTTGACAAAAATCCCGATGGCTCGTACCACCGTACTCTTGAGGGCGGTCACAGCCACCACCGTATCTTCCACCACGCAGACGCTACAGGCGATGAAATCACCTCAAAGCTTCTTAAAAAGGTTCAGTCTCTCCCTAATGTGACTATTATGGAGAAAACTCTGCTCTGCGGTATTGAAAAGACATCTACAGGCTACAGCGCATTTACTCTTCACGACGGTGAGTACTCTTCCTATAACTGCCACTTTATGGTTCTTGCTACAGGCGGTATCGGCAGAGTCTATGAATTCACCACAAACTCTGCAATTGCTACAGGCGACGGTATCTGCTTCGCTTATGAAATGGGCGCTAAAATCAAGGACCTGAGCTATGTTCAGTTCCACCCCACTGCTTTCAATAACAAGAAAACACGTGAGTGCTTCCTTATTTCCGAAGCTGTGCGAGGCGAGGGCGCTTACCTGAGAAACTGCAACGGCGACCGCTTTATGCATAACTATGATACCCGTCTTGAGCTTGCTCCCCGTGATGTTGTTTCCCATGCTATCGTTCTTGAGTCAAGAAAGCAGAATTCAACCGAATTCTACCTGGACATAAGCCATAAGGACAGCGAATTCCTTAAAAAACGCTTCCCTATGATTTACGAAAAGCTCCTTGAACAGGGCTTTGACCTTACAAGCGACAGAATTCCCATTTTCCCCTGCCAGCACTACCTTATGGGCGGTATCGACGTTAACGACTGCTCTGAAACAACCCTCAATAACCTTTACGCTGTGGGAGAGTGCTCGCATACAGGCGTTCACGGAAACAACCGCCTTGCAAGTAATTCTCTGCTTGAGGCTCTTGTGTTCTCACGCCGTGCTTCTGAGGATATTGCACGCAAGATTGATAAATGTCCCGAAGGCTTTGATACAGTTGAATTTGCTCCCTCTACAGACCGCGAGCCTATCCCTCACGGCTTCCGTACAGAGGTAAGAAGAATTCTTCAGCAGTGCCACTTTGTTATCCCCGATAAAAAGTCTGCTTCCGAAAGCTTCAGGCGTGTGGAGGAAATACGTGAAACTCTGCTTAACGGCAATTTCCTCATCGACGCAGACTACGTTGAGGCTAAATCCCTCGTTACAACCGCCTACATCATTTTAAAGGAAGTTATCCGATAATCCGAAAGGGGTTTTAATATGAAACTTTTACAGTGCTATATTGACAATATAATCAACAACGCTCTTATGGAGGATATCAGCTACATCGATGCTACGGCAGATAACCTTATTCCCGAAGAGCATACAAGCAAGGCTTATTACGTTGCAAAGGCTTCAGGCGTGCTCTGCGGTATCGATATCGCAAAGCGTGTTTTCGAGCTTGCGGGCGGTAATGTAAGCTTCAATATTCTCCTCAGAGACGGCGCCAAGGTAAACGAGGGCGATATCATTGCTGAAATGGAAGGAAGCACTCTTACTCTTCTCAAGGGCGAGCGTACTGCTCTTAATATTCTCCAGCATATGTCGGGAATTGCAACCGCAACAAATGTCTGCGCTGAGCTTGTAAAGGGCACAAATGCTCACGTTACAGATACAAGAAAGACTCTTCCCGGTCTGCGTGCGCTTCAGAAGTATGCTGTTACTGTGGGCGGAGGCAAAAATCACCGTTTCAACCTTTCCGATGCGGCTATGCTTAAGGATAACCACATCGACGCTTACGGCGGAATTACCGCTGCGGTAAACGCTCTGCGTGAGAAAATCGGACATACAGTAAAGGTTGAGGTTGAAGTCCGTACTCTCGATGAGCTTCGTGAGGCGCTCAGCGTTAACTGCGAAATCATTATGCTTGACAATATGAACTGCGACCAGATGCGTGAGGCTGTGGCTATCACAGACGGCAAGGCTCTGCTTGAGGCTTCAGGAAATATCACAGCTGATAATATCCGCTCTGTTGCCGAAACAGGCGTTAATATCATTTCTCTCGGAGCTCTTACCCACTCGGTAAAGGCATTCGATATTTCAATGAAAATCAAAAGCGATAAATAAAATAAATCCCCGCAGGCATAAAAAGCTTGCGGGGATATTTGTAAGGCTCTCCTTTAAGTAAATTATCCATACGGAAGCATTATGTGTATTTAGTGGGGGAACCTTTCTGAAGAAAGTTTATGCCTGACAGGCACCCGTCCCCTCTGTCAGCTTCGCTGACATCTCCCCACCCCGTGGGGAGTCACCCACACCCCCTACAAAGACTTTTACTCTGAATTAAATCCCCATATGGTACACACTAATAACGAGATGTTAAAATCTTATCAAAATGGTGTGTGTACCATATGGGGAATTAATTTAAAAATGAAAGTTTTAGGAAAGGAGTTTGAGGATTACTCCCCGCAGTGCGGGGAGATGTCCGAAGGACAGAGGGGACAGGCTCCCGTTGGGAGAACCCTTTTTCAAAAGGGTTTTCCTCAATAAATCACGTAAATACTTCTGTGTGAAAAGTCTCCTAAGGGTGAGCCTTAATTTTTGTTATCAGACAAGTCCCATAAACTCTTCCATGGTCTGTATGTACTCGTCAGTTGTTGTTGAGACATAGGCGTAGTAGCTGAGGATACTTGCCGCATCGGTGGGAGTTATTTTTTCGTCCTTATTTACATCTGCGGCAGTGAACTCCACGTATGTAAGCCCTACACTTCCTGTTGTCTGCCCATCAGCATATGCTGAGAGTGCCTTTGCTGCATCGGTAGGAGTAATCTGTCCGTCGCAGTTCACATCGCCAAGCATAACCTCAGGCGCAGAGCTTGTAGTCGGCGTTGTATAAGTAGTAGTTGAGGTAGTTGTTGTGGTAGTAGTTGTTGTTGAAGTGGTGGTAGTAGTCGTTGTAGTAGTTGTTGTAGTTGTAGTGGTGCTTGTAGTAGTCGTTGTTGTAGAAGTTGTAGTTGTAGTCGTTGTAGATGTTGTAGTCACAAGAGGCTCGTTGCCTGCTACCTTAAGGTATGTTTCATATGCAATTTCGGGATACTCTGCCTTATCCTCAAGACTTTCAAACGTTGTCTTTAAAAGACCGTTATCGTTGTGAAGCTCGCCTATCTGCTCAAGAACAGCACAGGCAATGGCAATATGTCCCTTCTGATTGGGGTGGAAGTCCATATTGTTTATATCAAACTCGCCTGTTTCGGGCTGGATATCTGTGAAATAGTAGGCATAGCCCTGATTTTCCTTTGAAGGAGACTCGTTTGAGCTGAACTCGTAGAATATATCGGCAATTTTCACTCCCTCAATAGTCTGCAGGGCGTCACGATAAAGCTCCATAGCGCTTTCCAGGTTTTTTCTGAGAGTATTTATTGCCATTGAGTATGTTTCATTTCCTGCAATATCAATGCTTCCGCTCCAGTATTCGGGAGCAAACTGAACAGGCTGATAAACTGTCTGAATGATTATCTGAGCGTCGGGATTAAGCTCCTTTATCATAGAAACGATTTCAGCTGTTTCGGGAACATACTCTGTCTGAACAAGACCTGTAGGATTATTTGTTGTACCGGCAAGCTCCTTTTTAAGTCCTGAAATAAACGGAGTTGCTGCCATAGGATTAGCCTCAAAGTAATCCATCAGCACTGCCTTATCAATCAGACGGTTCATATCGTCAAGAGTAGGGTCCTCAGGAATATCAGCTGATGAATAGCCCTCTTTGAACATGGGATATGTATCGGAATTTATTGTTCTTGCGTATTCAAGAGAATACTTTGCCATATGACGGAGCATATTGTTTCCGCCTATTGAAATTACTACAACCTCAGCTTCTTCTGCAGACGCAATAGCCTCAGCGTCGTTTGAAAGAGCACTGATAAGGTCATCTGTTCTCAGACCGTCCTTAGCGTAGTAATCGACCTCCCAGCCGAGGTAATCGCCGATAATATCGCCGTATTTATGCTCAACAGTACCGCCCATTGAAGTGCCCGATGCAATGCTGTCGCCCATAACGAAAACGCTGTTTGTATTATCGCTTTCAGCAGTCTCCTGAGCACATACCGCTGAAGCTGTAACAGACGATACAGCCAGTACTGCAGATAAAAGCGCTGATAATGTCTTTTTCATTGTTAATCCTCCTTTAAATTCAAAAAAGCTTTCTTTTTATACACTTAATTATAAACCATTGAAGTCTGCCTGTCAACAGGAAACCACTGCCTTGTTATCTCACAGGAGCCTTTATAACTCCCTTGACTGTAAGTGCATACACTGTAACGTATGACGCAAAGGGTACTGCAACAAGGGGAAGCATCAGCCATACCTGTGCCGATGTAAGAGCCGAGCTTGACGCATCAGAGTTGATAAAGTTGTAAATCTGAAGAAAATATGCGTTCAGAAGCTTGTGCCATTTGTAAAAGTCAAATCCCGATGTTTTGTGGGATACAAAAAGCACAATCCAGCTTGCAAGTGACGGAAGCGAAGCCGTAACTCCCGTTGCAAGCGGTACAAGAGGACTCAGCTTCAAATTCTCTGTTCTGCTTTTTTTCAGATCCTCAGAGGCTGTATTCATTGCAAAATTCGCCATAAGACAGATAAGTATTCCCACTGTGCACACAGCGCAGATAAGCTTCATAAAGGTCATTGCCGATGATGCAAGGGTAAGACCGATAAAAAGCGAAAGTATTTCAGATGCCACTATGTAGCCGATTGCTTTAAGATGTCTCATATCAAAAATTCCTTTTCTTTTATGTATAACAAAGATGATTTACGGGATAATATTATCGCTGTTACCCTGAGCCCTGCAGAACGAAAGGAGCACTCTATATGCATATTATACCATTCAATAATAACGATGATGCGGTAAAAATCTACACTCCGCCGTCAAGAAACAGCAAAGCTAAGATGCAAAACGCACTTTCCGAGGACAACGATAATGTGAGAATTTACAGTATACGCTCACACCAACAGTCAGATTCATCTTCTGATAATTCTTCCGATAAGTGAAAACACAAGGAAGAAGAATACATTTACGATTACGATGCTTGCTCCGGGAGCAGTATTGAACATAAGGGCGATGAACATTCCCAGAAGAAAGCTTGCTACGGAAACTGCTCCTGCTGTGAGGACAACTCCGCGGAAGCTTTTGCATACTCTCATTGCGGTAAGCGATGGAATTACTATCAGGCTTGAAATAAGAAGCGAGCCCATCATCATCATTCCCAGAACAACGGTTACAGCTGTTAAAACCGCGAATATCATATTGTATATTCCCGCATTTACTCCTGTGGCACGGGCAAAGTTTTCATCAAAGGTAACCGAGAAGATCCTGTTGTACAGGAAAATGAATGCAAGTATCACAACTACCGACAGCACTACGCTGAGCACAACGTCCTCAGTTGTCATAGCAAGTATGCTTCCGAACATATAGTGGCTCACATCATTGGTGAGTCCAGCCTTTGAGGAAACGAGAATTCCTATGGCAAGAGCTGTTGTGGAAAAGAGCGCTATTGCCGAATCGCCGTGAAGCTTGCTGTTTTCGCTGAGCCTCAGCAGTATAAATGCTGCAACGATAACTACAGGCAGAGCTACCTTCAGGGGAGCTAAATTCATTACTGCCGCAACGGATAATGCTCCGTAGCCGATGTGTGAAAGTCCGTCGCCTATCATAGAGTATTTCTTCAGCACAAGAGTTACTCCCAGAAGTGAGGCACATATCGTAACCGCAATTCCTCCTATAAGTGCAGGGAGAAGTATGTGGCGGAAGAATTCAGGTGAAAACATTAATTCAAAATTTTCTGTCATAGTTTCTGATCTCCGATAAATTTATTGCTGATGTGTGATGAAGCGTATTCCTGGGGAGTTCCGAAAAAGCTGTCACTGCTACTGCACAGGCACAGTATCTTCGATGAGTACTCAAGTGATTTTGCTATATCGTGGGAAACCATTATTATGGTCATTTTATCCTTCTCGTTAAGCTCTGAAATAACGGAATAGAGCTCTGCTGAAGCTGTGGGGTCAAGTCCTGTTACAGGCTCGTCAAGAAGAAGGAGCTTTTTTGCCGAGCATAACGCTCTTGCAAGAAGCATTCTCTGTTGCTGTCCGCCCGAAAGCTCACGACAGCCTCTTGAAGCAAGGTCGTAAATTCCCAGACGCTTCATTGCATTTGACGCAATTTCCTTTTCGGCAGATGAATAGAAGGGACGATATCCTCTTCTTCCCAGACAGCCCGAAAGCACTACCTCGGAAACAGTAGCGGGAAATCCCGACTGCATAGGCGTGTGCTGAGGAAGATAGCCTATATCGGTGTGCTTAAGTCCATCGCCAAGAGTTATTTTTCCTCCGTCGGCAGGCTTTATTCCAAGCAGACACTTTACAAGGGTGCTTTTTCCCGAACCATTTTCTCCTAAAATACACAGATAATCGCCCTCGCTTATTGAAAATGAAAGCGAATTTATAACCTTTACTCCGTCATAGCTTGCGGTAAGGTTTTCACAGGTAAGTATTTTTTTCAATACAGAGCCTCCCTTAAATTATTGAGATTTTCTCTCATAAGCTGAATATACGTTACGTTGTTTTCAAAATCTTCGCCTGATACATTGTGGCAGGAATGAAGTGTGAGCATCTGTGCGCCTGTCGCGTCGCAGAGCTTTTCCGCAAGCCTTTTCGTTGAAAACTCAAGGCAGAATACGGTATCGATGTTATGCTCAAGTATCTCGTCTATCAGAAAAGCCATTGTATATACTCCCGGCTCTGATTCAGAACTGCATCCGCTGAATGCCGCAAAGTACTCCAGCCCCAGATCGTGTGTAAGATATCTGAAGGGGAAGCGGTCTCCTATGACTATTATATCAGTGGGAGCGTTCTCTGCCATTTCCGCAAAATCCTCCTCAAGCTCCTCAAGCTGAGAGATGTAGCCTTCCGCATTGACGCTGTAGTACGACTGCCGGTCAAAGCTGATATGTTCGGGCACTGCCGAGCACAGAGCGTCTCTTATACCCTCTGTGCAAAGCACAGCATTTGAAGGAGAAAGCCAGAAATGCTCGTCATATCCGAGATAATCGTTTTCTGCATGATTGTGTCCGCAGTTTTCATCGTGATGATGCTCCTGTTCCTGTACGCTGTGAGAGTCCTCTTCCTCCTCTTCTTCGTTATGAGAATGGTCGTGGGAATGACCGCTGGGAGAAGCTCCGTGCACCTCCTCTTCTTCAAGAGGCTCTACATAATCAAAAAGTCTTATTACTGTTTTATTGTCAGTACCCACCGATTCCAGTATTTCCTCTGCCCATACCTCGCCTGAGCCCCCAAGATAAATAAACACATCGCACTCCTGAATTTTCAGTATGTCAAGCGGTGTAGGCTCGTAGGAGTGAGCCTCGGCGCCGGGACAAAGAAGCATTGTTATATCGGCGCTTTCCCCTGCAACAGCTCTTGCAAAGTCATAAGGCGGAAAACAGGTTGTCACTATGGAAAGCTTGTCCGGTTTCTTCTCTGCAGAGCTGTCTGCGCACCCTGTAAGGAGTCCCGAAACAAATAAAACTGCTGTTATAATCGTTACAAAGAGTCTTTTTTTCATTCTTCCTCCGAACCCGAACACTCTGAGCATTTGCCGTAGAAAACCGTCTGTGTAGAGTTTACGGTAAAGCCGTGATGCTCAAAAATATGCTTGTTTACTCCCGAAAGAAAGTCACAGTCGATGTGAATAAGCTGACCGCAACAGACGCATTTCAGATGAAAATGCTCGTGACAGCTGTTATCCCCGATATACTGAAAGCAGGCTCCTGTTTTGCCATCAAGAACGTATTTACGTACAATTCCACGCTCCACAAGCTTTTCAAGCTGGCGATAGATAGTAGCTGTACCCACAGGCGAGCCCTCCTGTGCAAGATAAGAGCTTATTTCCTGGACATTTGTATGCCTGTCCTTATTTTTTATAAGAAAAGCAATAAGATTTTCCTTTTGCTTTGTTTTGTACTCATTAGAAAGCTTCATAAAACCTCCGTTAAAAATGAAAATGATTTTCGTTTTCAATTTTATCACATATTCCCCTCAATGTCAAGGAAAAGTGAGGGCTGTGCATTACTTAAAACAAAAAAATAATAAAACAGCCTTGACAAATAAGAACATATGTTTTATAATATCCTTACAAGGAATAGAACATTCGTTCGATAGCTACCTTAGGTGCTTCTCCCTAAATAAATGACTGTGGAGGATTACCAATGAAAGAACTTATTAGAAATTATCAGACAAGCTGTGAACTGGTTAAATCCCGTATAGACCAGCTTACCGCTGAGCTCAACGTACTTATCAAAAACGGAGGTGAACAGGAAATTTCAGACAGAAATCTCAGACAGCGTATAGCTTTGCTTTATACTGAGCACAGGGAAATGCGCGATATCATCGGTCATCTTGACTCTTATGCAAGGGCGGTGGAAAATCGTGCCCAGACGTAATACTTATTCCGATACGTTTTCAGGCCAGGCTGACCGTGGAATACGTGCCATTCTTCAGGAAAAGGATAACGATTCCGGAGAATTTATGAGTCGTCTGAAAAAAGTGCTGTTAAAAGTTATAAATAATGAGCTTACCACAAGACAAAAGGAAATAATTGTGCTATACTATTTTAAGAATATGGACATCGTTCAGATTGGCAGGCTTCTTGACGTATCGCCTCAGTCGGTATCAGTATGTATGAAGCGTGCACGCCTTAAAATCTATCGCTGTCTGCAATATAATATCAATATGTAGTGGGAGGTTTCTGTGAATACGCCCGTTTATGATTTTCTAAAAAAATATTCCCGAAGCGATTTTCTGCGCTGTCATATGCCCGGTCATAAGGGAGCAGAATTCTGCGGACTTGCTCCTGAGATTTACAGTCTCGATATAACCGAAATAAACGGCGCCGACAGTCTCTTTGAAAGCGACGGTATCATTGCCGAAAGCGAAAGGAATATGTCATCGCTTTACAATACAAGGGCTACTGTTTTCTCTGCGGGAGGCTCTACCCTTTGTATACAAGCTATGCTTTATCTTATGAAAAAAGAAAACAGACGCGTTTTTGCCGTCCGCAATGTTCATCGTGCATTTCTCAATGCCTCCGCTCTGCTGGATATTGACGTGGAATGGATTATGCCCGATTACTCGGACAGTCTGCTTTCGGGAGAGCTGTGCCTTGCTTCAGTGGAAAAACTCCTTTCAGAGTGTGAAAGCTCTGCCTGTGTTTATGTTACATCTCCCGATTATACAGGAAAGCTTGCGGATATAAAGGCTCTCAGCGAAATCTGTCACAGATATGACGCTCGTCTGCTTGTGGATAACGCTCACGGAGCTCACACTGCCTTTTTCCCGCAAAGTCTTCACCCTATTGCTCTCGGAGCAGACCTTTGCTGTGACTCGGCTCATAAAATGCTTCCAGCACTTACAGGCTCTGCTTTGCTACATACCTCTCGTGAGGAGTACGCTCCACTTCTTAAACAGGCTATGAGCATCTTCGGCTCTACAAGTCCCTCGTATCTCATTATGTGCTCGCTTGACCTTTGCTGTGATTACATAGAAAAGCATATACGTGAGGATATACGCATCGGCGCAGAAAGAATAACGGCTCTGAAAAATAATATTTCTCATCTTGTTTCCTTTGCGGATACTGAGCCCTTTCACATCACTGTAAAGGCACAGGAGTGCGGTTTCAACGGTCTTGAGCTTGCCGATATACTCCGCAGTTTCAATGTTGAGTGCGAGTATGCCGACGACAGTATAGTTATTCTGCTTATGGCTCCCGTTAATACGGAAAAGGACTACGATACGCTTGAAAAGGCTCTTGAAAAAGCTCTTGAAAAAGCAGAAAGGCACTCTCCTGCAGTAAGAAAGCTAAGCCTTCCCTCTCCTGTGAAGGCTATGAGCATCAGAGAGGCTGTCTTTGCTCCTTCCGAGGAAATTTGCGTCAATTCTGCCGAAAACAGAATATGCGCTTCAGTAAAGGTGCCCTGTCCCCCCGCTGTACCCATTGCAATAAGCGGAGAGCTCATCACACGTGAACATATAAAAATTTTCAATAGGTATGGCATTTTTACTGTGAATGTGGTAAAATAAATATAATAAATTCAAAGAGGTGTCGGATATGAAACTTATTTTTGCTATTGTTAACGGCGATGACAGCCAGCCTGTCTCAAACGCCCTTATGGAAAACGGATTTTTCGCTACCAAGCTCGCTTCTACAGGCGGTTTTCTCAGTTCGGGAAATACTACCTTCCTCATCTGTACCGAAAACGAAAGAGTAGATGACGCTATTAACGTTATTGCTTCAAAAAGCCGTAAAAGAAAAGAGTTTGTGAAAAACTCTATGTCAGGACTCTCCTCTGATTCCTTCAGCTCATTTCCTATGGAGGTTCAGGTCGGCGGTGCTACTATCTTCGTAACCGATGTAGAGCGCTTCGAGAAAGTCTGATATGGAAAAGATTTACGGCAATAAACAGCTTCTTGCAACAATCGGAAATATGATTTCTTCAGACCGTGCAGGCCATACCGTTATGTTTTACGGCGAATACGGTCTGGGAAAAAAGCATATGGCGGAATATTATACCGCTTCCCTGCTTTGCGAAAATCCCGTGGACGGCGCTCCCTGCGGAGTCTGCCGTACCTGTCTCAATGTGGCACGCAATAATCACCCCGATGTGATGTATGTTCCCACAAGCGGTAAGCTGGGCGGTTACTCTGCCGAAACTGCAAGAGCTGTTGTAAGCGACGCAAGTATAAAACCGAATAACAGCACAGGCAAAAAGGTGTATATCTTCCGTGATTGCCGTGATATCTCTGCGGTTACTCAGAATATCCTGCTTAAAATTATCGAGGAGCCACCCGATTACGCCTACTTCATCTTTACTGCAGAGTCTAAAACCAACTTCCTTCCTACCATAATTTCACGTTGTTTATGCTTCGGTATGTCTGTGTGCTCTGAGGAGGAAACCGTTGAGGCTTTGAGAAGCAGAAACTGCTCGGAAGCAGAAATCGCCTCGGCTGTAAAGTGCTTCCACGGAAATGTGGGACAATGCCTGGATTATCTCAGAAACGACAGTCTGAAGAAAATTGTGGATTTGACAAAAACGCTCACAGATAGTATAATAAGAAAAGATGAGTATGCGCTGAATGTTACACTGTTTAATCTGGGTAAGGAGCGTTCTGATGTCAAAAATACCCTTATCCAGCTGGATAAGCTGGTGAGAGACTGCGCTGTTCTTGCCAGGGATAAAAATTCCGCTACTATCGGTTGCTGGTATGACGGAGCTGTTGCTCTTTCGGAAATGCTTACCGTGCATCAGGCTTCAAGGCTTCACAGCTGTATTGAACGAGCCTGGAATAAAATCGGCGCCAATGTAAGCATACCGCTGGCACTCGCCTCAATGGCAGGCGAAATAATGAATTGTTTATAGCCGTTTACGGCAGTCTGGAGTCACAATGAAAGAAATTGTTGGTGTTCGCTTTAAAAGCGTAGGTAAAATATATTATTTCTCACCCGGAGATATTAAGGCTAATTCAGGCGATTACGCTATCGTCGAAACTGTAAGAGGTATTGAGTGCGGAGAGGTGGCTATCCCTAACCGTATGATCGAGGATAACCAGATTTCATCACCTCTTAAGCCTATTATCAGACTGGCTACTCCCGCCGATCTGAAAATAGTAGAGAAAAACAAGCAGAAGGAAAAGGAAGCTTTTACTATCTGTCAGGAGAAAATCAATGCACGAGGTCTTGATATGCACCTTGTTGATGTAGAGTGCACTTTCGATAACAATAAACTGCTCTTCTATTTCACCTCCGAAAACCGCGTTGACTTCCGTGAGCTTGTAAAGGACCTTGCTTCCGTTTTCAGAACAAGAATTGAGCTACGTCAGATAGGCGTGCGTGATGAGGCAAAAATCCTCGGCGGACTGGGTATCTGCGGAAGAGAATTCTGCTGTAAGGGCTATATGGGCGAGTTTCAGCCCGTTTCTATCAAAATGGCCAAGGAACAGGGACTTTCTCTTAATCCTACAAAGATTTCAGGTACCTGCGGAAGACTTATGTGCTGTCTCAAAAATGAGCAGAATGCTTATGAGGCTCTGCTGAAAATTACTCCTAAAATCGGTGCTATTGTCGTTACTCCCGACGGTGATAAGGGCAAAGTCGAGGACGCTAACCTTATTACAGGTAAGCTCAGAATCAAAACAGAAAACTCTGAGGTTCCCGTTACTCTCGACAGAAGCGAGGTAAAACTCCTTAAGGACGCTGAAATCAGAGTAAACCGCGATGAGCTCAGAGCTCTGAAAGCACTTGAGGATAAGTAATCCTCCGCTTTATTCATAATACAAATTCAGGGCAGACGGTTCAGTCTGCCCTTTTCTCAGAGAGGTTTTTTATGCAGAAAATAAATTACGGAGCAATGCTTGATAAAAAGCTTGAGGAGCTGAAAAAAACAGGTGAGAAGCCCTCGCTTCTGCTTCACGCCTGCTGTGCGCCTTGCAGTAGCTATACACTTGAGTACATACACAGCTTTTTCAATATTATTCTGTATTTTTATAATCCCAATATTGCTCCTCAGGAAGAGTACAGCTACCGTCACAGCGAGCTTCTGCGTCTTGTAAAGGAAATGGGACTTGATATTCCCGTTATCTGTGAGGAGTACGCTCCGCAACCTTTTTATGACCTTGCAAAGGGACTTGAAACGCTACCTGAACGTGGCAAGCGTTGCAGAAAATGCATTGAGCTCCGTCTCAGAAGCACTGCACTGAAGGCTAAGGAGCTGGGATGCGATTACTTTACCACAACTCTCACAATAAGTCCTCACAAGGACGCTCCTTTCATCAATCAGTGTGGCGGAGCTCTTGCCGAAGAGCTTGGTGTGCCCTATCTTTTCTCGGATTTCAAAAAGCACGAGGGCTATAAACGCTCTATAGAGCTTTCAAAAATCCATAACCTCTACCGACAGGATTACTGCGGTTGTATTTACAGTAAAAAAGCAAGGGAGAATATCAACTATGTGGACTAAAATTTTCCGTGCAATCAATATAATCGTTATTATCACAATGCCTGTTCTCATTGTGTATCAGCTCTTTTTCGCCGAGAAAACAGATGTGAAGCTTGTGGCAAAGGCTGTTTCTCTGCTTATTGTCTATCTGCTGGCTATGCTGAGAATACGCCGTAAGACTTCTCCCCTTGATTATCTCGTTTTTGAGGAGCAGTACAAGTCTATCCTCGGCAAAGCCTTTTCACAGGATAAGGACTCTTACAGAAAGCTTATGAAGGCAATAAGCCTGTATAATACCAACAAGCAGGAGAAGTCGCTGGATATTTTAGAGAAGCTCTACAATAACTGCTCAGAGCCCGATGACTATACCGCTGTGCTCTGCTTCAAGGCTCTTAATCTTGACGAGCTCAAGCGTACCGATGAGGCTATTGCCTGCTATGAGGAGGCTCTTACCCGTGACAGAACCAGATCAACTGTATGGTCAAATCTCGGAATACTCTACAAAAACAACGGCAGAAACGACGACGCTGTTAATGCTTACCGCGAGGCTATTACATACGATCCCGAAAACGCCTTTGCATACAACAATATCGCAAATATCTATCTGCTTAAGGGCAATGCTCAGGAGACCATTACCTACGGGCTGAAAGCTATCGAGCTTAACCCTAAAATGCACCAGTCAATGAGCGCTCTTGCTGTTGCCTATAAAATGGAGGGCAATATGGAAAAGGCTCTTGAATATCGCAGAATGTACGAGAAAAACGGCGGGGACCCAAAGGTTATGAAGCTGTTTTTCGGCGAGTAAATTACATAAACGCTTCTTGAAAGGACTGCTTAAGGGCGCTACCCATATAGAAGTATTTACGTGAATTATTGAGGGAAACCCTTTTGAAAAAGGGTTATCCCTCAAACTCCTTTCCTAAAACTTTCATTTTTAATTAAATCCCCATAGGGTACACACACCATTTTAAAGAGAGTTCGATTTCTCGTTATCTGTGTGCACCCTATGGGGATTTAATTCAGAGTAAAAGTCTTTGTAGGGGGTGTGGGGGCAAACTTTCTTCAGAAAGGTTCCCCCACTAAATACGCATAATGCTTCCGTATAGACAGTACCCTTATGCGGTCCTTTTTTGCAGTATAAACTCCATATAAGCCACATATAATTTAACAGCTTATGCAAAGGAGTCTTTCTATGAACAACGAAACAGCTACAGAAGAAAAAGCAGAGCTCTGCTGTGACGACACAAGAGCTCTGCTTGAAAAATACGACAGGAAAGAGAAAAACCGCAAGGACGATGTCTTTGCTATGCAGACTGCCTTGTGCCTGTTGATTATCACAGCATTTTTAGCTCTGAAAGCGTTTAGTCCCGCTCTCTTTTCAGAGCTTTTCCATATAGTTTCAGAGCTTATACGCGATGAGAAGGAAATTCTGCCCGAAATCACAGGAAAGCACTCCTTTCTATGATAAAGCTCTGCATAGGAGGAGTGAAAATCACTGCCGAGTTCTCATTCTTTGTCTTTATGGCGATGATGTTTCTCTGCGGTGAAAACAGCCTCATCACAGACTACCTCATTTGTGTCCTTATCCACGAGTGCGCTCACGGGATAGCTCTGTGCGCTTTCGGAGGAAGTCTCGGCGAAATTTTATTTACAGCCTGCGGAATAAGGCTTATTCCCGCAAGAGAGCGTATCCTTTCCTACTGCAAGGAGATTTTTGTGCTGTCTGCAGGACCTCTGTCTAACCTTCTGCTGTTTTTTATGCTTCATTCAGCAAACACACACAGCTCCTTTGCACTTATAAATCTCGGCACTGCTGTTTTCAATCTTCTGCCCTATTCCCTTCTTGACGGCGGTTGTATACTCATTGTCATATCACAGTTGTTCAATTGCGAAAAGCTTATGCGGTATTTTCTCACTACAGCTCAGATTTTCCTTTTTGCCCTGTCACTTATCTGCACAGTCACCCTCGGACTCGCCTTTCTGCCTCTTACGATTTTCACCTTATCCTACGGAATTTATGATATGAAACAAAAATAAAGGGAGCTTTATGGGTACTGTCTATACGGAAGCATTATGCGTATTTAGTGGGGGAACCTTTCTGAAGAAAGTTTCCCACCACACCCCCTCCAAAGACTTTTGAGTCTAATTTAAGCCCCATAGGGTGCACACGGAGAAATAATTAAATTTCTTCTTTACTTGATGTGTGTACCCTATGGGGCTTAAATTAAAAACTTGAAAGTTTTAGGAAAGGAGTTTGAGGGATAACCCTTTTTCAAAAGGGTTTCCCTCAATAATTCACGTAAATACTTCTATATAGGTAGCGCCCTTAAGACTCCCTTATTTTTATATCTGTCTGAATGCTTCGGCAAGCGATGATGCTCCGATGATTTTTATGGTATAATCGTTGGGATTGATTCCCGAAAGCGACTGCTTCGGAACGATACACACCTCAAATCCCATACGTTCAGCCTCTTTCACACGCTGTACAATATGCGATACCGAGCGTATTTCTCCGCCAAGACCTATTTCACCGAACGCTACAAGTGAGCGATTTATCTGCTTGTCCATTATTCCCGAATAAAGAGCCATTGCTACAGGAAGGTCACCTGCAGGCTCGTCAAGGCGAAAGCCTCCCACTATATTGAGGTAAACGTCAAGAGTGTTCAGGTGAATTCCCAGACGCTTTTCAAGCACGGCAATAATAATGTGAAGTCTGTTGAAGTCAAAACCTGTAACCATTCTTCTTGGTACACTGTAGCTTGTTTTCGACGCAAGAGCCTGTACCTCGGCAAGAATAGGTCTTGTTCCCTCCATTACACAGGCTACACAGGTTCCCGAAACGTCAAGCGGACGCCCCGAAAGAAGCATCTGCGAGGGATTTTCAACCTCACGCAGTCCCTTGTCGATCATCTCGAAAACTCCGATTTCATTTGTAGAGCCAAAACGGTTTTTTACAGCTCTCAGCAAACGATAGCTCTGATGGCGCTCGCCCTCAAAATAGAGAACGGCGTCCACAATATGCTCCATAACCTTAGGGCCAGCAATAGCTCCGTCCTTGTTGACGTGTCCCACGATTATCACAGGAATTTCCTGATTTTTTGCCGTATGCATAAAAAGGTTTGTGCACTCTCTCACCTGTGTAAGACTTCCCGGGCTTGAGCTTATACTGCTTATACTCATTGTCTGGATTGAGTCGATTATTGCTATATCGGGAGCACACTGAACGATTGTATCCGCAACAGCCTCAGCGTCTGTAGCTGTAAGTATGTAAAGATTTTCCGTATCAACGCCAAGTCGCTGAGCTCTCAGCTTTATCTGTCTTGCAGATTCCTCGCCCGAAACATAGAGCACCGAGTGCTCCTTTCCTAAAAACTGGCATATCTGGAGGAGAATCGTACTCTTTCCGATACCCGGCTCTCCGCCCAGAAGCACCAGCGAGCCCTTTACAAGACCTCCGCCGAGAACACGGTTAAGCTCGCCCACACCCGTATCGTATCGCACATCATCGTCAACGCCTATATTCTCAAGCTCTAAAATTTTATCGGAAAGGTCCATTACGGCATTTCCCGTTGCAGTTGAACCTCTTGACGATGCTCTGCTTTCTGAAATCTCCTCCTCAAAGGAATTCCACGCACCGCAGGAAGGACATTTTCCGTTCCATTTTGAGCTTTCATATCCGCACTGATTGCAGGTATATATAAATCTTGATTTAGCCATATTCCAGTTCCTTTCAGAGTATATCAGTATTCCTCAACCTTGAAAACTCCCGTAACTATATTGCATTTTTCACAGTAATATGCATCGGGTACTTTTGTTTCCGAATACAGCATACTTGTTGTGCCTATTCTCTTTCCTATAGTAAAAGTACGCTTGATAGGGTGTTTATCATAAGTTTTCTCAGGATACCATACAAGAGCACAACTGTCGGTTACAAGTCCGCCTTTTTCCATTTCTGCTCCGCATTCGGGACATTTCATTTTCATAGCTCCCCTCTGTAATATATAGATAATTATATCATCTGCCTCTCAGAAAGTCAACGGCGGGACAGCCTAAAACAAAAAACGCATCTGCGTCATAACACAGATGCATTTTCTGATTTGTCCTTAATTTTGGAATACATAAAGGAATATTTTAAAGCCCTGTTATCGTTTGTGCAGATTACGAGTCACAGGCTTTATCACTCAGGATACTTTTTCAAATATCCAGCTCTGACAAGAACTTCCGTTGACCTTCATCTGCTGAACGTTTGCTCCGCTGTCTGTAGAAGCGTTTGCAACCTCAACGCATTTTACTCCGCCGGTATAGGTATTTGTATGGATAACGTAACCGCCGTCGGAATTTTTTGTAAAGGTGAACTGCTGACCTCTTGAGCCTGATTTCTCCCATATCTGTACGTTTGTACCGTTTGCAACATCTCCGCCGTTTACATCAAGATAGTAGGTGTTTTTGTCGCCAAGCTGTGAAATGAGATAGTAGAAACCGTTGCCGTCCTCTTCAAGTCTCCAGGTATTGTGTGAAGCGGGACCGTTTGCTCCCCACTGCTGAACATTTGCGCCGTTTTCAGCATTACCGCCGTTAACCTCAAGATACTGTCCGCTGTTTACATTCTTTATCATATAAACAGAACCCGCTTCAAGAGAAGACTCTCCCACATAGCTGATATCGGGAGTTTCGGGAGCTTCCATATTATAACCAAGGAAGTAATCAAGCATATTTGCCTGATAATAACCCTTACCTGTCATACAGTTTCTGTAGCAGGGATTCTGAGCAAGACAGTAAATACGCTCGTTAGTGGTATGAGTTGTTGTATAGATAACAAGCTCATCTGTATCATAGTTTACCTGTACTGTCTCTTCACGCCAGTCGCCTATGATATCTGCGTGAAGCATTGCAACGCCACGCTCGCTTCCGCTTGAGCCGTAAATCTTCCAGTAGGTATCAACACGCTCAACGCTCTGTGTTTCGTAATTCCAGCCTTCAAGCTTACCCTCGTTGTAGGATTCGCTGAAAAGGTCGCCGTCCCAGAAGACTCTGAATACGGGATACATATAATTTGTTGAAATAAGCTTGTTGTCCATTGAGTAAAGTCCCTGGAAAGACCATACCTCAAGACCATCGTGATTGGGATCGATATCGCCTATATTTCCTCTTGCCACATCGGCAGTACCCTCTGAAGCATAGTGTTCCCAGATAAGCTCGCCTGTATTGGCATTGTAGAAGTATTCAAGAAGTCCGCTTGCGTTATCCTGCTGGATACCGTAGCCCATCATTTCATTGCCGTTGTTTGCATTGCAGAAAGAGCCAACATACCAGCGGTCGCCGTGAACGACGTTCTTTACGGTATATCTGAGACTACCGTCGCCGTTAAGAGCGTAACCCATATGAAGAACCTCGTCCTTGCCGTCATAGTCAACATCGGCAACTCGGATATTATGTGCCTCAGCTCCATAAGCACCCGCCTTCCACTGCATTACGAAATCGCCGTTTTCGTAGGTGTAGGCAACATTGTAGCTGTTGAAGCTCTTATCATCGTTACGATTTTTGATCCAGCAGACAAGGCTTGGTTTAACTCCGTCAAGATAGCCTATCTGCATCATACAAGCCTTGGGGCCTGCTTCGATTTTATCATCGGGTACGGGAGCTGTGTCCTGCAAAGCTCCTGTCATACCGTCAACAACAGCAATCGCCTGCCCGTTTGTGACGCTGTTGGTGTAGACTGTACCGTCGCCGAAGGTAACTCCGTCAGCGACTCTTATCATAACCTCGGCATATCCGTCGCAGTCGATATCGTAAACAGTAGCACCGTCCCACATACCGACGTCGATTGTTGAGGGACCCGGCTCTATCTGATAGCGGTCTGTGCTGTTATAGCCCATATCAACAGTCCAAAGATATGTTCCGTCGTTAAGGTAGGCTTCAAGCTTCTGAGTATCCTCGTCACAGCGGTCGATAAGGTAATCGTAAGCTCCATCGCCGTTGAAATCTCCCACCCATACAAAGTGAACTGTACCGCCGTCCTTGATAGGAACAGTATAATATGCGCCTGAGCCCTTATTTGCTTTGAGGGTAAAGCTTCCGTCAGACTCCTTTTCCACGCCGTTATACACAGTTTTAACCGTGTACGTATTGTCTTTTGTAAGGTCGGCAGTTTTATCGGTATAATTTGTTCCGCCTGTAATAACCTCGCTGTTTACCTTTACAGTAGTGCCGTCTGTTGTTCTGTAGACGTTAAATCCCATATCAGGCTCATCTGAAGCAAGAAGTCTCCAGCTTACATAAGCAGAGCCACCTGAATTAAGAGCAACAACACCTCGGTCGAGCTTTTCAAACATACGGCTTCCGTCAAGAGTCTTGATACCGTCGTAAACCTCAGGCTCCTCATAGCTGAAGGAGCTTCCTGCGGGGAAGCTGTCTATTCTTCCCAGAAGATAATCCTGAAGCATTTTTACATCACCGGCATCAAAGCTTCCGCTTTCGTCAAGGTCAGCTATCTCCAGCATAACACTGCTGAGCGATGTGTTGTTTGCATAAGCGTTTTTCATTGTTGAGAGGTCGAAAACGCTTATAAGGCCGTCGCTGTCCATATCCCCGTAGATATAATCATCAGCAGAAGCAGAAAAGCCTCCGCAGTACAGACTGAACAGCGCCGAGCCTGTCAGTGCCATTGCAGACACAATTGAAATGCCTTTTTTTATCACTTGTTTTTCCCCCTTTGATATATTTTATCTTTCTTTGATTATAATCCTGTTTCTTTTATCTGTATATAGGGATTCTGACCTTTTTTATAGCAAATAGTCTCAAATTTTCGTTTGTTATGAGATTAGTCTGTTCTTTAAAAGGCAAAGATCAAATATATCCACTCTTCCGTCATTGTCTGCGTCTGCCATTTCAGGCTGTTTAAGTGTTGTTGATGACGGGTTGAGAAGCCACATCTGAAGCACTGCAACGTCTGAGATAAGGAAGTTTCCGTCGCCGTTTATATCTCCCTCCACACTTGCGGGAGCATATGCGTCTCTTATTCTGATAAGCTCCTTCTGAAGCTCGCTGTCGGTCATTCTGTAATTTTTTCTGCTGTAGTGAAGGTCTGTTACGTCCCAGAGAACAGGACAGATTCCTCCACGTGACATCGAAGCCTCGGCAACTGCACTGATAAATCTTCTTACAGAAGCCTCTTCCTTATTTTCCTTGGGACAGCCGTATTCACCTATGATTACAGGCACGCCCTTAGATGTAAAGCGTGAAACAAGCTTATCCATATTTCCGTTGAGCTCTGCATACTCGGCATCTGTACCCCATGTTGACGTTGCCTTGCCCCAGGAAGCGTCTTCTGTAAGGATAGCAAATCCGGCGGGAGTGTAATAATGAACCGAAACAGCACATCTTCCTGCAGGGTCATCAGGCATTTTGAAAAGCGAATCACAGGTAAGAGTTATGTCAGTATTATAGCCTGATATCAGAAGGTGACGCTTTTCGTTGTTGCCTCCCGAAGAGCGGACGATATCAACAAATTCCTGATTTATTGCATTTACATAGCCGTATGAAACGTCCTTACCTGTGGTGCCTCCCCACTGATTCCATACAGATGACCAGCCAAGCTCTTCATTCTGCGACTCGAACATAAGATAATCACCGTAATCGCGGAACTCATCGGAAAGCTGAGTCCATATAGCGCTGTATTTTTTCATACACTCATCGTAATTTGTGGGAATTTCCTCAAGCCAGCCACCGTCCCAGTGGAGATTCATAATAACGTAAAGGTCAGCGTCAAGCGCCCAGCCGATAACCTCTTTTACACGGGCGATATAGTCAGGGTGGATCGTATAATTTCCGTCATCAGACATCATATTGGACCACGCAACAGGAACTCTCACTACTCCGAAGCCCTCATTGGCATAGCCCTGAATAAGCTCCTTTGTAACGGTAGGACTTCCCCAAGCGGTTTCATAGGCGTTGGGAGTACCGTCACCCCAGTCATCGATCCACTGTCCGCTTGATTCAAAGGTATTTCCCAGATTGATACCTATTCCCATATCCTCAATAATATCCATAGTGGTCATATCACGCATAGTATTGTCATTTGCGCCAAGAGCAGTATCTGCCTTTTTCCAGCCACCTGCCGAAACAAGCATTGCAGTCGCTGTAACAGCAGAAATAACAGCCTTTAAATTCATAAAAATTCTCCTTTCAGATTAATCACACATCTGATTACACAGGCAGAGCTCATATGCAAGAAGCACTCTGCCATAGACATTACGTTATATTACAATTGAATTATACAATCGGTGAAGTGCTATGTCAACACAGGATATTCGTTTAATCCACCTTTTTTTCAAAATCTGCACTTTTTCTGTTGACGATTGATGTAAAATAAGTTATAATCATATTGTGTAAAGGAGGTGCTTCAGATGCCAAGAAAAATAATCGCCGTTATTACCGCAAGAGCCGATGACAGCGAGCAAAGAGCTCTTATAAGCGGAATTGCTGATATGGCTTTTTCTCTTGACTGCGATGTTGCCGTTTTTTCAAATGTGTACAACCACTGGGTTACCGATGAATTTCTCAACTTTGAAAACCATATATACGATTTCTTCTCACCTGAGCTTTTCTGCGGAGTTATTGTTACTGCTGAGGCTTTTCTTGATTTGTCAATCCTCGATGATGTGTTCGTAAAAATACGTGAAAGCGGTATTCCCGCTGTTATTATCGGTGGCAAGGCTGAGGGCTTTGTAAGTGTCGACTCAGATGATGAAGCCAATATGGAAAAAATCACCGAGCATCTTATAACTGCTCACGGAATAAGAAAATTCCATATTCTTACAGGTCCGCCTGATATGGCTGTGTCACCTGTACGAGTAAGAGGCTGTATGAACTCATTTAAAAAGCATAATATCTCCTTTGACGAAAGCTGTATTTTCTATGGAGATTTCTGGAATACCTCCGGCGAGGCTCTTGCTCAGAGATATCTCAGCGGTGAGCTTGAAATGCCCGAAGCTATTATCTGCACCAACGATTATATGGCTTACGGACTATGCGATGTGCTTACCTCGGCGGGAGTGCCTATCCCCGAAAAGCTTGCCGTTACAGGCTATGACCATACCGACGGACGTATTTTCTATTACCCTGTGCTAACAACTTACCGCAGAAACAGATACCAGATGGGCGAAAATGCTGTGAGGATTATAATGCAGAAGGAATACTCTGACATATGCAGTGAGGACGGTCTTATGTGCGGAAACTCATGCGGTTGCCGTGTAAATTCCGCTCAGCTGAACGATGATACCAGAACCGCGCGTATAGGACAGTTTCACACGGCAATGAACTCTTCTGCCCAGTTTGCAAACCGACTTACCCTGAGCCGTACTCTTTCAGAATATATGGCTGTTCTCAATGAGTTTTTCTACCTCCTTCACGGAGCTACTACTCTTTATCTTTGTCTCGACAAGGAATGGAACAACACCTATTATGAGGGCGAGGAGTTTATCTGCTGTAAGGCTTATTATAACTCCACCCCCGAACTGCCTGTCCACTTCAAGCGAAATCAGCTTCTTCCCATTCTGTTTGAAGAGCGTGACAGACCTGTTGTCTTCTGCTTCAGTCCGCTTTGCTTTCAGACAAGACTTTTCGGATATACCGCACTGATGTACGCTATTCCCCAGTGCTATGATTTCAGCTTCCGCGACTGGAATAAAACCGTAGCAAATTCACTTGAATTCCTGCGTATGAAAAATGATATCCAGTATCTTACACAGTGTAGACGGGTTTCAACTCTTTATGACTCGCTTACAGGCTTTTATCATATGCGTGAATTCCGCCAGATTATCGAAACTCTCGGTACCGAATTTTCAGGCGAGTGCTTTTTACAGGCAGTAAAGCTCAGCTTTTCCGACGACGGCGAGTTCATCTACGGCGAAAATTTCCGTAGCGATATCATCTCCTCATCAGCCGGCGCTATAAAGGACTCATTCGGAAACAAAGCCGTTTACTGCCGTGGCGGAGACGACCTTTTCCTTGTTCTCTGTCGCGGAGAAAACGCTCACCTGCTTTCGGAAAAGCTTAAGATTATGCTTTATTTCGCACTGAACGGAAAATTCGATGAAAACCGTGTTTTTGTAACCTATGCCGAAGTACAGGGAAAGACTGATTCCGATACCGCAGACACTCTGTGCAGAAAGGTAAATCAGCTTGCGGAGGAAAACGCTCAGCTTATTCAGGAGCAGAAAAAGCTTCCCCATTACAAATCACTTCTTGCTGTGAGAAACCGTATGCAGAGTCAGCCTGAAAAGGCTCCCACAACGGAAGAGGTGTGCAGAGCCTTGTGTATGAGCGATGGCTATTTCAGAGTAAGCTATAAAAAATGCTTCGGTACAAGCTATGTTCAGGACTGCATCAATGCACGTATAAAAAAAGCATGCTACCTTTTGTGTACAACAGCTATGAGCGTGTATGCCATCGCCCTGAAATGCGGTTATACCGATGAAAAGTACTTCTCACGCCAGTTCAGACAAACTACAGGCTGTTCACCTGTGCAGTACAGAGAAAGATATTGCTGAGTAATGTAACAGGACATTTATCGTTGCTGTTCTTATATAAGCATTATATATTTTTCGGGGGAAACTTTCTGAAGAAAGTATCCCCCATACCCCCTCCAAAGACTTTTAATCTGAATTTCAGCCCCATAGGGTGCACACCGAGAGAATTTTAAGCATCTCAGTTGTTTGTTGTGCACCCTATGGGGCTGAAATTAAAAACTGAAAGTTTTAGGAAAGGAGTTTGAGGGAAACACTTTTTCAAAAGGGTTTCCCTCAATAAGTGTGTAAAACTTCTATCAAAGCATTAACTATGAATGTCCCGTTTTATTATTTCCCGCAGATAAATTCGTTGAGTCCGCTGAATATGGTAAAGGCGACCTTGCGCTGATACTCCTCAGTTTTGAGAAGCTCGGCCTCTTCGGGATTGGATAGAAATCCGCACTCTACCATAACTGTGGGATTGTCACTGTAATAGCACAGGAAAAGCTCCTTTCCGCAAAGCTTTATCTCTCTTGTGTTTTCGGGCTGAAGGTACTCTGCAAACTTTTTCTGCAGAATTCCCGCAAGCTGTTCATTGCTGTTGTTGCTGTCGGAATAAAACATCTGCGCTCCGCTGTATTTGGGATCGGTAAACTGATTCTGGTGAATGGATATGCACACAGCATCGGGCTCGCTGTTGAAAATCTCAAGCCTGTTATCCATATCCGAGCTTTTCTGATTTGCAATGCCCTCAATCCCCTTATCGTGAATGGATTTGTCGCTGTCTCGTGTAACCTTAACCTCATAGCCGTTTATTTCAAGCATATCCCGAAGAGTAAGAAGTATATTCAGATTAATGCCTTTTTCGGGAACTCCGTCTGCTGTGGAACAGCCTCCGTCTATACCGCCGTGTCCTGCGTCGAGGATTATCACAGGCTTCTGCTGAGTATAGTCTGCTATGACAGGCACGGCTTCATTGCTTCTACCGATAAGTGAAAAGGCTGTGGGAACGGCTACAGCCGTTGCAAGTACAAGAGCTCCCACAATAATTTTTCGTTTGATTTTCTTCATATAAGCACTCCCGCAAAGTTATTTTAGTAAAGGATATGCTGTTAAAATGTCCGCTATGACAGAAATTTGTCCTTATACTGCAATAAAAAATCAAAAAGAGAGAAAATACCCGTTGCAGTATCAAAAAAAATATGGTATAATAAATAGGATATGGTATCTGAAAGGACTGAATTACTATGGGAATCTGACGTGTTCCGCTTTTTTCACATACATCAGCTTAATTTTTGTTTACGAAAGGATTGAATTATATGATTATTCTCGACGACCTCAGAGTCGAAATGGTCGGCTATAGAAAAGAAATGACCGAGCTTGCCGATGTTCTTAACATCAAGTCTGCTAAGGAAGAGCTTGATGAACTCAACAAACAGGCTTCTCAGGAGGGCTTCTGGGAGGATCTTGAAAATTCTCAGAAAGTTCTTCAGCAGACAAAGGCTTTGGAAAAGAAAATCGCACGCTATAATCAGCTCAACGACAGCCTTGAGGATCTGATTACTCTCATTGAGCTTTCTATCGAGGAAGAGGACGAAAGCTCTATCGAGGAAATCAAGTCTGAATCAGCTATGTTCAAAACAAAGCTTGAGGACGAAAAGCTTTCTACTCTGCTTACAGGCGAATACGATAACTCTAACGCTATTCTCACATTCCACGCAGGCGCAGGCGGTACTGAGGCTCAGGACTGGGCTGAAATGCTCTACAGAATGTACAACCGCTGGGCTGAGCGCCACGATTATAAGGTTACTCTTATGGATTATCTCGACGGCGATGACGCAGGACTCAAGTCTGCTTCTATTCTCATTGAGGGCGAAAATGCTTACGGCTATATGAAGTCTGAGTCAGGAGTTCACCGTCTTGTTCGTATATCTCCCTTTGACTCTTCCGGAAGACGTCATACTTCCTTCTCTGCTCTTGAGGTAATGCCCGAAATCGATGACTCTATCGAGGTTGATATCCGTCCCGAAGATATCGAAATGGAGGTTTACCGTTCAAGCGGTGCAGGCGGACAGAAGGTTAACAAGACCAGCTCTGCTGTAAGACTTATCCACAAGCCTACAGGAATCGTTGTTTCCTGTCAGACTCAGCGAAGCCAGTATCAGAACAAGGACTACGCTATGAAGATGCTCCGTTCAAAGCTCATTGAAATCAAAGAGCGTGAGCACCTTGAGAAAATCGAGGACATCAAGGGTGTTCAGAACCAGATTGGCTGGGGCTCGCAGATACGCTCATACGTATTTATGCCCTACACTCTTGCCAAGGACCACAGAACAGGCTTTGAAAACGGAAATATCCAGGCTGTAATGGACGGCGATATTGACGGCTTTATCAACGCTTACCTGAAATCGCTCTCACACGGCACATTACAGAAATAATATCAAAGGGACTGCATAAACTGCAGTCCCTTTTTGTGTGTGACAGATACAAATCTGTAGGGGACGATGCACCCCAAGAGTACTTCCTTCGGGCGCCCACATCGTCCCGATATTTACACAATCTGTTATTTCAATCTGATGTAGGGGCGGATATCATCCGCCCGAAACACCGCAACAATGAATTATCCCGTTGCACATAAAATTGTAGGGGACGATGCCCACATCGTCCCGCACAAATAAAACAACGTCACGTATACACGCTGTTCAATAACGGGCGGATGCTCACATCCGCCCTACACATTCGGTAAATCAACATATGCAAAAATAAAAGGGCGGATTTTATCCGCCCTGAATATGTACGATAATCAATCCCGTCCATTACTTCTGCTTGTTTGCGGAAGCTGTTGCCTTGCCTTCTATTCTTGACTTCATAACCTTCATTTCCTGAAGTGCACGTGAATAGTGAAGCTCGGTATCGTTCATAAGCTTGTTTACTGAATTGATTGCATTCTGCTGAAGTGTCTTTGAAGCTGTCTGAGCCTTTGTAAGCATATCAATAGCCTTTTTCTTTGCCTCAGTAACAATAGCTTCCTTAGAAACTATCTGCGCTGCGCGCTCCTCAGCCTTTCTGATAATAGCCTCTGCATTGATTTTAGCTTCATTAAGAATTCTCTGGCAGTCAAACTCAATCTTCTTAGCCTCTTTAAGCTCGTGAGGCATATTAAGACGCACGTCGTTGATAAGCTCGCGGAGTCTTTCGCCGTCGATTACCTTTTTATGTGATGCAAAGGGCACGGAAGCAGACTTGTCAAGAAGCTCGTCCATTTCTTCAAGAATTTCATCAATACTCATATTAATTTACCTCTCTTTAACTAATCTTTCTTTTATATTTTCAAGAATACATTCGGGAACAAAGTGGCTTATATCGCCTCCGAAATAAGCAATCTGCTTTACCACACTTGAACTGAGGTACATATTTTCGGAAGCTGTTGTAAGGAATACAGTTTCTGCACCTGCATACAGCTTTTTATTGGCGAGAGCCATCTGAAATTCATATTCAAAGTCACTTACAGCTCTTAAACCCTTGACAATGGCAATTGCGCCCACATTCTTGACGTAATCGGCAAGCAATCCGTCGAGAATATCAATAACCACGTTATCAAGATTTTTTGTAACAGCCTCGATCATCAGCATACGCTCGGTAGCTGTAAAGCTTGGCTGGCTTTTTCCTGCATTTCTTGAAATCAGCACGATAACCTTATCAAAGAGCTTTGAAGCACGTGTGATGATATCAAGATGTCCGAGGGTTACAGGGTCAAAGCTTCCGGGACAAACGGCTATTCTTCTCATTTTACTTATTCCTCCTCATCGTCATCGGGCTTACGATAAATGGTTACGTTGATCTTTCCGTATTTGTAAGTCTTTCTGACAACAAGTCCGTCGGGAGCCTCAGGCGCCTGTGCACCTGACTCATACTCACAGATTATACTTCCCCCCGCATTGAGCTTCTGTGAAGCAAGCGGAAGAACTCTGTCAATATGTCCGCAGTTATAGGGCGGATCGAGAATGATTATATCAAAAGACGAAGCTGTAAGACGGATATAGTCAAAGCTGTCTCTTGAGATGATCTCTGCCTGTGAAATGAGCTTTGTCTCACGCAGATTATCGGTAATGCATTTTATTGAGCGGGCGGAATTATCCACAAAAACAGCCCTTGAAGCACCTCGGCTGAGCGCCTCAATACCCATCTGACCGCTTCCTGCAAAAAGGTCGAGCACAACCGCACCTTCAAGCTCAAACTGAACGGCTGAAAAAACAGCCTCCTTGACCTTATCGGTGGTAGGTCTTACGTCGAGGCCTTCAGGTGTAGAAAGTCTGCGTCCTCTTGCGATACCGGTAATAACTCTCATAATAAGACTCCGCAACGTGCGAAGGCAATAAGCTTCAGCACGAAGTCTCCGTATTTACGGCTACGGGTGCCGTATTTCCGAAGAATATAAATTTTCAGATTATATCAGATTAATTATAACCGATTTTCTTCAGCTTGTCTATATTATTTCCGCAAAATAGGCGATTTTGCACAAATATTTCTCCCTGTAACTATGCACTTTTACATCTTCTCAGCAAAAAAATACCAGAGAATTTAAAGGTAATGACCATACAGAAGTAATTACGTATAATAATGAGGAAAACCCTTTTGAAAAAGTGTTTTCCTCAAACTCCTTTCCTAAAACTTTCAAGTTTTAATTTCAGCCCCATAGGGTGCACACAGAGAAATACTTATATTTCTTTTTTACTTGGTGTGTGTACCCTATGGGGCTGAAATTAGACTCAAAAGTCTTTGTAGGGGGTGTGGGTGACTCCCCACAGTGTGGGGAGATGTCAGCGAAGCTGACAGAGGGGACGGGTGCCTGTCAGGCATAAACTTTCTTCAGAAAGGTTCCCCCACTAAATACATATAATACTTCTATATGAGCATAACCCTTAACTGCTCCGGTATTTTTAATATTCACAATCAGCTGATAGCGTCCATTGAATCAGGTGAAAGCTTCCAGCCCTCGCCCTTGATTTTGATAACATCAAGCTCAGTTTCGTCTGAGTTCTTACCTTCCTTACCCTTTACAGTAAGCTCAACCTCAAGCTCATAGCCCTTTGAGATTTCGATATCAGAGTCATAAGCACTGCTGTAGAGAGTCTCAAGCTCTTTAAGATCGTCCTTATCGATTTTTTCCTTATCCTTGATCTTGATTGAGAACTTAGCGTTATCGCCATACTGCTCTTTAGCGCTCTCGGTGATATAGCCAAGAAGGTTATCCATAAGCTCTAAACCTTCCTTACCCACTTCATCGATCATATCATCAGTAAGCATTGTTTCCATAAACTTTTCGCCATCGCCCTTGTTAAGAGCCTTTTCAAAATCCTTTACAGGAGTCTTATATCCGCCTGAAAGCGAAGAAATAAGCATAACAAGGATAATGATCAGGAGCAGTGCTCCACCCGCAATAACGATCATTCCCTTTGTCTGATTATTTGTAGCCGGCTGATTGATCTCCTCTGCTGTCACAGCGGGAGTTGTCTGGGCTCCACCGCAATCGCAAGCTGAACCCTCGGGAATTTCCTTCCCGCAGAATTTACAAAATGCCATAATAAATCCTCCATATCTAAAATTTACACACTAATAATACCATTTTGTTATTATTTTGTCAAGAGTTTTACTGCCGTGAAGCTTCCGCAGTCTCCTCTTCATATTTTCCAAGGCACTCATCGGTATATTTCAGAATATACTCTTCACGGCGGTTTGCGAACTCATTGATAATTTTAAGCTGTCCGTTAAGGTGTCCGCCGGCTGTCCATATAGAGCTGTCGCCCTCTTTACGAAGATTATCGAGATGTCCGTAATACTTCATCTGCTCGAAATAGCGTGAACCGTTCAATGTATCAAGCACAGCCTTTATATTTTCCCCGTCAAGAGCTCCCTCTGCAAGCTCATACATCTTATTTCTGAAATACTCACGGCAGTCGCTACGGTTCATCATATTTGCAAAAAGCGGAGAATATCTGTCGCTGTTTTCATCGAGAATACGCTTCAGATTATTGTATCTTGCCTGAACCTCTGCCTGTTCGTACATTCCGAGGGAATAATCCGTATCGTGTAGCAGAAACCTCCATCTTCCGTCATAAACGCTTTCCTCAAAGGACTCGCCCTCTGCTGACACATATTTATAGCACTTAAAGTTGTTCTGTGGCCAGTCGCGGTTATTTATATAGATGTTGAAGGCAAAATAATCAAGATAATTCTCAATGTCCATAAACTGATTAAGCTTTTCATACTCGGAAGCGTCTGTAAGGTCGGCAGAGGCAAAATATTCGTACTGCTCGTTGAATTCCTGACTATAGACAGACTCTTCTTCCTCTTCGTCAACGTTTTTCTCTGCGTCGGTGCCCTCGGCTATGACAAACTCGCCCATTGCAGTTTCATTTGGATATTTCTTCTTGAAATAGTCATCGCAGTAGCTTTCGTGAAGCCACAGCAGTCCGTAATACTCGCCGTTAAGATAGCATACAGCAGGCATTACAGCCTCGTAATCCGTAAATCCAGCCTGCTGAGCCAGAGTCTGACAGAGCTCGTCACGTATAAACGCAAACTGATAGTCGTTGCCCGCATTTCTCAATACAAGCTTATCGTACTCGGAAATAATATTGCCTGAGCCGTCCTCAACGGGAGTTTCAAAGATATCCGTATGGAATTTTCCTACTCCCGATGAATAGCTCTTTCGCGCATAAAACTTCATTGACTTTACTGTATTTCCTCTTGAGCCTGCTCCGTAAATACGCACACCGCAGTACTGTCCCAGTATCTGATTGCCGAAGCTGTCCCAGGCTGAAAGATAGACCTCACGCTCGCTTTCTCTGCCACGCTGTTCATAATTTTTGCCGTAGAATATTCCGTCGGGACCTTCCGTAAGTACAGAGGGCTCGCCACTAATTGAGAATACATACTCTGAAAAACGCTCGTCCACACCGACAGCCGAAAAATACGTATGCACGGAAACATCAGATTCTGTTCCGTCGGGATAATAAGCCTTTGCCTTGATCGTATGAGCTGTAGGATACTTGCTGTCCTCGCACTCAAACAGCAGAGGCTCTGTATAAAGAGTATCTGTTTTATCAGGCTCGCTTCCGTCCTGAGTGTAATATATTTCTGCTTCGGAAACAGTTTTCAGCTCTACCGAGATGCTTGCGGGATAAAAAAGCTTGTCAAGCGAGAAAACAGGTGAATTATCGGTAAAGATATACTGCTTGTCCTCAGGCGCTGAAATAATTACAGGCTCAGGCTCGGTAACCTCTTCAATTACGGAAGAGCCCTTACCCTTGTCTGCACAGGCACAAAGCAGTGAAACAGCTGAAAAAACAGCCGTAAGCTTCAGCAAAAGTCTGTTCATAACAAATTCCCCTAAAAGTTTTTTATTTGATTATAACCCAACAACTTCATTTCGTCAATAGAAATGTAGAATTATCCAAAAACAAAAAGGTATCGCACCACAAGATACGATACCTTTGACTTTTTAAATTACTCCGGAGGACTGAAGGAATGTAAGCAGAAAAGTTACTGCAAAATAACCGCCTGAAGAAAGTGCCAGAATAATAAGCACAATAATAAGAATATTAAGAGGCTGAACTCCGCCCTTTGCTCTCAGTCGCTGAGGAGTAAGGGGCATATCCGAATTGCGCTTCATCTTTCTGATTTTACTGAGAATAAACTTCATATACAGCCAGTTTGCAAATATGCACATACAGAATCTCAGGGCAAAATCTGCAAATCCGCAGATTTCGTTAAGACTGAGGATCAGGTCATCGTATTCGCTTATAAACGAAGCAATCTCCTGCATAAACTTATAGGGCATACCCGAAAGCTCTTCACCGATAAGGTAAAGCATTGACGGAATATTCAGAATAAGGCTTGCAAAAGCGGTAATCAGCGCCCACAGCCACATTTTTCTGTTGGCAAAGTAAAAATACGGGAAAAACAGGCATATCATATTGAAGGATATTTTCGAGCCCAGGTCCTTCATTCGCTTGAAAAGCGGGATATAATAAAATGTATTCGTGCCCACAAAGTTTGAAACTTCGCTTAAGGTTGCTCCGCCGAAATCCTCATCGGGATTAAAGCCCATATATTCCTTTGTAAGGTCGATTTCCTCAAAGCCCTTTGCAAATCCGCCCTCCTGAGCATCACTGCGTCTGTCTGTTCTGATTTTTTTTACCTGAACAAGAGGCGTTCCGCAGTTATCGCATTTTTCCTTTTCGGGATCATCGTATATCCGCAGACATTTTGTACAGAAGGAGGAAGCGCCTGCTGTATCGTCGTCGCCCACAGCGTTATTCATTTCACTGCTTCTTTTCCAGCCCTCGCCCGACTCGTGAAGCTGATGATTGAGGCACTCGCCCGCAGATTTATAACACTGCCTGTGATACGGCGTACCGCAATCGGGGCATACAACTACATCATCGTCATCGGTAAAGGTATTTCCGCAACTGAAGCATTGTTCACCTGTATAATACACGCTATCCCTCCTATAATAATTATAACAGACTTATTATATCATCTTTACTGCTGTAAAATCAAGTGTTTTTTTGGTATTACAGGTAAAATCCTGTTGAAAATTCTGTGAAAACCGATTCATTACATAAGAAGATCGCAGACCTTGTTTGTGAATTCCAGAGGATTTTCCACGTTCATACCCTCGTTGATAAGTGCAAGATTGTAAAGAATATCGGCATATTCCTTGATCTGTCCGCTCTGTTCGGAAGCAAAGGATTCTTTCAGAACACCGAATATTTTATGCTCGGGATTGATTTCAAGAACACGCTCAGCCTTGATTTTCTGGTCTGTAGGCATTGAATTGAGAACACGCTCCATTTCAAGTGAGATCTGTCCCTCGCTTGAAAGGCATACAGGGTGGGATTTAAGTCTGTGGGAAAGAACAACCTTTGTTACCTTTCCGTCAAGTCCCTCTGCAAGAGCCTTGAGAAGCTCAGCATTTTCCTCTTCCTTAGCCTTTATCTCCTCTTTCTTTCCGTTGTCCTCTAAACCGAGATCATCTGAAGAAACAGAACGGAACTCCTTATCCTTGTACTTCATAAGAGTCTTTACGGCAAATTCGTCGATATTATCTGTAAGATAGAGTATCTCAAAGCCGTTATCCTTGATAAGCTCTGTCTGAGGAAGCTGTTCAATACGTGCAATACTCTCGCCTGTTGCGTAGTAAATGTACTTCTGCTCCTCACGCATAGCAGTAACGTACTCGTCAAGAGTAACAAGCTTGCTTTCGTTTGATGAGGTAAACATAAGAAGGTCCTGAAGCTTTTCCTTGTTCATACCATAATCGCTGTAGATGCCGTATTTAAGCTGTAAACCAAAGGCTTTCCAGAACTCCTCATACTTTTCACGCTCGTTTTTCAGCATCTTTTTCAGCTCGCTTGAGATTGTTTTCTCAATACTCTTTGCAATAACCTTAAGCTGTCTGTCGTGCTGAAGCATCTCACGTGAGATATTGAGTGAAAGGTCCTCGCTGTCAACAAGTCCCTTTACAAAGCTGAAATAATCGGGCAGAAGGTCTGCGCACTTATCCATAATGAGAACGCCGTTTGAGTAAAGCTGAAGTCCCTTTTCATACTCCTTGGAATAGAAATCAAAGGGAGCCTTGCCCGGAATATAAAGAAGTGCATTGTAGTTTGCATTGCCCTCATTCTTGACGTGAGCGTATCTTAAGGGCTCGTTGTAATCATAGAACTTCTCAACGTAGAAATGCTTGTAATCCTCTTCCTTAAGCTCAGTCTTGTTCTTCTTCCAGAGAGGAACCATACTGTTGAGTGTTTCATCTTCAATGTACTCCTCAAATTCAGGAGCCTTGCCCTCTGCCTTTTCTTCCTCGGTCTGAGTAACGGGACGGCTGTGTGTAACCTCCATTTTAACGGGGAAGCGGATATAGTCAGAATACTTTTTGATAAGTCCCTTAATGCGGTACTGGTCAAGGAAATCGGAATACTTCTCGTCCTCAGTATCCTCAAGAAGCTCAAGAATAATCTCAGTTCCGGCAGTTGCCTTATCCGCTTCTGAAATTGTATATCCCTCAACGCCCTCAGACTCCCACTGATAAGCCTTATCACTTCCGTAAGCCTTAGAGATTACAGTTACCTTTTTTGCAACCATAAACGCTGAGTAGAAGCCTACGCCGAACTGTCCTATAATCTGGCTTTCGTCGTCAAGCTTGTTTTCGCTTTTGAATTTAAGTGAACCGCTGTTTGCGATAATTCCAAGGTTATTTTCCAGCTCTTCTTCAGTCATACCGATACCGTTATCACTGATTTTAAGAGTACGGCTATCCTTATCGGCAGTAATGCGGATTGCAAAATCGTCCTTTGAAAGTCCTACATTCTCGTCTGTAAGAGACTTGAAATAGAGCTTGTCTATAGCGTCGCTTGCGTTTGAAATAAGCTCACGAAGGAAGATTTCCTTATGTGTATAAATTGAATGAATCATCATTTCCATAAGTCTTTTGGACTCGGCTTTAAACTGTTTTGTTTCCATTTTAACATCTCCGAATTATGTTTTTAGCACTCTCAACCTCAGAGTGCTAAAATAAGTATATAACTTTTCCTTATACAATGTCAAGCAAACGCCGTATTGTTTACACTTTGTTCATATATAAACTCCAAAAGAAAAAGGACAGCACAAATAAGGCTGTCCTGATTTTTTATTCTATCCCTTCCACTTTTTCTTGAAGTCTCTGCGTCTTTTCCAGTCCTTGATATTGAAAACGATATCGCCCCAGAAGAAAAGAATTATATTTCCCACTGCGATAATAAGAGCAAGCTTGCCTGCCCATCCGCTTAAGATAAAGCTCCTCAGAAGCAGAAATGCGTCAAAAAGAGCAAACCATTTTGCCTTGACCGGTATACAGAAAAACAGCAGAAGCTCGTAATTGGGATAAATTATTGCAAAGGCAAGGAACAATGAAAGGTTAAGGAAGTAATTTGTTGCAAAGCCTGTGATAAATCCCATTGCAACAGTACATAACGCTCCTGTAAAATAGAACAGATTGAACTTGAATGAGCCCCACTGAGACTCCAGCGCCGAGCCTATAAACCAGTAGAAATAAAGTGAGAAAAATATGAATATCAGACTGCTGTCGGGGGGAAGAAGCAGAAATGTTACTGCACGCCATACCTGTCCCTTTAAAAAGAGTGCGCGGTCAAACACCATTGCCGAATAAAGACTGAAATTCAGCTGTGGGAAGATAAAAGTGTCGGCGACGAAAACTGCGCCCATACCGATAATGATATAAAGCATCAGATTATCAATGGCAAATCTTCCGAATTTTCTGTCGAGTCTGTCAAGCAGACGCTGTTTGTTCATAGTATAGCCTCCCTGCTGTATGAATTTGATTACAGGCCAAGATACGCCTCAAAGGTAATATTGTCTCCGCCTGTTGAAACATATGCATAGTACTCAAGAATTTTAGCTGCGTCTGTTACAGTTGATGCTCCGTCGCCGTTTGCATCGCCCAGCTTTTCCTGAAGAGGAACAAGTGAAGATACTCCTCTTGAAGCGTTGTCGGCATATCCGCCAAGAATTGTTGCGGAATCCGAAGCTGTGATTTTTCCGTCGAAATTCACATCGCCGAAGGGAATACTCTCAATGCTCTTGAAATTGTAATTGTAATATTCAGCGTATGCCTGAGCTGTAGAGCCTTCATAGCCGATAATTGTTCCGTAGAAAACACTGCAGTCAACAGCTGTGTGGTCCCAGGCATTGCTTACACAGGCGCCGTCCTGATAAATCTCGCACTGAGGATTTGAAACGACCAGATATCTGAGATTAGGCATACGGTAATATGTTTCGTTGAAAATTTTAGGTGAATTTACAGGCACCTCGAAAATACTCAGACCTGTGAATGCAAAGTTCTCATAGCCTATAGCCACGCCTTCGGGAACTCTTATTGCGGAAAGCTTGTCACAGTGATAGAATGCGCTCTGATTTATCTTTGTCAGTGTTGAAGGAAGCTTTACGTATTCAAGATTATCGCAATCGGGGAAGCTGTCACGTCCGATTGAGGTTATGCCCTCGCCGATAACTATATTTGTAATCAGACTGCGGAAATAGTACCAGGGCGGTGTGAAATCGCTGTACCATACATACTCTGTTTCGTCACTTGCTGTGCTTCGCTCGCCCCAGCTGAATGAAGGCATTTCACCGCTTCCTGTTATAGTAAGCGTGCCATCGGGGTAAAGAGTATAGTCAAGATTTTCGGGCTCTCTGAGATCAAGCTTGCCGATATCCCCAAGAAACAGGCTTATCTGGTCGTATTCGATCCATTTTGTATCTTCTATGCCTCTATATACCTTCTCGCTTACGATATTACTGAATTCCTCGTATGTGATTCCGTTTCCGTTATTGGTGTACGAACTTACCGTACTGCCTACTCCGTCTACTCCGATAAAATAACGCGAATCATGAACAAGCTTGTTTTCGATGATATTCTGGCCGTTTTCAACACGGAATATCATATAGCAGTCGTACTCGCTGTCATCATCATACTGAGTATAATACAGCACATAATTGCCTGTTTCTTCATTACTGCCGATATAATAGAAATTCGTGCCTATTGTGGTAAGCTTGACAGCTTTTTCACCGTCATAGGTGTAAACACCGCCGTCAGCCTTTGCAAATTCAGCATACACAACAAGCTCCGGAATATTATCGTCATCAAGAAATACTGCGTCATAAAGGTAATCTGTACCTGTAGCGTTATACTCCTCAACGATTTCTGTGTAGGCGTCAACCCACTCAAAGCCGTCTGTTGCCGATGAGGCAATGGGTGTGGGCATCATTGATACTGCCACTCCAAGCGACAATACTGCTGATAAAAGTCTGTTTTTTTTCATAATTAATCCCTCTCCTTAAAAATTTATATTCCTGTTGCACTTTCTGCATAGAAAGCCAGTATCTGTGCTCCGTCTGTAGGAGTAACGCTTCCGTCACGATTATAGTCCGCGGTCTTTTTTTCTATATCGGTCAACACGCCCGAACCTGTAGTCGCTACCGAAGCATACTCTGAAAGAGCAAGAGCAGAATCTGTGGGGGTAATTCTGCCGTCAAAATTAACATCGCCGAGCCAGTCAGCATAGAAATCCCCAAGTGAAACAAACTGATTGCCCAGCTCCTGAGCAAGAGCCTGTGCTGTAGAGCCTTCATAACCGTAAATTACAACATTGGAATAAAGCGACCACGATGACATTTCAAGCTGGCAATCCGGATTGAGTACCGTAAGCTTTTCAAGAAATCCACAGCGGTAAAACGCGTTTTCAACATATGTGACACTGGGCGGAAGCACTGCTTCTGCAAATGAGTTGTAGTCAAGTCCCGCAATGCTCTGCAGACCATAATCAAATGTAAGCTTTGAAATATAGCACTCATAAAAAGCGTTAGGTTCTATGGTGCGAACGCTTGAAGGAATATGCACCTGCCCAAGAAAGTGTGCCTGATAGAATGCTCCCCACCCGATAGTTTCTATTGTATCGGGAAAAGTAACCGATGTAATGCCCTCGCAGTAATTGAATGCGCCGGGACCGATTATTTTTACAGGAGTTTCCTCAATATATGAAGGAATAACCACTTCTCCCTCATAGGCATCAGGGAAATCGGAAATCACAGCATAGCGTTCACCATTTTCATCGGAACGTATTTCATAGGAAAACTCATTTATTGTTCCTGTTGAAATCACATCGTCTGTATTTCCGATAGCTGAAGCTGTTGAGCCTGCCGATGCTCCTGCAATACACAGCGACAACGCTACTGATATTACTCTTTTAATTTTCATTTCAACTCTCCATATCCAAACAATCAGGGACGAATACAGTGCGCCTTAAAGGCTCATTCTGAAGTCGTCCCTACATTATTGTTTTATCTTGTTCTGCTGTTACAGGGATTTACATCAGACCTGCGTCATACATATTATCCTCAAGATTATCGATTACCCATTTTACAAGAAACTCTCTGAAAGACATCTTGTAAAGCTTGTTATATCCGTGATCAAATTCATAGAAATTACCGCAGTCATCAATTACAAGCATTGAGCCGTCGCCGATATAATGTCCGACAATAAAGCATACGTCAATACCCTCAACATCATCATGGGTATATCTGCGTATTGATTCAAAAGGAAGAATATCCGCAGTCGAGTTCATATCAAAACCGTTTGAAAGCATATACCAGCATTTCAGCTCCTGCGGAAGAGTGATGCCGTTATCGCGCTCCCACCTGCATATATCCTCTTCATCTGCGGGAGAATAAAGCTTATAGCTGTCATAAGACGCCTCTTCAAGCTTTCCGCAGTATTCCTTTATTTTGCAAAACTGTTCATAAATCGGGTTATTCTGCATTTTCAGCCTCCGGTTTATCTTATCTTTGCACCAACAGGAACGCTGTCATCAACGAAAAGAACCTTTACGCCGTCGGGAGTATCAGCTGCGCAGATCATACCGAAGCTGTCAACACCGCAGAGCTTACAGGGCTTGAGATTAGCGATAATCTGCACCTTCTTGCCGATAAGCTCTTCGGGAGTATAATACTGGGCTATACCCGAAACGACCTGACGTCCGCCCATACCGTCGTCCAGCTGGAGACAGAGGAGCTTCTTTGATTTCTTGACCTTCTCACATTCCAAAACCTTTGCAACACGGATTTCAACCTTTGCAAAGTCGTCGATTGTGATTTCGGGCGCAAATACGATTTCTTCCTTTGCTTCCTCCTCAGCCTTTGCTGCAGCAATCTGAGCAGCCATTTTCTCAGCTGCCTCCTGCATAAACTTTTCAGCGTCAATTCTTGCAAAAAGCGGTACAGGCTCGCCTACAGACTTACCTGCCTCAAGTCCGCCGAAGCTTTCAAGACTTTCAAGAGTACGTGCAGAAGCACCTATCTCGTCAAGAATCTTGTCTGCTGTTTCAGGCATAAAGGGAGTAAGAATAACTCCCAGGAAGCGTATAGCTTCAAGAAGATTGTAAAGAACAGTACCGAGTCTGTCGCTCATAGCTTCGTCCTTTGCAAGAACCCACGGAGCAGTCTCGTCGATGTACTTGTTTGCACGTCTTGCAAGGCTCATAATGGCTTCCATAGCGTCAGCCATACGGTACTCGTCCATATATTTTGCAACAAGCTGAGGCATTTCAACAGCCTTAGCAATAAGCTCATCATCAACAGCTTCTGCACATACGGGAGCCTTTATTTCTCCGCCAAAGTACTTCTTTGACATTGCAACACTTCTGTTTACAAGATTTCCCAGTGTGTTTGCAAGGTCTGAGTTGTATCTTTCGATAAGTGATTCGTAAGTAATTGAGCCGTCTGAATTTATAGGCATTTCGCTGAGAAGATAATATCTTGCACCGTCAACTCCGAAAGAGTCCACAACATCGTTTGCATAGATAACATTTCCGCGTGACTTGCTCATCTTGTCCTCGCCGAATAAAATCCAGTTGTGTCCGAAAAGCTTCTTGGGAATTTCAAGTTCGAGAGCGTGAAGCATAATCGGCCAGTAGATTGAGTGGAATCTCATAATATCCTTGCCGATAACGTGACAGTCGCAGGGCCAGTACTTCTCGAAAAGCTCGGAAGAGCCGTCGGGGTCATAGCCCATTGCTGTGATATAGTTTGAAAGCGCGTCGATCCATACATAGATTACGTGCTTGGGATCAAAGGTTACAGGGATACTCCATGTGAAAGATGTTCTTGAAACGCACAGGTCCTGAAGGCCGGGCTTGATGAAGTTGTTGAGCATCTCCTTCTTACGGCTTTCGGGAACTATGAAATCAGGGTTCTGCTCGATATAGTCCTCAAGCCACTGCTGATACTTTGAAAGGCGAAGGAAGTACGCCTCTTCATTTGCGGGCTGAACCTCTCTTCCGCAGTCGGGACACTTTCCGTCTACAAGCTGTGAAGCTGTCCAGAAGCTCTCACAGGGAGTACAGTAAAGTCCTTCATATGAGCTTTTGTAGATATCTCCGCTCTCATAGAGCTTGTTAAAGATCTTCTGAACCACCTTTTCGTGCTGTTCATCTGTAGTTCTGATAAAACCGTCATAGGAAACATTCATAATGTTGCAGATATCCTTGATTTCTCCTGCAACCTTATCAACGTGCTCCTTGGGAGAAATGCCCTCAGCCCTGGCAAGCTCCTCAATTTTAAGACCATGCTCATCTGTACCTGTAAGGAAGTAAACGTCATAGCCCTGCATTCTCTTGAAACGTGCAACTGCGTCTGTAAAGACAACCTCATAGGTATTGCCGATGTGAGGCTTCTTCGACGCATAAGCGATTGCCGTTGTTATATAAAAAGGTTTTTTTGACATAGTAAAAATCGCTCCTGTCGTGAAAATTTCTGCCGTAAGGCATTATTATTTTTATTATACACCATTTTTTCCCGTTTGTCACGTGTTTTCTTAAAATATGCTTGAATTACTTTTTTCCGGGTGGTATAATTATATTAATAATAAGTATTTGGGAGGGATTACTTATGAAATATAAAAAAATTCTTGCAGGTATTCTTGCCTGTGCCGTTATGGGAGTATCTCTGCCGTGTGCTCCTTATATATTGTCTGTTACTGAGGTTTCGGCAAGCGAGGAGACTGAATATACCGAAGCTTCCTATGGTGCTCTTACATATCACATTTATGCTGATTACGCTGTTGTTGCAGATTGCGACGAAGCGTCTGCTGAGGTTGAAATACCTTCTCAGATAGACAATGTTCCCGTAACATCAATCGGTGAGCTTGCATTTGATGATTGTACAGTACTGACTAAAGTTGTTATCCCCGATACGGTTACAACCATTAGTTATGGTTCGTTTTGGGGGTGTGAAAGCCTTAATGACATAAATATTCCTAATAGTGTTACTTTTATTGATAAACAAGCATTCCTTGAGTGTAACAGTCTTGTCAGTATTACTATTCCTGCTTCTGTAACAGAAATGGGAGTCTATGTTTTTAGTAATTGCGACAGTCTCGAAGCAATTTATGTGGATGATGAAAATACAGCTTACTGCGATTTCGAGGGCGTTCTTTTTGATAAGGCAATGACAACTCTTATCCGCTATCCCCGTGCAAAGAAGGCCTCTTCATACCATATCCCCCACGGAGTACTGTATCTTGATAACGGCTGTTTTACCGACTGTGAAAATCTTACCGAAGTTATATTGCCTGAATCACTCGAACAGCTTATCTACAACACATTTACAGGTTGCGACAATATCAAGGAGTTCACTGTACCCAAAAGTGTATGGCGTATAGGTGCTTCAGCGTTCAATTGCAAGGGAATGACCGACATTACAATTATGAATCCCGACTGCGTTATCGATGACAGCACTCTTACTATCGCTAATACATTCAGAGGCGAGTATTCATATACAGGAACAATTCACGGCTATGAAGGCTCAACTGCTCAGGCTTACGCTGAAAAATACGGCTACAGCTTTATGGCAATCAGCGAACCTTCAACCGAGCCCGCAGAAATAGTTTACGGCGACGCCGACAACGACGGTGAAGTAAAAATGAATGACGTAATAAGAGTTATGCTTTACTCTTCCAATTCAAACGCATATCCTCTTGATGAAAAAGCTCTCAATGCCTGCGATGTGTATCAGCGGGGTGACGGCGTTACTCTTTCAGACGCTCTTTCAATTCAGAAGATGGTTACTCAGATTATCAGAGAGCTTCCCGAATCGTAATTCAAGCAATTTATAGGGAATCATCTGTTAGCCATATTGCTGAAAAACTCCTTAAATATTTGTTCAAGCCTACAATCTTCAGAAAAAAAGTGCGAAATACGCTCTCTTTCTGCAACTAATATATATATAAGGGATTATTATCGACAAATTTATTTACGACAGGAGGTTTTATTATGAAAAAAATACTTTCAGTACTGGCATCTGCTACTATTATGCTTTCATCGGTTCCGTTTACAGCCTCTTCAATGGCTTCGGCGGAATTCTGGACAGAGGAGATTATCCTCCACGCTCCAAATGAAGAACTGCTTTATACGGGAAGCAGTTTCTATCTGCCTTGTACCCAGAATAACTACTACCGCTCAAAGTTTTATACAAGTGACGAAAGCGTTGCTTCAGTCAGCGGAAGCTTTGTTACCATAAACGGCACGGGTACTGTTCAGATTACCGGTGCAATCGGATATGACAGCGGAGAGGCTATTCCTATGGGTACCATAAGCGAAATTCCCGCTGATGTGGAAAATGATGAAACAGACGATATCCCCACCGACCACGAAATGTTTGCAGAGGATTTTGATTTCGTGGTGGATACAAGCACAATTACCCTTGAAGTAACTCACGACAGCTTGTTCGCTTCTCCTTCGTCAGAGGGGCTTCTCTATGAGGTTCAGGAGGACGGTACTGCCCTGATAACAGGCTATGAGGGCAAAAACGCATATCTTCTCATTCCGGAAGAAATCGACGGCTATAAGGTTTCAGGCATTGCGGAAGAGGCTATAGGCTGGTACACAAAGGATAACTTCAATACACAATTTATTGATATCGAAGCCGAGCTTACAGAGCTTACTCCATACGCCTTCATTGATTTCTGGAATCTGCGCCGTGTAAAGCTTCCCGATGGTCTTGAGGTTATTGATAAAAGCGCTTTCGGCAATTGTCGTCTGCTTTCAGAAATAAATATTCCCGATACGGTAAAGACTATAGAAAACAATGCATTTTCTTCCTGCTATTCTCTGGCTGAGCTTGAGCTTCCATATGGACTTGAAACTATCGGAGGTGCATCTTTTTTCAATTGCCGTTCATTAATCAGCCTTATTCTTCCCGATTCACTGACGACTCTTGAGGGATCGGCATTTACAGATTGTACAAGTCTCACCTCAATGACAATCCCCGACAGCGTTACTACTCTCGAAGGAAATGTATTCAGTGGCTGTACTGCTCTTGAAGAGGTTATTCTGCCCGACACTCTTACTGTTCTGCCACAGTACTTCTTCAGCCGGTGCGAAAATCTGACTACTGTAAATCTGCCGTCATCTCTCGTTGAAATTCAGGAGAACGCATTTTCAGGCTGTACCGCTCTTAAAAGCATCGATTTCCCCGATGGACTTACAACTATAGGAGATTTCGCTTTTCACAATTCAGGACTTAAATCAGTCTCTCTGCCGGAAAGCCTTACAACCACAGGCGAAGGTATCTTTCGGGAATGTCTTTCACTTGTTCACGCAGAGCTTCCTGATAATATGACAACAAATGGAAAAAGTATGTTCTCGTATTGTTCTGCGCTTGAAACAGTAAAGCTTCCCGCAAATCTTGAGGTGCTGGGCGCATATACATTCACTAACTGCACAAGTCTCAAAACCGTTGATTTGCCTGAAGGTCTGAAACGAATCAACTCTTACTCATTCCACCGCTGTTCGTCATTCAGCGAGGTCACAATTCCCGAAAGCGTGGAGTATCTGGGACCTGACGCTTTCAGAGGAACAAATCTCACTGAAATAGTGCTTCCCGAAAATATGAACACTATATCAGACTATGCATTTATATCCTGTGAGAAGCTTGCAAAGGTCAATATTCCCGAAAAGGTTACTATGATTGAAAACTACAGCTTTGCACACTGTCTCTCGCTTACAGAATTTGTTATCCCCCAAAATATCACTATCATTGAACACGGAGCATTCTTGGGCAGTGAAAACATTACTGAAATGACCTTCCTTAATCCCGACTGCAAAATAGAAGAAACTGACATTACTCTTCCCGAATCAGCTGTTATTTACGGCTATGAAGGCTCTACCGCTCAGGCTTATGCGGAAGCCTTCAACAGAAGCTTTATGCCTCTTGTCTACGGTGATACCGACAACGACGGTGAAGTAAAAATGGCTGATGTTATCAGAGTTATGCTTTACTCGGCAAATCCGACAGCCTATCCTATTGACGAAACAGGCCTCAGCAATGCCGATGTGTATCAGCGGGGTGACGGCGTTACTCTTTCAGACGCTCTTTCAATGCAGAAGCTTATTGCTCAGGCAATAACAACGCTTCCCGAATCAGCATTATAATAAAGCAAAAAATGCCGTACAGCTTTTTGTACGGCATTTTATTTTTTACATATCCTGTATGATTTTATAAAGCTCTGCTGAGATATCCATATTGACTCCCGCAATTTTTGCAAGCTCTTCTACAGAGGCTGATTTAAGCTTTTCCTTTGTTTTGAAGTGGAGCTTTAGTTTAGTGGCTTTTTTCTCGCCAATGCCTCTTACGTTTGTAAGCTCTGACTTGTAGGTTTTCTTCTTATGCTTTGCGTGCATAAAGCTTACCGAATAGCGATGAACCTCGTCCTGAATTCGTGTAACAAGCATAAATGCTGATTTCAGGTTATTTATCTGTATCTCTCTTCCCTGAGAGGCTATGGCTCTTGTGCGGTGCTTGTTATCCTTGACCATACCGAAAACGGGGATATCCAGTCCCATTTCACGCACAACAGGCTCTACCGAGCTTACGTGTCCCTTGCCTCCGTCAAGGAGTATAAGGTCAGGAGTCCTTCTGAAATACTCGTCCTCATCATCGTTTTCAATACGTGCAAGACGACGTCTCAGCACCTCCTGCATACTGCCATAGTCATTCTGAAAAGCCTGTTCCTTTATGCTGAAGCGTTTATATGCCTTTTTAAGAGGTCGTCCGTCCTCGAAAACAACCATTCCCGCAACCATTGACTCTGAGGAAAGGTTTGAAATATCGTATGCTTCTATATATTTGGGAGGCTTTTTCAGCCCCAGTATCTGTCCAAGTTCTTCAAGAGCAACCATTTCCTTGCCTGTGCGGTTGTTTTTCAGTGCGCAATACTCAGCACTGTTGTTTTTTGCAAGACGGACCAGCTCTGCCAGTCTGCCCCTCTTAGGAGCGCTGATTGTAACCTTTCTGCCTGACTGCACGCTTAAAAACTCACCGATAAGCTCTGCTTCGGCGGGAGTGTATTCCGTAAGTATCACCTTTGGAATATCGCTTTTCCCGTGATAAAAACGAGTCATAAAAAGGCTGAGTATATCCTCGTCACCATCAGGCTTTTCAACCTCAAAAACAGCCTTGTCAAAAAGTCTGCTGTCTCTGTACATAAGAACAGAAATAAAAATTCCGCCGTAATGCTCAGCCATAGCGATTACATCTGCACAGCGCACGGCACTTCCGATAATTTTCTGCTTTTCCGAAGCTTTTTTCACGGCATTTATACGGTCTCTCAGCATTATGGCGCGCTCGAAATCAAGATTTTCAGAAGCCTCTGCCATTTCCTTTTCCATACGCTCAACCGAATCCGCACTGCCGTTTCTGATATATTCAACAGCCTGTGCTATGGTCTTTTTATATTCCGAAGAGCTTACTTTTCCTCTGCAAAGTCCCATACACTGCTTTATATGGAAGTTAAGACAGGCTCTGCCCTTTCCGAAATCGCGTGGAAATTTCTTATGGCATACGGGAAGCATAAACACCTTGTTTGCCTCGTTTACAGCCTCTTTTGCTATAAATCCGCTTGTGTACGGTCCAAGATAGGTGCCCGGCTCTTTGGTATTCTTTTCAGCGGTAATGCGTGGAAACTCCTCATCTGAAATTCTGATATAGTGATAGCCCTTATCGTCCTTCAGCAGAATATTATACTTTGGCTTGTGCTGTTTTATGAGACTGCACTCAAGCAAGAGAGCTTCATACTCGCTGTCGGTAACGATGAAATCGTAATCGTGAACGTTTGAAACCATTGCCGAAACCTTTGGGGTATGGTCGGGATTTTCCCTGAAATAGCTTGTTACACGGTTTTTCAGATTTTTCGCCTTGCCGATGTAGATAATAGCTCCCTCTTTATTTTTCATAATATAAACTCCCGGCGAGGAAGTCAGCTTTGAGGTTTTTTCCCTCAGAAAAGGAAGTCTTGTGTTCATTTTATTTATCTCCACTAAGATTTTTTATTATTATAGCATTATACGGAAAAGCTGTCAAACATCAGCCTTTACGTCTTGACATTCTGAAATAATGTGGTATAATATAAATAGAAAAGGGTACTGCGATAAGCGGTTCTCCCGATAGTTTTTGATGTTAAAGAAACACCGCAAACTTTGGTCGAGTTGGGCGGTGTTTTTCTTTTTGATAATAAAACGGGAGCTCCTCATCAGAGCTCCCTTTAATTTTATGCTTCGGGGTTTTCGTTTACTGTTCTTGTGATGTTGGGAGCTCCGCCCTCTGTATTCATAGGAGTTCCGTCACGGTTGATCTGCTGTGCGTTGGGATCATACTTAAGAATAAGCTGTTTGATCTCCTCGTCCTTTGTAAGATTATAGAGGATTTTCAGTGCATTGAGAGCATTTGGAATATCTCCCTTTGCAAGATATGTTGCACTGAGCTGTGAAGCTGTCTTGATAACATCGGGATCGGGAGCACAGATAAGCTCATACTTTGCAAAGGTCTTTTCTATCTGAGAAGCCTCAGGCTTTACAATAGGCTTGTTGAATTTCTGAGCAATGCTTCTGAGCTCGTAAGGAATTGCGGGGTGAGGAGCAACCATTGAGCTTACTGTATAGAACACAACAGCGTCGTCATACTCGCCCATATCAGCGCACATATAGCCCATATTTGCATAACAGCGTGCAAGAGCTACAGGTGAGGAAGCAACCTTAAGTGTATCCTTTGTAACCTCAATGAGCTTCTTTTTGTTCTTGAGAAGCTTATAAACCTCTGCAAGCTCGAACTTAGGTCCGCAGTCTACAGGGTTGAACTCAATAGCCTTTTCAAGCACGGGGATAGCCTCAAGAGTAGAACCTGTCTCCACGAGAATAAACGCATACGCGCTGATAAATGTGCAGAAATCAAAGGGAGTACGGTTGATTGTCTTTTCGGGCTTGAAAAGATTATGAAGAAGAGCGTCCTCAAAGGGATTTCTTGTAGAAACAAACTTTGAATTCTCACCCTCTTTATACTCCTCGGTAATTTTGCAGTAGAGCTTTTCTGCAATAGGCTTAGCGTCAACGCAGTTCTTTTCGTTTATAAGAGCAACGATTTTCTTGTAAATCTCATCAAGACGCTCACCGTCGATATGAGTAAGTCTTTTAATCTCCTCAACCTGCTCTGCAGGCATAATTTCCATCATAAGAGTACCTACGGCTCTTATTCCGTCATCGTTTTTAGCTCTTGCGTATTTTTGGCCCTCTGCCTTGAGAATTTCCGCATTTTCGCTGTAATTCTCACCGGTAAGCTTACCTCTGAGCTCTTCAAGAATTTCGTTATATGTCATTGATTTTTCCTCATTTCCAAGTAATTTGCGTATTATACGGATTTTCCGTATATATTATTATTGAGATGCCACAGTAAGAATATGTGTGGCATCTCAATATGATTTCATTATCAGAAGCCTCGCTTAGCAAGGTCCTTTTTGAATTTCTGGTCGATCTTTTCCTGTTTTTTCAGTGCCTTAAGCTCTGCCTTTGTAAGCGGTCTTGAAGGCTCCTGAGGCTTGGACTCGGTCTTCTTCGCAGTTGTACTTCTTGTGGGAGCCTTGTACTCCTGGAAAACAGGAACATTAAGCTCTGCCTGTTTCTTGCGCTTAGCTGAGTCATCGCCCATCTGTGAAAGAACGTCCTCGATTGAATCGAGCATAGGCATCTTATTTCTCTCGTACTCTGCGTCGAGAATATTATGCTGGCTTCTTTCTCTTGAGCTTGCGATAGCATTTACAAAGTGCTGAGACATAGGTCTGCGTGCGTTAGAGCCTACCTTTGAAATGTTAACCTGAGGAGCTGTATAGCCCTGAGGCTGAACAGGTGACTGGGGCATAGGCTGTACAGGAGTGGGAGCCGGCTGAATAGGTGCTGGCTGTACAGGTGTCTGCTGAACAGGAGCCGGCTGTACAGGAGTCTGCTGAACGGGTGTCTGCTGAACGGGAGCCGGCTGTACAGGTGTCTGCTGAACGGGTGTCTGCTGAACGGGAGTCTGCTGAACAGGTGTCTGCTGAACAGGTGTCTGCTGTACGCCCATATTCTGATAATTCATAGGCTGTACGGGAGCAAACATAGGCTGACCGTTCTGGTCGTATCCTACTATCTGCGATGGTACATATGTATATACAGGCTGACCATTCATATCATATCCTGTAATCTGCGGAACATTCACGATCATCGGCTGTTCAGGTGAAGGAATATTCATCTGAGGTTGTACAGGTGCCTGAGCCATAGGCTGAACAGGTGTAGGCTGTACGGGTGTCTGCTGAACGGGTGCGGGCTGAGCCTTGACCTCATCAGCAAATACAGGTGCACTGTAAACGTGCTTGTTAGTGTGATTCATTTCAAATTCACCGATAGAATCCATATCATATATTTTCTTTTCTTCTGGCTGTGCAACAGGAGCGGGAGCTTCTTCGATCTCAGGCTCTGCCATAGCAACGGGAGCTTCCTCAATCTCAGGCTCTGCCATAGCAACGGGAGCTTCTTCGATCACAGGCTCTGCCATAGCAACGGGAGCTTCTTCAATCTCGGGCTCTGCCATAGCAACGGGAGCCTCTTCAACCTCAGGCTCTGCCATAGCAACGGGAGCTTCTTCAACCTCAGGCTCTGCCATAGCAACGGGAGCCTCTTCAACCTCAGGCTCTGCAACAGGTGCAGAAGCTTCGGGAATACCGATTTCAGGCATTTCGCCTGCAACTCCGAACAGCTGATTAGCAACGCTTTCCCACTGAGAAAGGCTGATTTCTTCCTCAGCTTCAGGCTCTGCCATAACTGCGGGAGCCTCCTCTGCAACAGGTTCTTTCTCAACCTCAGGCTCATAGCTTTCATATGAAGGTGTGCTGAAAATATCATCTGAGCGTGTCATCTGATTTTCTTCAACATCAACTACATTTTCATCATTATCATATATACTCTTTTCCTCGGGAACCTTATCAGCAAGAATTTCCATTCCGCTTTCGGGAGCGCCCGATGAAATAGAAAACATCTTCATTATATCGTCGTCTGAAACATCTGCCTGTACAGGCTCTTCTGCTACAGGAGCACTCTCTTCCACAGGAGCATATGAAGGCTCTGGCACATAGCTTGGCTCAGCGGGAGCCTCTGTGAAATCAGACATATATGAAGGAGCTTCCTCAGCTACAGGAGCAGTCTCCTCAACAACAGGGGCCACAGGTGCGGGAGCAGGCTCCTCAGCAACAGGGCTGGGAATAGCAAACTGAGCAAGGAAATCGTCCTCAGGCTTTTCAGCAGGCTTTTCAGGTTCTTCCTTTGGTACATTTATAGCAAATGCAGCAAGGTCGCTGTCGATAGCAACGCCTGTTCCGGGAATTGTCATAGGAGCAACAGGCTCAGGAGCAGTAATTTCAGGCTCGGGAGCAGTAATTTCAGGCTCAGTAAAACGCTCTGGCTCGGGAGTAACAGCTCTGTAGAATGTCTCAGGCTCTTTCTTTTCCTCGGGAGCCTTTGTCATCTTAGCCTGAGTATTTCCAAGCGGAACTATGCCGTCATCCTCAATACCCTTCTTTGCACGCGCTTTTTCTTCCTTGATAAGACGTGTTCTTTCCTTCTTATCAGCCTTGATCATCTTCTTTGCAATTGCAAATTTACACTTCTCACAGGTAAGCTCCTTCAGGTCTTCCATAACGCCGATCTGCTTGAACATCATTGCATTTTTCATCATGTTCATTCCGCATCCGGTTTTCTTGCCGTTATCGGTACCATGTACTTCTTCGCTTCCCACAGAAGTAATAAGCATTATTTCCATAAGTAATCTCCCTTTCTGCCTGTCTGAACTCTTCATCTGCAGTTCATCAGGCTTCCGCTTTTTCGGCTGACGGTACGCCGTAATTCAAAAAACCGGCTCATAATTACCGGTATTGCTCAGCAATATCTTCATAAAAAAAGCACGCAGAGCTTCCGAATTTAAAATAACCGCAACAATTAAGACAAAAAACAGTCACAGCAATTTTACATAACATATACATTATACAATATGCGAATAAAAAAATCAACACTTTCCTGAAAAATCAATGATAAAATTATACGATTTTTAATTTTTTTGGTAAAAACAACAAATTGTTATTGATTTTTTTGTCATATTTTTCTTAACATCAATCCCATTTATTGTTAAATATATTCCCATTTCTGCTTCTCGGTACGCTCGTTTTTCCTCTTGCCGTAAACCGTGCAATAGTTCAATTTATATATGCTCTGCACAATTACACCGAAAAGGCTGTGCAGAGTGTAGAAAAATATCAAAAAGCGTGATTTTGCTCTTGCATTATTTCCGAAATTGTTGTATTATAATAGTGTATTGTTTATTGATTATTTAAAGGGCTCTTTGCCCTGTATCCTTTAGGAGGAGTTTTATGAAGCTCGTTTCAATTGTTGTCCCCTGTTATAACGAACAGGAGGTTCTTCCACTTTTTTATGATGAGATTATCAGAGTTACAAATGATATGAAATCGGAATTCCCCGAACTGGATTTCGAGTTTCTCTTCGTAAACGACGGCTCTAAGGACCGCACACTGGAAATCTTCCGCGAGCTTGCCGATAAGGACAAGCGTGTGAGATATATTTCCTTTTCAAGAAATTTCGGAAAGGAATCAGGTATGTATGCAGGCCTGAAAAATTCAAAGGGCGATTACGTCGTTGTTATGGACGCTGACCTTCAGCATCCCCCCGCATTTCTTCCCGAAATGTACCGCTATGTGCGAAACGGCGAGTACGATTGCGCTACCACACGCCGTGTAAGCCGTAAGGGTGAATCCAAAATCCGCTCCTGGTTTGCTATGAAGTTCTATCAGATCATGAATAAGATCTCTCAGACAGAAATTGTCGACGGCGCTCAGGACTTCAGATTTATGACTCGTCAGATGGTGGATTCAATCCTTTCTATGTCTGAATACAACCGCTTTTCAAAGGGTATATTCAGCTGGGTCGGCTTCAATGTAAAATATATCGAATACGAGAACGTTGAGCGTGCCGCAGGCACTACTGCCTGGTCTTTCTGGGGACTCTTCAAATATTCCCTTGAGGGTATTATGGCTTTCTCAACTGCTCCACTTGCAATTTCTTCCCTGCTGGGAGTTATTACCTGTATCATCGCTTTTATCGCCATTATCGCCACTGTTGTAAAAACTCTGGTGTTCGGCGAGGACGTTTCGGGTTATCCCACAACTCTTTGCGTTATTCTCCTGTTCAGCGGAATTCAGCTCTTCTGTACAGGTATTCTGGGACAGTACCTTTCAAAAACTTATCTTGAAACAAAGGGACGTCCTATATATATCGCCAAGGAAACAGACGAAATCTACAGAAATAAAAAGGCAGAGGCTTCTGAGACTGATGCTCAGGATAACACCGGAGACTCTGCTTCCGAATAATTTGAATACCGGAGGTGCGGAAATCATTGAATAAACAAACAAAACTGGTGGTTTCCGTGCTTTTTGTCGTTATTGCAGTCCTTGCTGTGGGAATTATCAGCTTCCGCATAAGCACTTCGGGCGGTACCGATAACAACAGCGCTCAGACAGAAATCACCCGAAAGCTTGCTATCGACGCTTCGGGAAACAGAATTTTTGAGGGCGACGGCGGTCTTTACGGTATCGTTGACCACAATGATAAGGTTATTGTCGCTCCCGAATGGACAGAGCTTGAATTCGCCGACGGCTCGCTGTGTATTGCTTCAAAAAGAATCAACGGAAGAATGTTGTCAGGCTGTATCGACTATGAGGGCAATGTGATGATTCCCCTCATCTACCGCAATATCACCCGTCACGGCACGGATAACTTTACTTTCTATGTTGCTGAGGCGGATTCCGACAGCTCTTGTATTATCTATAACGAAAATTTCATTCCCCTTTTCAATCGCTCGTGGGAAAGCTTTTCCGTTTCGGGACAGGCTCTTACTCTTGCTTCGGAAAATGACTCTTTTGAGTATACCTTCGGCGATAACGGTCTTGTGTGCAGTCACGCAAGCGTTTACAACGAGGTTATGGGTTGCGGTTTTACTCTCAATATCAGTAGCAGAGTCCTTCTTTCAAAGCTTGACTGCTCAAGTATTGAATATATGGCTGACGGTGTTTCAGCTTACCTTGAATACGCATATACAGGCAATTATGAGGCTGTTAAAGAGCTCGCCAAGGGTAATCCCGGTGTCGTTCTTACAGGACTTTTCCCCGATGACACCCGTATTACTTCAAGACGTCTGCTCGGAATAAGCAGTATATCTATCTACTCTGAAAAAACAGATTCAGGCGTGCTTTACTATAATATTGCGGTCACCGCAGATACAAGAATCGGATATACAGGCGAAAACAACCGCTACTCTACCATTACCGATGAGTATAAGGCTGTTGTGAGATTCTCTCAGCCAGACCCCGATGTGAGCATTATTTCAGGTCTTTTTACCCAGACTCAGCCCGATTATCCAGATGCTGAACTTCTTGAACAGGAGACCGAAAGCTCTGCTGAATAATCTTTAATTTTTCGGAATTTATCATTGCCGTTTTTCTTCTTTACGGCTGTGAATTCAATATATCTTATAATTCGGCGCGCCATCTGCCGTAAATGTGGCTGTCACTACGGAGCTCTTTTCCGTGTGGACATAACGGAGGACACTATGTCTAAAAAGGTTGCAGTTATTATGGGAAGCGACAGCGATTTTCCCGTAGTAAAATCAGCTCTCACAGAACTTAAAAAGTATGACGTTCCCTTTGAGTGCCGTGTTATGAGCGCTCACAGAACTCCCGTTGAGGCTGCTCAGTTTGCAGACTCGGCTAAGGAAAACGGCTTCGGAGTTATTATCTGTGCCGCAGGTATGGCTGCTCATCTCGCAGGTGTTATCGCCGGTCACACTACTCTGCCCGTAATCGGAATTCCTATGAAGTCTTCCGTTCTCGATGGTATGGACGCTCTGCTGGCTACTGTTATGATGCCCCCCGGAGTTCCAGTTGCTACAGTCGCAATAAACGGCGCTAAAAATGCTGCTGTTCTCGCAGTTCAGATGCTGGCAGTTTCCGATGAGGAGCTTTCAGCCAAGCTTGTTGCAGAGAAAAATGCTATGGCTGACGGCGTAAGAGCAAAGGACGCTAAATTACAGGAAGAAATCGCAGGTATCTGATGAACTCTTTTGATACAATTCTCTTTGACCTGGACGGTACGCTTACAGACTCTGCGCCCGGTATTATCGAATGTTTCAGGTTTACTCTTGCTCATATGGAGTTTCCTGAGCCCGATAATATTATGCAGATTTTAGGTCCGCCTCTGCAAAACTCTTTCTCAGAGCTTTGTGGTATGGATTCAGCTCAGACTGATGAGGCTGTGAAGTTTTTCCGCAGACACTACAGTGAAAAATACCTCTTCGTAAACAGCGTTTACGAGGGTGTTCCGCAAATGCTGGAAGAACTGAAAAGTCACGGTATAAAACTGCTTGTGGCTACCTGCAAGGCAGAGTCTTATGCTCTGCGGATACTGGAAAAATTCGGTCTTTCCCCATATTTTGACTTTGCGGGCGGTGCAGATATCAACGGCTCACGCAGTACAAAGTCTCAGGTTATAGAGTATGTTCTGGAAAACGCAAGGGTTTCCGGAAACAGCAGAATTCTTATGGTCGGCGATCGTATGCACGATATCGAGGGTGCTCACAGCTGTGGTATCCCCTGTATGGCTGTCGCCTGGGGCTACGGAAACAAAACCGAGTTCACAGAATATAACGCCGATTTCATTGCAGAAAATCCAAAGGATTTATTAAATCTCATTATCGCTTAAATTTGTCCGCAAGGACTCAAATATAATCATAATTTCTCAGGAGGAATTTAAAATGGCAAATATAGTTAAAATGGAACAGCTCTATGAGGGCAAGGCTAAGAAGGTTTACGCTACAAATGATCCCGATCTCGTAATTGTTGACTACAAGGACGACGCTACAGCTTTCAACGGCGAAAAGAAGGGCACAATCTCAGGCAAGGGCGTTATCAACAACAGAATGACTAACTTTATGTTCAAGATGCTCGAAAAAGAGGGCGTTCCCACTCACCTCGTTGAAGAGATCAGCGACCGCGAAACTATCGTTAAGAAGGTTTCTATCGTTCCCCTCGAAGTTATCGTAAGAAACGTTGCTGCAGGTAGCTTCTCAAAGAAGCTCGGTATCGAAGAGGGTACTCCCCTTAAACAGCCTACTCTTGAATTCAGCTACAAGAACGACGATCTCGGCGATCCCTTTATCAACGATTACTATGCTCTCGGTTTAGGTCTCGCTACTCAGGAAGAGATCGACACTATCACCAAGTACGCTTTCAAGGTTAATGAGTTTATGCTCAAGTTCTTCAAGGAGCTCAACATCGACCTTATCGACTTCAAGATCGAATTCGGCAGAACTTCAGACGGTACTATTATCCTCGCTGACGAGATCTCTCCCGATACATGCCGTTTCTGGGACAGCACTACTCACGAAAAGCTCGATAAGGACCGCTTCCGTCGTGATATGGGTGGCGTTGAAGAGGCTTACGCTGAAATTATGAAGAGACTTATGGGTGAATAATCCCCCTTCTTTCTCCGATTACATAACCGCATAAATGTTTACGGCACTCTTCCACGCCGTCGGAAGAGTACGCCGTTTTCCCCTATCCCGACGGCAGAAACGGAGATTGAACTACTATGGGCGGATTCTTCGGAGTAGCTTCCGAAAACGACTGCGTTACAGACGTTTTCTTCGGAACCGACTATCATTCACATTTAGGTACAAGAAGAGGCGGTATGACCGCTTATTCCGATACGCTGGGCTTTCAGAGATGTATCCACAGTATCGAAAACTCGCCCTTCAGAACAAAATTCGAAAAGGACGCTGTTTCTATGAAGGGTAAACTCTGTATCGGCTGTATCAGTGATACAGATCCCCAGCCTATTCTCGTAAGATCAAAACTCGGCGTTTATGCCATATGTACTGTGGGTATCATCAACAACGCGGAAGAGCTTGCTGATGAACTCTTTGAATACGGCTGTGACAACTTTGAGGTAATGAGTAGCGGAGCTATCAATTCAGGCTCGCTTATCGGCGCTCTTATCGCTCAGAAGGAAAGCTTTGCTGAGGGTATAAAGTATGCTCAGGATAAAATAAACGGCACAGTAACTCTCATTATTCTCACCAAAAATGAGATTATCGCTTCCCGTGATAAAAAAGGACGCCTTCCTATTGTTGTCGGCAAGCGCGATGACGGCTATTGCCTTTCTCTTGAGGATTTCGCTTTCCAGAAGCTGGGCTATGATACCTTTAAAGAGCTTAAGCCAGGTGAAATAGTACGTATTACCTCAAAGGGCTGTGAAACGCTGGCTGAGGGCAGGGACGAAATGAAGATATGTTCCTTCCTGTGGACATATTATGGATATCCCAATGCCGTTTACGAAAATGTGAATGTGGAAGTTATGCGTACAAGAAACGGCGAAATTCTCGCCGAAAACGATATTAACGCAGGCAGACTTCCCGATGTGGATTATATCTGCGGTATCCCCGATTCAGGCGTTCCCCACGCTATAGGCTATGCCAACAGAAGCGGTATTCCCTTTGCAAGACCTTTCATCAAGTATACTCCCACATGGCCGAGAAGCTTTATGCCTCAGACTCAGGAAATGAGAAATCATGTTGCGAAAATGAAGCTCATTCCCGTTCACGAGCTTATCGAAGGCAAAAAGCTCCTCTTCGTTGACGACAGTATCGTAAGAGGTACCCAGATGCGCGAAACAGTTGAGTTCCTTTATGCCAACGGCGCTAAGGAAGTGCATATGCGTTCTGCCTGTCCGCCTATTATGTACGGATGCAGATACCTCAACTTCTCAAGCAGTAAGTCTGAGCTTGAACTCATCGCAAGACAGATTATCAACGAAAATGAAGGCGCTGAGGGCGTTAAATATATTCAGGAGTACAGCAACTCTGCTACAGAGCGAGGCAAATTCCTCAGAGATGAAATCTGCCGTCGCCTTAACCTTACTACTCTTGAATTCCAGACTCTTGAGGGTACGGTAAGAGCTATCGGACTTCCCGAAGATAAGCTCTGCACATACTGCTGGAACGGCAAAGGCTGATGCTAAGCTTTGCTGTCTTTGCAATAAAACATAAATAAAATCCATTTACGGAGGTTATCAATATGAACAACAGTTTCTCTGAAAGTTACAAAAAGGCAGGCGTTGACGTTACTGCCGGCTATAAATCAGTTGAGCTTATGAAGGCTCACATCGCCAAGACTATGACTGCAGGTGCTCTTTCAGGTATAGGCGGTTTCGGCGGGCTCTATGAGCTCGACCTTACAGGCATCAGCAAGCCCGTTCTCGTTTCAGGTACAGACGGCGTTGGTACTAAGATCAAGATCGCTTTTATTATGGATAAGCACAATACCGTTGGTATCGACTGCGTTGCTATGTGCGTTAACGATATCATCTGCTGTGGTGCTAAGCCCCAGTTCTTCCTCGACTATATCGCTTGCGGAAAGAACGTTCCCGAAAAGATTGCTGATATCGTTTCAGGTGTTGCTGAGGGCTGTGTTCAGGCTGGCTGTGCTCTTATCGGCGGTGAAACTGCTGAGCACCCCGGTCTTATGCCTGAGGACGAGTATGACCTCGCAGGCTTCTCAGTAGGCGTTGTTGATAAGGACAAGATCCTTCAGCCCGATACTCAGAAGGCCGGCGACGTTCTCATCGCTATCAAGTCAAGCGGTGTTCACTCAAACGGCTTCTCTCTCGTAAGAAACGTTTTCACTGTTAACGAGCAGAACCTTGCAAGACATTTCTCAGATCTTGGTACAACTCTCGGTGAATGTCTGCTTACTCCTACAAGAATCTACGTTAAGGCTATTATGAACCTCATCGACAAGGTTCAGGTAAAGGCTGTTTCTCATATCACAGGCGGTGGCTTCTATGAGAATATCCCACGTTCACTTCCCAAGAATCTTTCAGCTAAAATCGAAAGAAACGCTGTACAGGTTCTTCCTATCTTCGACCTTATCGCAAGAACAGGCAATATTCCTGAGCGTGATATGTTCAATACATTCAATATGGGCGTTGGTATGATCGTTGCTGTTGATAAGAACGACGCTGACAAGGCTATCTCTGCTCTTACTGAGGCAGGCGAGCAGGCTTACGTTCTCGGTGAGCTTGTTGAGTCTGAAGAGGGCGTTATCATCTGCTAAGATGTATCTTCTGATTATTTCGGGTATTGTTTCTGCACTGCTTGGTGTTCTCCTTATTATAATAGGTGTGCTTCAGTGCAGAAAACGTATATCCTTTGACGATAGCTTCGCTTCCGCTGAAGGATACGTAACAGGATTTGAAAGCAGACTTGCTTCGGCTTCTGTGAATTTTATCCCTGTTATCGTTACCAGAGAGTACGCTCCCTATGTGAAATATATGACGGACAAGGGCGAGTGGATTACGTCAATGCTCCCCTTTACGCTGAAGATTTCTCCCGTTTACCGTGACTATAAACGAAGCTTTGAACACGGTACTGCACTTGATGTGCACTATAACCCCGAAAATCCAACAGATTGCCGTTATGGCTCGAAAAGAGCCTTCCGTGTAAGAGAGGTTATCTACAAATTTATCGTTGCAGTGCCTCTTTTGCTTATCGGATACGCTCTTATATGGAGTCACTTCAATATGTGAAATCACACATTATTATATTATGAAAAAAATTATCGCTTCACTTACAGCTTCGGCTGTGGTTTTCTCACTTTCGTCACAGTATGCCCTTTCTGCCGGCAATACATACGATTATAACTCTGACGGAGTTACCGATTGCCTTGACCTTGTTGCTCTGAGACAGTCTGTGGAGAGTGACGCCTCTTCCGCTGAGGAGCTCGGTACTCTGCGCGATTTCCTTCTTGGTCTTGAAATCAGTACAGGTGGCTCTTATGACTCGGATTACACAATAGATGAGTCATGTATTCTTGAGCCTAAGGGCACTGTCCATACAGGCGACGGCACCTACTACGGCGGTGGCTATGAGGGTGGCTGTGCTATGCTGGACCCCATTTCAAAAGAGGATTACTGGATCGTTGCCATGAACCTTGAGGACTATAACAACGCTCAGCTGGCAGGTGCCTATATCGAGGTAACAGGCGAGCTGGGTACAATCAATATGCTTGTTACAGACCTTCTACCCGAAGGTAAAAAGGGCGACCTTGACCTGTATGTTGACGCTTTCCCGCTGATTGCTCCCGCAGAAAAAGGCAGGGTTCCCGTTTCGTGGAGAATCATTCCCCTTGACAGCGCTGAAAATGCTCCCGTGTGCTATAAGTTCAAGGAGGGCACTACTCAGTACTGGTGCGGTGTTCAGGTGAGAAATCACCGCTATCCCATTACAAAGCTTGAATATCTTAATGAAAACGGAGAGTTTGTGGAAATCCCGCGCCGTCAGTACAACTACTTTGAAAGTATGGATATGGGCGCAGGTCCCTTTACTTTCCGTATTACCGATATTTACGGTCAGGTCATCATCGATAAGGATATCCCCCTTCAGACCGATGATTCCGTTATCGTTCAGGGAAATGCTCAGTTTCCTCTGTAAAATTTCCACAGGAGGTTTTTCATATGAAAAACATAGCTGTTCTCGTATCAGGCGGAGGTACTAATTTACAGGCTCTTATCGATGCTGAAAAATCAGGCGTCATCAAGGGCGGTAAGATTACCTGCGTTATATCCTCTAACCCCGAGGCTTATGCTCTGAAAAGAGCTGAAAATAACGGCATTGCAACAAGAATTATCCCCCGTAAAGAGTACGCTGACGTTGCTTCCTATACAAAGGCTGTTACCGACGCTCTCATTGAGGTTAAGGCTGATCTCGTTGTTTATGCAGGCTTTATGACTATCCTCGATGAGCAGATTGTCAAGGCCTTCCCCTATAAAATGATGAATGTTCACCCTGCGCTTATCCCCTCATTCTGCGGAAAAGGCTTCTACGGACTACACGTTCACGAAGAGGCTCTTGCTAAGGGCGTTAAGCTTTCAGGTGCTACCGTTCACTTTGTTACTGAGGTCTGCGACGGCGGTCCTATCATTATGCAGAAGGCTGTTGCTGTTGAAAACGGAGATACTCCCGAAACACTCCAGCGACGTATTATGGAACAGGCAGAGTGGAAAATCCTTCCTGAATCTGTTTCACTTTTCTGTCAGGACAAAATTGAGGTCATCGACGGAAAGGCTGTAATCAAAGAGTAAAAACTGTGCAGAGACAATATCGTCCCCTGACAAATTACTATAAAACAAATATCCGAGAGGAGTAATTATTATGATCAAACTTGATATCGCTAAGGAGCTCAGCTCCAACGACTACCCCGGCAGAGGCATTATCATCGGTAAGTCTGATGACGGCCTTTCAGCTGTAACTGCTTACTTCATTATGGGCAGAAGCGTTAACAGCCGTAACCGCGTTTTCACTCGCGACGGAAACGGTCTGCGTACTGAGGCTTTCGATCCCAGTCTGCTTACCGATCCCCACCTTATTATCTATGCTCCCGTAAGAGTTCTCGGCAATAAGCTCATCGTTACTAACGGCGACCAGACCGATACTATCTATGACCTTATGGATAAGCAGTTTACTTTTGAACAGGCTCTTCGTACTCGTGAGTTTGAGGACGATGCTCCTAACTATACTCCCCGAATTTCAGGTATCCTCCGCTTTGAAGAGGACGGCTTCAACTATGCTATGTCTATCCTCAAGAGCGCAAACGGCAACCCCGATTCATGCCAGAGACATACCTTTACATACACAAATCCTCTCAAGGGTGAGGGACACTTCATTCATACCTATATGGGCGACGGAAATCCCCTTCCCAGCTTTGAGGGCGAGCCTAAGCTTATCGGTATTTCAGGCAATATCGACGAGTTTACAGATATGCTCTGGAGCAATCTCAACGAGGATAACAAGGTTTCTCTCTTTGTTCGCTACGTGAACCTTGAGGACGGTACTGAGGAGACAAGAATCGTTAATAAGAATAAGTAATGCTTTTCCGATGAAAAGAATATATGCTATATTAATTGCAACGACAATGCTTTTCTCGCTTGTTGCTTGTAAAACAGACAAAGATTCTTCTGCCGGTGTGTCAACATCTGAAATAACTGTGACCAGATCCGGACCGCCGGAAAAAAGTACAGATGATTATTACGATCTGATCGCATCTTTTAAGTTCAATTATGATGATGTTCAGTTCAGTGACGGCTGTCTTTCCTCTGAAATTCCCGAAACAGCTGTAGTCAAAAAAAGTATATCATATTTTTCAACAGACTATCAGAATATCAAAACTATAAAAAATTATGAAATTTACTGCGATGAATATGATAATGAACTGCTCAGACTGGAATCAACAGATGGCGGGAATTTCTATGCTGTATACAATTATAAATACGAGTATGATGAAAACGGCAATAAAATCACAGAGTATTATATTGATGAAAACAGCGAATACGTTACAAAGTATCAGTATTATGATAATGGTAAAATTGTAGTGTCTGAAAGAAAAACCGCTGAAGGAAATCTCAGGGAACGTAATTATACGGAATATGATGAATACGAAAACATAATTTTAAGTTGCCTTGCGTCATATGATATTTTTGAAAATGATACATTAAAAGAACCCTGGGTTCGGGAATTACGTAATATACACTACGACAGCAACGGCAATATTCTATCATATGATTATTTTTACTTTGGCGACAACCAACAGCCCATTTCCTCATTTGTCCTTACTTATGATGATAAAAACCGACTGTTGACATCAGAAGAGTATTTTACCGAACACGACAAGTCATATTACAATTATTGCGAAAAGCTTGAATATTCTTATGAAGCTGATTGCGATGAACCAACTCTTTTCGTCAAAACCGAAATGGATACTCCTGACCATATTGAAGGTACTGTTACTGAGGAAAGGAAGTATGATGAAAAAGGACGCGTTGTGTATTATAAAAGCTATAATTCAACATATGACAATGTTGTAACAATTACAGAAACCGAATATGAAGAGTTAAAATAACATTTTCGAATTATAAAAAGGAGGACATTACTATGTCAAATGAAATGCAGTTAAAATACGGCTGTAACCCCAATCAGAAGCCTTCAAGAGTTTATATGGCTGACGGAAGCGAGCTTCCTATCGAGGTTCTCTGCGGAAAGCCCGGCTATATCAACCTTCTCGATGCTTTCAATGGCTGGCAGCTGGTTAAGGAGCTTAAGGCTGCTACAGGTATGTGCGCAGCTACTTCATTCAAGCACGTTTCTCCCGCAGGCGCTGCTATCGGCAGACCTCTTTCAGATGATCTTAAGAAAATCTACTGGGTTGACGATCTGGGCGAGCTTACTCCCCTTGCTTCCGCTTACGCAAGAGCAAGAGGCGCTGACAGAATGTCCTCTTACGGCGACTTTATCGCTCTTTCCGATAAGGTTGACGTTTGCACTGCTAAGATGATCCAGCGTGAGGTTTCTGACGGTGTTATTGCTCCCGATTACGATGACGAGGCTCTTGAAATCCTCAAGTCAAAGAGAAAGGGCACTTACTGCGTGCTCAAGATCGATGAAAACTACAAGCCGGCTCCCATCGAGACAAAACAGGTTTACGGCGTTTCCTTTGAACAGGGACGCAATGAGCTCGATATCAACCGCGAGCTTCTTTCAAATATCGTAACTGATAACAAGGATATCCCCGATGATAAGAAGGACGATCTCCTTATCTCACTTATTACTCTTAAGTATACACAGTCTAACTCTGTTTGCTATGTCAAGGACGGTCAGGCTATCGGTATCGGTGCAGGACAGCAGTCAAGAATTCACTGTACTCGTCTTGCAGGACAGAAGGCTGATAACTGGTGGCTTAGACAGTCTCCTCAGGTTATAGGACTTCAGTTTGTTGACGATATCCGCCGTGCAGACCGCGATAACGCTATCGATGTTTACATAGGCGATGAGTATGAGGACGTTCTCCGTGAGGGCGAGTGGCAGAGAATTTTCAAGGTTAAGCCCGCTGTTTTCACTGCTGAGGAAAAGAAGGCCTGGCTTGCAAAGAATACAGACGTATGCCTCGGCTCAGACGCTTTCTTCCCCTTCGGCGACAATATCGAGCGCGCTAAGAAGAGCGGTGTTTCATATATCGCTGAGCCCGGCGGTTCTATCCGTGATGATAATGTTATCGAGACCTGCAATAAGTATGGTATCGCTATGGCATTTACAGGTATCAGACTTTTCCACCACTGATAAATATATGGGGCGGATATTATCCGCCCTCATATAACATACAGATAATCGGGACGACGTGGTCATCGTCCCCTACAAGAGTTGGTGACGTTATGGAAGAGACAAAAAAGCCTAAGAAAAAAATAGCTCTGAAGATTTTTATCGGCATAATCTCGTTATGGGTTTTGCTCATAGGAGTTGATTTCGTGCGATTTACTGCCTAAGACAGCTATATCGAACCGCTTGTCTGCATTTACAGCACCGGTTGTAGATGTTATGAGTGGCGTGAAAAAACAGGCTTGGGCTACAGCTTTGACTACACCTTCTATAATGAAATGAAGCTCAGCAATAAAGAGCCTGAAACAGCTTCATTCAAGCTTTTCGGAATCGAATTGTACACAAGAGAAAACTAATCGTAGGGACACAGCGTGCTGTGTCCGTGATTGATAATTATTAATGGGACGATGAAACTGTCGTCCCCTACAAAATGTATATACACAACATAAAGGAGGTCTATCCCCCATGAAAAACATATTAGTAGTCGGCGGTGGCGGTCGTGAGCACGCTATCATTATGAAGCTCGCTGAAAGCAGTCACGTCGGCAAAATCTACTGTACTCCCGGAAACGGCGGTATATCAAAATACGCAGAGTGCTTTAATGTAGGCGCCACCGATGTTGAAGGCGTTGTTGCTCTCGCTAAGGAGCTTAAACCCGATATGGTTGTAGTTGCTCCCGATGATCCGCTTGTTCTCGGAATGGTTGACGCTCTGCAGGCTGAGGGCTTTATGACCTTCGGACCTAAGGCGAATTCTGCAATTATTGAAGGCTCTAAGGTTTTCTCCAAGGAGCTTATGAAAAAATACAATATCCCCACAGCCTTCTATGAGGTTTTCACAGAAAGCGATAAGGCTATCGCTTACCTTAAGGAACAGAACAGCTATCCCGCTGTTATCAAGGCTGACGGTCTTGCTCTGGGAAAGGGCGTTATCATCGCTCAGAATGAGGAGGAGGCTGTACAGGCTGTTCACGATATGATCGACGAGCTGAAATTCGGCAAGAGCTCTGCACGTATCGTTATTGAGGAGTTCCTCACAGGTCCTGAGGTTTCTGTTCTTTCATTCACAGACGGAAAAACTATGGTTCCTATGATTTCTTCAATGGACCACAAGCGTGCTCTTGACGGTGATGAGGGACTCAACACAGGTGGTATGGGTACTGTTTCACCTAACCCCTACTACTCTGAGGACATCGCAAAGCAGTGTATGGAGACTATCTTTATCCCCACAATGAACGCTATGAACGCTGAAGGTCGTACCTTCGAGGGCTGTCTCTATTTCGGACTTATGCTTACTCCCAAGGGACCTAAGGTTATTGAGTATAACTGCCGTTTCGGCGATCCCGAAACTCAGGTTGTTCTTCCTATGCTTGACGCTGACCTTTACGAAATTTTTGAGGCTATATACAATCACGAGCTCGATAAGCTTGACATCAAGTGGCATAAGGGAAGCTGTGCCTGCGTTGTTATGGCAAGCGGAGGCTATCCCGAAAGCTATCCCAAGGGTATCGAAATGAACGGCTTTGACGAAAAGGGACAGGTTGAGGGCTGTTTTGTTTACCATGCAGGTACAAAGCTCTCAGATGACGGAAAGTTCCTCACAAACGGCGGACGCGTTATCGGTGTTACCGCTAAGGGCGATACACTTCAGAATGCTCTTGATACAGCTTATGAGGGTGTAAATAAAATATCATTTGAAGGTGCACACTACAGAAAAGATATCGGTCAGAGAGCACTTAAGGCTCTCGGATAAGGAGCTGTTATGCACGAAAAGCTGTCAAGAGGTCTTACTCTGGGACTTGCAGGCAATCTGTTCTTTATTCTTTTCGGAATAGTCTGCTACATCTACTACAAAACCTATGATCCATACAGCATTATGATGCCATTTATGGAGGCTGTTGCCTACATTTGTGAAGCTCTTGGATTTATCTGCCTGCTGATTGCGATTATCAATATCGGCAGAGCTGTAAGAATGAGAAAATGGATCAAGATAGGCTTTCCAATTTATATTGCGGTGGAGCTTGTGCTGATGATTATGGAGCTTAACTCTCAGTATTTAAGCTTCTATAAGCCCTATTCGCTTACTCTGGCAATACTTCACGCGGTTTTTTCAGCACTGGTATGCTTCTCATTCCTTTCGCTTGATCCCGGAAAGGTTCCCTTTGAGGTTGTCATTACAGTAGCAATCGGAATTATGCTGGGCGGTATGCTTGGCAATATTCTGGGAATAAGAATTTATTTCAGTATTATCACAAATGCCTTTGCCTATGTTTTCCTTTTCGGAGCTATCAAGTGGCTTCTTTCAAGAGAAATGATCGAGATAGACTGTCACGGCGATAAAGCACGTGTTGCAGAATTTAAAAGCACTTTGTTCTGATTTGCAAAAATTCAGCCACTTCCCTGTTTTATGGAAAGTGGCTGTTATTTTTTATTAAAAAGCCTGTAGCGTGAAGCAAACGAGTCTGTCAGACTGCATAAGAGCTCGTAGTTTGTAAGAGCTTTTTCACCTGCTGTCCTTCGCAGAGTCATTTCTACTCCCGATGAAGTTGTTATGTTTTTTTCAGCAATAAGCGGATAAAGTCTGCTGTTGAGACTGTCAAGGAGAGTGTAATCTGTCAGGCACAGCAGAATACCTGTGCATAGATATTTAAAGCCCGCATTTTTTACTGTGAAGCCTTTGAATTTCAGAAAGAACTCTATTTCGCTTTCAAGACGGTATTCACTGTCAAAACCAAGCATTCCTGATATCAGCCTGTAAAGCTCCTGAATACCAATGGGCATACCTATTATATAGTCAGCAGATATATTCACAAGAAGCTGTGCAGAATTTCCGCCTGTAACATTAGTGCAGACTATAATCCTTGCCTGCTCGCTTGTCTTTTTTATTCCGCTTATGAGCAACCGCTCTTTATCTGAAATACTGCCTGAAAAAATAATCACTGTTTCGGGCGGTTCGCTTTTTATTTCATTTACAAGACATCGGTAATCCTTATGTCTGAAATATTTTATATCAGTTTTTTTCTCAAGATAACGTGAAAAAAGTCTGCCGTAATAAGAAGTATTATCGCAGACAACTATCCTCTCAGACATAAAAACTCACCCGCTTTCAGTTCATATTCCTATAAATAT
>SVNM01000048.1 GCA_015066875.1 Ruminococcus sp.
TCATTGCCTCTGCTATTTCAGGCTACCGATACTGATGTACTGCTGTGTCCACTGATAAATGAATCGTGCTCTGACTCTGAGGGCTTGGGAAATCCCGAAATACCGTTTTCCTGTCTCAATGTAGGAAAAAGGTCTGCTCTTCCTGTAAGAAGCTTGTGCACGTAAGACTGATGTCCTACGTCCCAAACGATTTTATCTTCAGGTGAATTGAAATTTCTGTGAAGTGCAAGTGTAAGCTCTACAACACCAAGATTTGACGATAGGTGTCCGCCTGTCTTTGATACTGTCGTTATGAGTATTCTTCTTAATTCCTTGCATAACGCATTGCACTGTGTATGCGACAGATTTTTAAGCTCTTCAGGAAGTTTTATTTCCGAAAGCTTTATTCTGTCATCTATGTTATTATTTTCCTTCATTTTTTACTTCGCAGATTTATCTTATCTGCTTCTCCTTTAATTCAAACTAATTTTTACGCTTGAGAAGCATTTCTGTAAGCTCAATAAGAAAATTGTTATTTTCAAATCTGTTGAGAAGCTCCATTGCCTCTTCTGTAATTTTTTTCGCTATTTCCTGAGCTTTTTCAACTCCGTATAATGTAACAAATGTTGTTTTGTTTTCCTGTGCGTCGCTTCCTATGGGCTTGCCAAGCTCCTGTGCGGTACTTGTAACATCAAGTATATCGTCTATTATCTGGAATGCAAGTCCTAATTTATAGGCATATTCCGAAGCTGTTTCTATAGTTTTGTCGTCTGCTCCGGCACAGATACCTCCCATTGCACAGGATACTGCTATAAGCTGTCCTGTTTTGTTGCGGTACATATTGCGCAGGTTTGCTTCGTCTACGTCGTCACGGGTTTCGTTTTCCATATCTATTACCTGTCCGCCTATCATTCCGTCTCTTCCTACGGCTTTTGCAAGACAGGAGATTATTCTTACTTTCTGCTCTGAGCTGAGGGCATCATCATTTGCTATTATCTCAAAGGGAAGTACTGATAATGCGTCTCCTGCAAGTATTGCAAGAGCTTCGCCGTATGCCTTATGGCACGAGGGCTTTCCTCTGCGGAAATCATCATCGTCCATTGCGGGCAGGTCATCGTGTATCAGAGAAAAAGTATGTATCATTTCTATTGCGCTTGCGGGAGCTTTTGCCTTTTCAAGCACTCCGCCAAGCATTTCGCAGAATGCATACACAAGCACGGGACGTATTCTTTTTCCCCCTGCTTCAAGTGAATAGTTCATTGCGTCTATCAGCCTTTTATGCGTCTCGTTTTCACTTGTTATGCTGTTGTAGCTTTTTAAGTTTTCCTCAGTGTATGCTATATATTCCTCAAGCTTTTTATTGAATTCAGCACTCATTATTCCATTCCTCCGTCAGAAGAGTTTTCTGCACCCTTTTCTGTGATTTTCAGCTGTGCATCAGCAAGCTGAGTCTTACACTGTGCAGAAAGCTTTATACCCTCACCGTAAAGCTCTACAGCTTTTTCAAGAGGTATTTCGCCCTTTTCAAGCTCAGTAACTATTTCTCCGAGCTTTTTCATATTTTCTTCAAATGTTGCTTCTTTTTTCATATATTTCTCCGTTTATCGGCTTATATTTGTTATTTTTGCTTCCGCTTCTCCTTCAGAAAGCCTTATGCGTATTCTGTCTCCCTTTTCAAGCTCTTCTGCACTTCTTACAAGACTCTCTCCTTTATACACAAGAGAGTATCCTCTTGACATTATTTTTAATGGACTGAGAAGCTCAAGACGGGATATACGCTCATTAAGCTTCATTTCCATTCGGGAAATATATCCTTCAAACGCTCTTTTATTTCTCAATTCAAGAGATAAAAGCCTTTCTTCATTAAGCCTCAGTCTGTTTGAAGGCGACTGTCTGAGAAGTCTGCTGTTGAGCAGTATAAAACGGTCAGTCTGCCTGTCGGTATAATTGTTTACCGCATTTTTCATTCTTCTTTCAAGAATATTCAGCCTTTCGGAAATATTCTCAATTGATGGTACTGCAAGCTCTGCCGCTGCTGAGGGCGTAGGTGCACGCATATCCGCTGTTAGATCTGCTATTGTAAAGTTGGTTTCGTGTCCTACTGCCGAAATTACAGGCACTCTGCAATTATAAATTCCATAGGCTACCTTTTCAGTATTAAAGGCACTGAGATCCTCTGCTGAGCCTCCGCCTCTGCCTACGATTATTACTTCACAGCCCGCTTTTTCTGCTTCTGCTATGCCTCTGCATATTGAGTCAGGAGCGTTTTCTCCCTGTACTGTTGCATTTACTGCGTAAAGCTCTGCAAGAGGATATCTTCTTTTCAAAACGTTTATTATATCCCTTATTGCTGCACCGCTGAGCGATGTTACTGCTCCGATTTTTTTAGGCGATTCAGGAAGTGAACGCTTGTGCGCCTGATCAAACAATCCGGCTTTTTTCAGCTTTTCCTTAAGCTGATTAAGGGCAACACTTGCTACTCCCGCTCCGTCAGGGTGAATGTCGTTGACGTAAATCTGATATACTCCGTCACGCTCGTATACTGCTATGCTTCCCGATAATATTACTGACATTCCGTCTTCGGGTTCGAATTTAAGTCTTGACGCTGATGATGAAAACATTACTGCCTTCAGCGAGCTTTCTTTATCCTTCAGAGTAAAATAAACGTGTCCCGAACGATAATTCCTTACATAATCGGATATCTCGCCCTTTACCATTATTCCCTGTATGTTTTTATCTTCCTTTAAGCGGAAGGATAAATATCTGTTTATCTGTGATACCGTTAATACAGGCATTTACTGCTCTCCTGTTTTTTGTGTTTTATATATCCGTATATCGCTGTTCCCGATGCATTATCACACGAATATTCGGGCTTTGCAAAATATGCGTTTTTATAGCGGGAAATAATCTCTTCACTGATTATTTTATCAGACATTACTCCGCCTGCATATATAAGCGGAAGTTCACCGCAATTCTCCAACGCTTTTGCTGTCATCATACTTATTGTCTCTGTGATAAAATCTATACAGTACCCTGCAATGTTCTCAGGAGTCTCTCCCGTTTCAAGCAGTCTTCTGCACTGGTTTTCTATACCCGAAAGACAACAGTTGTTTCCTTTCAGAACAGGCTTTATTTTTATCCGCTTTGTCGCTTTTGACGCAAGCTTTTCAAGTTCTGCTCCGCAGGGAAATTTCAGCCCAAGCATTACTCCTACTCTGTCAACAGCCTGTCCCGCTTTCAGATCAAGTGAGGTTCCGATTTCTGTAACCTTTATTACTTCCTCTTCATCAGGCTCGCACAACAGGCAATCTGTAGTGCCTCCGCTTACGTGAAAGGCTATAAACCTTTCATTTATAAGCTCAAGCTTTTCTGCTGAATAAAGTGCGGAAAGCATATGTCCCACCTGATGCGAGGTTTTATACAGCGGAAGTCTGTTTACTGCCGATATAGAGCGTGCAACCGCTTCTCCGCTTGTAAAGCACGGCATATATGAGCCTTCGATATTCCTCGGTCTTACCGATACCGATACCGCTGATAGATTGATTCCGCTTTCACTTTCAAACAGCTTTTCTATCATCTCAGGCAGTTGTTGTGTATGGTGAAATACAGCGTCGCTCTGTCTCAGACCAAGCTCGCCTTCCTTTACCGGCAAAAGCTTATTGCTCTGGATTACCCTGTTTTCCTCGCTTCTGTATACTGCTGACGAAGTTGTATAGTTGCTTGTGTCAATTCCAAGATAATCAGGCATCTGCTGTTTCTCCGCCGTTTTCTCTTGAGAATGCTCCCAGTACTCCGTTTATAAACGCAGTATCCTCCTGATAGGTATATGTCATTGAAAGTCTTATAGCTTCACTGATTGCTGCATTTACAGGTGTGTTGTCATCGTATTTAGCTTCAAATAATGCTATTCTAAGTATTGCTAAATTAAGCTTTGATATTCTTGATATGCTTCTTGACTTGCTGTACTTAGAGATTATTCCGTCAAGCTCTTCACGATGCTCAATTGTGCCCTCTACAAGCTTTTTTACCTCTTCGTTGACTGTTATTTCATCAACCTCTTCAGCTATCTCATAGAGCTCTTCTATATTATCATCTCGCAGAAGCTGCTCAAACACAAGCTTGAACGCACTGTCTCTTATTTCACGTCTTGTCATTTTTTTCACCTGTCTTATTCAAAATTAATTTTTTCTACCGTTACATTTACTCTTGCTACGGTTATGCCTGCCATATTCTGTACATTTTCCTTTACGGCAGTCTGCACTTCCTGAGCTACCTGGCTGGCTTTTGCTCCGTAATTTACTGATATGCTGACGTTGATTTCAACTACATCGCCCATAACATTTACTGTTATCGGTCCGTTGCCTTTCAGCTTACTGAATATATTTATTTCCTTGCTAAGACCTGCTACGCCCTTTACATCAAGGGCGGCAAGTCTTGCTACTGTTATTATTACATCTTCTGATATTTTAAGTCTGCTCTGTGCAGGTGTATTCGTTCCTTTCATTTTTTACCTCCTATGGTCAGGAATTTAGGTGTATATTTTAACAATAAGTTTTTACACATTCCCTTTATATTATACCATAAAAGTTATTGCTGTTCAACTATTTTACTTCAAAAATTCTTATATTTTCTACGGATACCTCGGATTCACCAAGAATTATCTCCTTGATCGATGCTGCCTGCGCTTTGTCAAGCCCTTCTGTCTTTACTACTACCTTTGCACTCTCTCCGTCAAGATACGCTACACAGTCTGCATAGCCCTGTGCTTTGATCAATGACTCGATCGTTCCCTCGCTCTCAATCAGTTTTGATACCTCTACTGCATCAAGAGCATTTGTTACCATCTCATCTTCTGTAAGGTCTCCTCCGCCGATTATAGACTGCAAGGTCTGCACCGCTTCGTCACGATTGTTCATCTTGTCAAGACGCGCCTGGGCAAAGTAATCTGTTGCTGTATCTGCTGTAAGCTCTCCGTTTACAAGCTCTGTTTCTCCGTAGTTAATACTGTCGCCATTTGCTGTTTCAGACACCGTCGCAGAGTCTGCTTCGGGAATTTCAGGCGCTGTTACATAATTTATGTACACAGCAAGGGCAAGCATTGCTGTAAGACAAGTCATTATTATCTGCTTCTTTCCGATTATGATTGTTGGCTTTTTCATATGTTATGCTCCTTTATCTGAGTTTTGTTACGTATATTCTGCCCGTCGGTATCCCAAGGGCTGTCGATACTGCTTCATATACCGTTTCCTGTACAAGCGGACTGTTTCCTCCTGTACAGACTACTACTGCTCCCGATATTTCAGGGAAATTTACCGTTTCTACAAGTGCCGTTTTATTACCGCTTGCTCCTGTCATTACATAGCTGTGCTCCTCCTCAGTCTTGTTTTCTGCCTTTATCGTTCTTCCCTCTGTGGCATATTCGTATTTTTCCTCTCCTGCTATGGTAAGATAAACCTCTGCTTCACCTACTCCCTCTATTTTTTCTATAAAGCTTTCAAGACGCTTTTCTGTCTCTTCACGATATTCTTCTGCTGTATATCCTGACTCTCCCTTTTCAGAAGAAGACTTACTGTCACTCTTTTCAGGGATCAGCGACGACAGCATTATCAGTCCTAAGCCCGATATTCCAAGTAGGGTTACTGCTGTTACTGCTCTTTTATCCTTGCTCAGCCCTTTGAATATCTTTATTATCTCCATTTATTACCTCCGTTTCTTCTCCAAGACTGTTTTTGATTATCCTTTCTGCTGATTTGTAATCCTCTGCAGTTACCGTAACCTTACTAATAGATATGCTGTTTGTCTCTGAAATATTAACTGTTGTCTCAATATTTTCGTATTTTATTCCGTATGAGTCAAGCTGTTGTTGTAGTACAAGAGTGATGTTTGCCTCGGTCTGAGCTTTAATTTCTGATATGTAAAGCTCATTACTGTCATATGTGCTCTGTATCTCTGCGTAATCCTCAAGTGACGGCAACTGTACTGACGATACTGTGTTTATAACCAATACTGTAAATATCAGTATGAATATCCCGTTCAGTATGTATTTCATCTGGTTTTTAAGCCTTGTCCAGCTTGTAAGATACTCTGTCATACATATGGATACTGTCAGGATACATACTGTCTTTACTGCTGTTTTTATCTCTTCCATTCCATCTTTTCTCCTATGTGAAGCTGGACATCAATACTGCTGTGCTTACTGTGAAAAGCACTCCAAAACAGATGAGCACGCTCATTATTATGGCAAGTCCGCTGTCTATCCCCTTTAACAGCTTTTCTACGGGCTTTACCGAAAACATCTCTGCTATTGTGCTTCCCGCCCACATTACTGTACGATAGGCGAAAACCTCGATAACAGGCGGTATAAGCAAAAGCAGTATGGCTACTATCCCCGCTGTGCCAGCTGTGCTTTTCATTACACCAAAGCTACCCTTGACGGTTGTATATGCGTCGGATACTGCACTGCCAACTACGGGAACAAATCCTGATATCACGAACTTGGCTGTTTTTGTTGTGAAACTGTCGGTGGAGGCTCCAAGCTTCGTTTTCAGTGTGATAAATCCTGTGAATAAGGTTACTGCTACTGTCAGCAACCAGGTCACTACCTTCTTTATAAGAGCTGATAGACTGTCAAGTGAGTAGTCGGAATATATGCTACCAACCACTGACAGAGCTGAATTTATAAGCAGTAATGGCATAAGAAACTCCCGTGACAGCTCTATCAACAGCTCTGCCGAAAAAAGTGTTATTGCATTGTAGGCTCCGGCAGAGAAAACTCCGCCTGACATTATGCTTATTCCTGCAAACAAGGGTATGAATATCGCCATAAAGCCTCCTGTCTGCTCTACTGCTGTCATTGAATTGCCGTAAACTTCAAATACCCTCGGTGTTATGGCTGTAACCGCTGTTATTATGGTTATGTAACTGCAAAGATTTGCTCCGGAATTGCTCCGTAGCAGTGACTCGCCTGTAACTTTTGTCAGAGATGAAAAAATCACCACTGCAAAAATGGCTCCAAAAAGCTTGAGTGGAGCTCTGATTCTGTCCTCTATCGCCTTTCTGACAGAAGAGAAAAATCCGGGCAAGGTAAGAGACTCCATATCGTTACAGCTGTATTCTATCCCGTATTCTTCAAGTGCATTGTCAATATTTTCGGATACTTCTGCGGTACTTTCGCCTGCGTATTCCTCCGCATAAGCAGAAAATCCTCCGAATATCACAGCAACCATTATCACTAACGATAACATTACAGCTTTTATTAATCTTTTCATATGCTATTTTCCGTCCTATATGTAATTGTTTATTAGCTCAAGCAAGGCTTTTGTTACAGGCAGACTCATAGTCAGAAGCAAACCTCTGCCCCATAATTCTGCCACAGACGCTATTGCGTTTTCTCCGCTGTCACGGCAAAGCTCAGTGGTTATCTGCGTGATAATGCACACTGCTGTCGCTTTGAATATCAATGCTATGTAGTCAGTCGGAATTCCCGCACTGAAAAAAAGCTCCTCAACCTCTCTGATAAAAGGCTCGGCAAGACCGATAAATGCTATCATTACCCCTATGCACGTTATCAGCGAGGTCAGCATTGACTGCTCTCTTGAATACTGACGAAGAAGCACCGCAAAAATTGCTCCGCATATGCAGAATATCAACGTAGTAATTGTACTTTCTACCATAATCCGAATACCGTTTTTATCTTTTCAAACAGGTCTCCGATTTCATCTACTATCACTACAAGCACCACTATAAGTCCTGCAAGCGTTGTGAGCATTGCCTGTTCTTCTCGCTCGGCTCTTTTCAATACAAGATTGAGAACCGATACTATTATTCCTGTTCCCGCAATTTTAAATATGAGATCAATATCCATTTTTGCTCCTTTGTTATACTAATGCTATTCCTGTCATTACTCCTGTAAGAATTCCTACACTGCGGTATAGTCTGCCCTTTTTATTGTACTCTGCTTCGCGGATTTCGCATATTTTCTTCAGCTCCTCAGAAGTCTTTTCAATGAGAGTCTGCTGTCCTGACACATCTGTTGTTCCGAATGTATTGCCAAAAGACTTAAGTATGCCTTTTTCCTCGTCTCTGAGAGTATTATCCTCCTCAACAGCTTTGCTCCACTCGGCTGAAAAATCCTCTCCAGCGTTATACTCTGTGGGGATATTCTGCAAAAAAGACAGCTCTGCAAAACTGTTGTCTCCTCTCAGTGTTGAAATTATCTCGTATACACTCAGAGCATTGTATCTGAGCAGTACTGATATCCTGATCATCATACTGTAAACAAGATTTGCGGTTACGGTCTGCTCCTTTAAACGCATAGAGGCTATGCTTCCGCTGACTGCTCCGCTTATTACTATCAATAGTACTCCCATAAGTTTTATCACTGCCTAAGCCTCCTGATTTCCCGTACCTTTCCCGGAGAATGCTCGCCCTCAAGTATAACCGCATAGTCAAAAACGTTGTGCTCAAGAAGCTTTTTTGAAATGTAACGCCTGTTCAACGCTTCATAGTCGAATATGTGTATAGTTGAAATGAATTCGGCTCCGCATCCCTTCGCTCTGACTATTGCATCAGCGTCACGCTCATCTCCTATTTCATCACAAATAATTATTTGCGGAGACAGAGACCTTACTGCGTTGATTATGCCTGTCTCACGACTGCAACCGCATAGTATGTCAGTATGTATTCCAACATCATTAGTGGCTTTTCCATTGACTACAGCAGAAATCTCATTGCGCTCATCAATTAGTGCCGTTTTATACTCGTTGCCTGTCAGCCTGCATAAATCCCTTAAAAGTGTTGTTTTTCCGGAGTTTACTCCTCCGCAGACAAGTACACTTGGTACGGAATGAGAAAAAAGACTTTTATAAAGTCCATCAGCACTTCCCTTTACCTCTCGGCTTATTCTGAAATTAAGCGAGTTTATGTATTTGAGTCTGCTTGTTTCTGACTCGGAATAAACTCCGCCGATTCCAACTCGTATTCCGTTTTCTATGGTGAAATATCCCTGTGTAAGCTCTCGTTCACAGCTATGTAGAGAAAAACGGCTTAGTGCCTTGACTATGTTTTGAATCTCCACAAAATCGGAAACATAAACTCCACCTAAATTTATATCTGAAGTTACAGAGCCCTCCTTATTCAGAAAATATTTCCTCTCTTTTGTCTCCAGTACAACAGGTCTGTTTGCTCGTACTCGAACCTCATTAATCCGCTCCTTTACCTCCGCTGAAATCTGCATCATATGGCTCCGGAGTGGCATTGGCAGATATGATACTATTGTTTCAATGCTTTTGTTTGCTCCCATACTCTGTCCCCCTTTTTTATAATTCTATTCGGACAACCGTTACGATATTACAAAAAAAGCACAGTATTTAAACTGTGCTGAAAATAAAAAAACTGCCGGATTACTCCGACAGTTATTTTTGAAGTGTGTACTTCCTGAATAATTATTCCTTTACACCACCAAGTGCAACACCGGCAATGATGAACTTTGAAAGCAGGATGTAGACAATTACGATAGGAAGAATACTGAGAGCGATTGCAAGATAAATTGCACCGTAATCAACAAACTTATCTGATGCCTGTACTGCAGAAATCATCATAGGAAGTGTCTTCTGGTCGAATTTGGAACTGATAAGAACCATGCTCGGTGTATAGAAGTTGTTCCAGCTTGCAATGAAAGCAAAGATTGCCTGTACTGCGATAGCGGGCTTCATAATAGGAAGTGCGATTGTAAGGAAGGTCTTGAACTCGCCTGATCCGTCAATTCGTGCAGCCTCAACGATGTCGAGGGGGAACGAGGACTTCATGTATGAACGCATGAAGTATACTACAGCAGGTGCTGCAATTGCAGGAAGAATGAGAGGCCAGTATGTATCTGTAAGATTGAGCTTTAACATAAAGTTTACAAATCCGGCAGATGTTACCTGTACAGGAACCATCATTACAAGAAGAATAATTGTATATGAGATTTCCTTAAGCTTGAAATCATATACATGAATTCCATACGCTGTCAATGCTGAGAAGAAAACTGTGAATACAGTTGAGAAACCTGTGATAATAGCACTGTTTCTGTAACCGATTGCTACGTTGTAAACTGTATTATAGTTTACATCGTGGAAAAGGATATCAATATTCTTGGCTAAGTTTGAACCGGGAATAAATGAAATACCACTTGCAACCTCTGCTGTGCCTCTTGTAGCATTGATAATGAGTATGTAAATAGGTAATAAACATATGATTGTAAGAATTACAAACCATATGAAAAGAATTGTAGACTTAAGCTTGATTTTAAAAGAATAATTGTCCTTTGAAGATCCATATACTGATTTCATATTACTCATATTGAAAGACCTCCAAACTGTTTATTTTCTCTTTTTGCCTGCTGGGCATTCTTTTTGCGCTGCTTCTTCTTAGCAATTTCGTCCTTATCACGTGTAAGATAGAATGCAATGCATCCAAGGAACAGTGTGATGAAGAAGAGAATTACTGATGTTGCACCCGCATAACCCATCTTCGGGTCTACAATGTCGTGGAAATATTCGTAAATATATACAGCCACTGTCTTGAGGTCATCACTTACCTTGTTAGGATCCTTATGATAGAGATAAGGAATATCGAACATCTGAAGTCCACCGATCATTGATGTTACAAGTGTATAAGCCATGATGGGGCTCAACAGCGGAAGAGTAATCTTTCTGAATACCTGTCCTGAGCTTGCACCGTCAATGCTTGCAGCTTCAAACAGTGATGGATTGATACCCATGATACCTGACATGAGCATAATCATTGTGTTACCAAACCACATCCATGTCTGGATAAACATTACTACTCCACGGGACTGCCATGTACCAGTAATGAATTTAATTGTATCATATTTTGCTGAAGTCTCATCGAAATCAACAATACCCATTTTACTGAGTAACTGGTTGAGTGAACCGGGAACATTCTCTGCTTCTCCGCAAAGCTGGAGGAACAGTACTGCAACTGATGCAGCTGTGATGATGTTCGGCAGATACATTACAACCTTGAAAAATCCCTTGCCCGGAATTTTAAGCTTAGCTTCTGTAAACCAAACAGCTAATGAAAGTGAAAGTGCAATCTGGGGAATAAAGTTACCTACCCACAGAATTACAGTGTTAATAAGAGACTGTACAAATCTCTCATGTACCATCTTAATAGCACGGTTATCGCTTCCTATTAAAACGGCTTTGAAGTTGTCAAGGCCGACAAATTCTTCCATATTTCCTGAATTATCATGGAAACTAAGCATGAATGTGTTAATTAACGGCCATAACTGGAAAAAGAAATAAATAGCAAAAAACGGCAGAATAAAAAAGTAGCCGTATTTAGCGTAGCTTATAGATTTAATTCTTCTCTGTGCTGCCGACGCCATAACACACACCCTCTCAAAGATAAGATAAATAAATATACACCTACGGAATGCATAAGCATTCCGTAGGTATCAAAATCACTTTTGAATTATTGTATATTTAGATTATTCCCAATCAAGTGTTGTGATAGCCTCAGCTACGAGATCCTTGAATGCTTCCTCAGTATCTTCCCATGAAGCGCCTGCATCGAGGTACTGCTCCTTAACAGCGTTAACAAAGTTTGTCTTAACTGTTGCGTCGTACTCTGTGATAAGGCCGTCAAAGTCGATCTGCTGAGCGTTCTCGTGGAGCTCTACGAAGTAGTTCTGACCACCGAAGTTGCCTGAAATGTCTTCGTTCATAACTGTGTTAGCATCAACGAGTTCCTGCATTACAACCTTGTTGTTTACGTACTCAGGCTTAGCTGTAGCGTATGCCTTCATTGAATCGTTGTCAACTGTAACTGTCTTGATGAATGCCTGTGCCTCTTCAGCGTTATCTGTGAAAGGTGTTACGAGCATCCAAGTACCGCCCCAGTAGAATGCCTGAGGTCCTTCACATACTGCCCACTTGCCGTATGTAGCACCGTCAACACCACCAGCTGAGTTAAGTACGAAGCCACCCATGCCCCATGTTGAAGCAAAGTAACCCATACATGAATCATCCTGACCAGCTGCCTGCCACTCATCTGACCACTGGCTGTTCTTTGTGATACCGCCGCAGTCCCAAAGAGCCTTAGCTGTGTCTGCGAAGTCCTTGCAGAAGTCATCGATAACGAGCTTGTTATCAACTACCCAAGGCTGTGTACGTCCGCAAGCAAATGCCTGCCACATACCACCGAGTGTGTCAGCGAGAGCTGTCTTTCCGCCTGACTGCTCAGAAATTGTCTGTGCAGCAGCTACGAAATCATCCCATGTGCCAACCTTAGCCTGCATCTCAGCAGGTGTCTTAACGCCGAGGTACTGCTCAGCGAGGTCAGCTCTGTATACGAAGCCGCCTGTAGCAGCCTGCCATGAAACGCCCTTACGAACGCCGTTCTTGTCCTTACCGATTTCGTCTGTGTAGCTGTAGATCTCAGCAAAGTTAGCATCTGAGAATCCGAGGTCTGCAAGAGGAGCTGACTTTGTATCATCGTTGATGTATCTGAGTGCCCAGTCAGCCTCAGCAAAGAATACGTCGAGGTCTCCGCCGCCTGCGAAAAGCTGGTCGTACTTCTCAGGAGCGTCGCCGCCGCCTACACCGAAGTTGATGAACTTGATGCCTTCTACTTCGTCGTTAGCAAGCTGATCCTTAACTGTTTCAAAGTCGATACCCTTCCACTGAGCAATGATGAAAGGAACGTCGTCTGCGTTCCAAGCAGCTACTGTAAATGTGTCGCCGCCTGTGCCGAGTGTTACTTCGCCAACCTCTGTTGACTTAGATGAAGGATCGATTGTGGGAGCTTCAGTTGTCTCCTCTTCGGGAGCGTCTGTAGCAGCCTCAGTTGCTGAAGTCTTGTCATCCTTCTTCTCTTCTTCGCCACATCCAACGAATGCTGTTGCAGTCATTGCGAGTGCAGCCATTAATGCTAATGTTCTCTTAAGTGTGTTCATGAGAATTTTCCTCCTTAAAATTGTATATTATATTTTTAATATAATATGCTTAAATAAATTTTTATTGTGCGCTTTGCCTTTCTGACGTTTTTCGCTTACAGATTGTGCTCTCTCAGCTTAACCTCAAGTGCGTTTTACGCCGGGCTTCACGCTTGTCTTTCGACTTTATTACTAAAGGCTTTCGCCATTGTAACCTTATTCATAAGAAGTAATTATCCGGGCGTTTCCCGTATCTTCGGAATACTTATTATATGTATCTTCCGTATAAGCTCGCCCCCGAACGTCCTTCGGTTGTCTTGTCTGACCACGGTTTGCTTATCCTTCTGATGTAGTGCTTATGTATTTCGTTTTTATTCTGTGTACATTGTATGTTTTAGTACAGTTTATACTAACCATTTTCCGTTTTTATGCACACAAACTCTTAATTACTTTGTATCATAAATATACCGCATTTTCTTATCAAAGTCAATGTTTTGTATCGTTCTTTAATCTTTTTTGAGCAGATTGTACATTTTCAATACCGCCTTATTGTTATATTGCACATATTTTTCTACTGCTTTTCCAAAAGGTTACAAAACGGTTAAAATCATATTTTGCCAATTTTCACTAAATCAGCCCGTTTATATTTATTGCTATTTACTAACTGTTACAAATTCTATTATTTCTGCAACCTCTTTTTGTTCAAGTTCTTCAACATATAACAGCTCATACACGTGACTGTACACTCCTATCCTGTTTCTCAGGTCTATTATCGCTTCAGCTTCCGCCTCTCCTACATACGGCAAAGTCATAAGCTCCTCTTTCGTTGCTGTATTCAGGTCCAGCGGATACTCTATTATTATAGTATAGGGCTCAGTCGTCGTTACAGCTTCTGTCGGCTCGGCAGTTGTAGTGGGTTCTCTTGTTGTAGACAGCTCTGTGGTTGTCTCATATACAGGATTTTCTACATATATATTATCCTTTATCTTTAAATATAACCCTTCGCCTATTCCGTTTACATTCTTTATCTCTTCCCTGTTGCGGAAATCTCCGTTTGACTGCCTGTACTTTACTATTTCCACGGCAATGTATGTTCCTATACCGTCAAGCTTTTCAAATTCTGTCTCATCTGCTGTATTAAGGTTTATCCAAAGCTCTTCTTCATTAGCAGAAGTCATCGTCACCTTCTCTTCATCTTCCGTTCCTTCCGTCAGTGAGGTGGCTTGCTCCTCTATTATAATCGCTGTATCTTCGGTCATTCCTTTGTCTTCGGATACCGCTATAAAAGCTGACAGGCCGAAAAGCAAAGCTGTGCCTGCGATTATTATTTTCATCGCTAACGACTCTTTCACTTTGCTTCACCGCCTGTCTGTCACTTTTTTATTTTGTCGCATTCTCAGCATATACACTGAGTATCATTGCTGCATCTACTGCTGTTATCTGTCCGTCACAATTGTAATCATACCGCTCAAACTGCTCAGGAGTAAGCTCCTGTGCTGTCATTGTTGCTTTATCTGCATAATATGACAATACTATTGCTGCGTCTACTGCTGTTATGTTTCCGTCTGCGTTTGAGTCTCCTTTTATATTTTCTTTGTTAGTACTGAGCTCTGAGTACTTTACTTCCGATGCAAATGTATCGTATGTAGCATAGTTTCTTACAGGAATTGTTACTGAGCCCTTTGATGCGCTGTACTCAAAAACAGCGTCCCATTCTGCTCCAAGAAGAGCAAGAAGTTCAGTTTCGTTTGATATTCCGTATCGCTCAAGCATCAGCGATGTGTATTCCTCTGCCGAATAACCATAATCACCAGCCAGCTTCTCAAGCTCCTCTGCTGTAATCGGAGCTGTGTATGCTCCGTACTCAAGAATATCGCTGTACTCAAGAATTATCGTATCTCCCTCAATACTGTAAACAGGCTCTTCCGAGGGTGCCTGCGGAGCTTTCGGGATCTCAAAAGTCTCAGCTTCGCTTCCGAATTTGCCGTTTCCGGGAGCAACTCTCAGTGTTACTGTCTCGCCGGGAATAATTCTGAACGCCTTGTTCATTATTTTTCCCGATGTGATGTTCTGTCCGTCTATAAATCTTGCTTCAGCTGATATATAATCACTCTCTGTCGGAGTCGCTGTTACCGCATACTCTGTAAGCTCTGCTGTTTCATTTGGAATAAAATTCAGAGTCTCGTTGTAGTAGTCGATTTCAAGCTGTGGCAGTACCGCTCTTTCGGGAACCTTTACCTCTATCGTTTCAGTACCTACAATCGCTGTAAGAGTCTGTCCTGCATATTCAGATACACTCTCACCATCTGCAAAAACGTGTCCGTCGGGAGCTGTAAGCTGTTCAGCTTCATTAAGAGTAACCTTTTCCGTCTCAATGTCGATGCTCACAGGGCTTCTGTCAATCACAAGAGTTACTGTGTTGTCAAGTCTGTTTTCCTGTGTAAGGGTGAACTCGATAACTGTTTCTCCGTATCCCACCGAAAAGCTTTCGATATATTTGTTCTTTATCATCTCGGTGCCGTTCATAAGTATATCTGCTCCCGAAACAGCAAAAAGCTTGATTACCGATTCGCCTCCCGATAAATCTATTCTGTATTCAGACTCGTTTATACGCTGAGCGTAGATTATGTCGTTTCCGTTTGAATACTTGTATGTTGTGAAATATCCAAGGTCTGTAAACTCTGCCTTTGCGGGAGTGTACTCCCTTACCGTATATGAGCGGTGATCGGTTGTTGCCTGTATCTTCATATCCTCTGTCACTGTTATAGGCTCGGTGTAGAGAACCTCTGCTCCGCCATTGACAGAATAATATATGTCGCTTCCGTCCTTTACTGACAGACTTACCTTTTCATCAAGAGGTACATTGCCCGACATATGGGAAAAATCTATTGTATCTACAGGATTTCCGAATGCCTTTACCGACATATTTCCGAATATCATAAGAAGGTCGCCTGACGCAAAAAGCTCACGGTATGCCTCGATTTCTTCCTCTGTCATATAATCTGCATTAGCTGAAATTATACTCTCTACAAGCTCGGTTTTTTCTTCGTCCGTGTACTCATGATTTTTTTCAACCATATCGGTCCAGCTGTCACCGTCTCCGCTGTAGAAGCTTTCGCCTGAATTTGTATTATCACATATTCTTTCATATGTTACATAATCAGTGAGAAGGGTTGTCTCTCCCGTTGTGCTGTCGATAAGAACAAGACAGGCTTCGTGAGGAAGTACATAGGCGCTTTCGTCGCTGACAAGCTTTACCGATACGGCAAAAGTCTCGCCCTCATTGACAATAACGTCCTCATCAAGCTCTATTGTAATATAGCCAGTTATGTCACTGCTTCCTTTTGTTACCGATGACGCCGTTCCGGAATCGGGATCGGCTGTATCTTTCAGATCTGTATAAATTGTTACCTCATACTCTGTTCCAGGTACATTTATATATGTAGATACCGCTTCAATCTGCTGAGTCTCCTCTGCTTCAAATACATTTGCCATATACGATGGAGTTCCCTCTGTTGCATCATCTTCCGACGCCATTAACGCTGTGGGATAAAATGTATCGTGATAATAGTTGGTGGAGTACTCCTCCTTGCTGTCAAGCTCAAACACAGAAAATTCCGTAAGCGAGGTGTCTTCATATGATATCCAGAAGTATCCGTTATCGCCCCAGCCTGTATCCCAGCTGTTACGCACAAACCATGCTCCGTCTGAAGTTGGCTTGTTTGTGGAACGGAAGCTGTCTGCTGAGAAATTGTCGTCCCAGCCTGCAATTGTTACAGAGTGGTCTGCAAGAATAGCCGGAGTTGTGCTGTAGGTGGAATTTGTTACGCTGTAGTATCCGTTAGTTGAAAACGATACGTCTACTGCACTTCCGCTGTATATGAACTGCTTGATAAGCTCGTTTATTGTTTCTCTGTTGCTTCCGTCCTCAGCATAGTCAAACATATATGCATTTCTCAGATGATAGTCGCTGTCTGAAGCATACTTTTCCGTAATTGCCGTATCCTCAAGCATTGCAACCTCTCCGTAGGGAAGCTTGCTGTCAATTACCGGACCTCTCCACTGTGCCCACAGATTTGCTACCGTAAAGCAGTTTCCGCCATACTGGAGAATATCAGATGTGCTCAGGTCGCCGATATCCATCTGGTCATCTCCATAATATGGGAAAAATGCCGTATGCCACTCGGATAAATTTACCGAAGGCTCATACTTAAGGATACTTGTCTCTGCACTTGCTGACGAAGCAAAGGTCCAGCAGGTTCCGTATGTGCCCTGATTCTTAACCGAGGTCATTTTTCCCGCGTCTCTGAGATTGTACGCCGAAGGAAGCTCAGATGACGTAAAAGCAATTCTTTCCGTTATAGGCTCGCTTGACGCACGTGGTGTAAGGTCGTCAAAGTCTCTTAAGTCCTGTCCGATTATACTTCTGAACAGGGGCATTGAAAGCCCTACCCCTGCGTCAGACGGCATGGAAAGACGATTCTGCTTTGCTACCGAAGGAGTGCTGTCTATTTCTGAAACTCCCGCTGTAAGCATACACTGACTATACGCTGAAATCACCGTTAAAGCTGTGATGCCTGATATTAATTTTCTGAATACTTTTTTCATTTTTTCCCTCCGATTATTTTTTCGGATAAGTAATCTTCTCTTTTCAGTTATTATACCATATCTGTATTTCTTTGTAAATGAATTTTATTGCAAAAAAGTCCCCGCAGATATCGGTGATGTTCTAATAGGAGCTTATGTGTATTTAGTGGGGGAACCTTTCTGAAGAAAGTTTATGCCTGACAGGCACCCGTCCCCTCTGTCAGCTTCGCTGACATCTCCCCACCCCGTGGGGAGTCACCCACACCCC
>SVNM01000103.1 GCA_015066875.1 Ruminococcus sp.
CCTTACAAAAGACTTTGTCAGCGGTGTTACCATCGGTTATAAGTACTATAACAAGTCACTCAGCCTTCCCGCTTCAGTTAAATCTGCTAAGGTTTGGAACAATATTATCGGCGAATACGCAAACAGTCTTCCTACAGGCGAGGACTTTGAACCTGTTGAGACAGTCACCTCTGCTCCTATGTGTACAGCTTCAGGTATGATTGCCGGTTCAAACTGTCCGAGAGGTATTATCGGCTACTGGAAATCAACAAATGCTCCTGTCTGCACAGGTGGTCACGTGGTTGAGCCTGAGGTTCCTACCGATGAAAACGGTCAGCCTATTACTGAACCCGCTACTCAGGATCCAAACGAACAGCCCCCTGTTATAACTCCCGCAGATCCTAACGTTCAGCCACCCGCTGTAACACCTGAACAGCCTACAGACCCACCTGTTGTTACTCCCGAACAGCCTGCTGATCCCCCTGCTGATACAGGCGGAGACGCTGCTGCACCGGCTGCATAAACCGAAATGGAGTGCTTATATCTTGAATAATAAAATTAAATTCAGCTGTCCTTGCCATTTTGGTCTGGAAAGCGTACTGAAATTCGAAATAATTAAAATCGGTGGCGAGGATATCCGCGTTTCCGACGGAAAAATTACCTTTACGGGCGATGAAAATATGATCGCCCGTGCAAATCTTTGCCTTTCTACTGCGGAAAGAGTACTTATTGAGCTGGGAGAATTCCGTGCAGTTACTTTTGAAGAGCTGTTTCAGGGCGTCAAGGCGCTGGAGCTTGAACGCTTTATCGGTAAGGACGACGCTTTTCCCGTTAAGGGTTATTCTCTCAACTCTGCGCTTCACAGTGTTCCCGATTGCCAGTCTATCATAAAAAAGGCCACTGTTGAGCGTCTTAAATCTGTTTACGGTATTTCCTGGTTCGATGAAACAGGTGCTGCAGTGCAGATCAAGTTCAGTATCCTTAAGGATATTGTCAATGTTTATCTCGATACAAGCGGTATCGGACTACATAAAAGAGGCTACCGCCGTAATTCAAATGCTGCTCCAATCAAGGAAACTCTGGCTGCCGGTATTGTTGATCTTGCAAGAGTTCGTCCCGATTCTGTGGTTTGCGATCCATTCTGCGGAAGCGGTACTCTGCTTATTGAGGCTGCACTGAAGGCTCTGAAGATTGCTCCCGGAATAAACAGGCGCTTTGCTGCGGAGAAATGGAGCTCGCTCAATGAGAATATCTGGCGCGAGGAACGAACACGTGCTATTGATCTTGTTGACAGATCTGCTAAATTCGAGGGTATAGGAAGCGATATCGATGACAGCGCTGTCGCTCTTACTCTTGATAATGCTCACAAGGCAGGCATCAAAAAACGTATGAAAATCACACAGGCTGACGTTGCTCAGTTCTGTCCCCCCGAATCATCAATCGTTATCTGTAACCCTCCCTACGGCGAGAGACTTCTTGAGCTTCGCGAGGCTGAGGATATCTACAGAAAAATGGGTAAGGTGTTCGGCAAGGGCGGAAGTGCTCAGAGCTATATAATCTCACCTCACGAGCAGTTTGAGTCCTTCTTCGGAAAAAACGCCAAGAAGCGCAGAAAGCTCTATAACGGTATGATCAAGTGTCAGCTGTATATGTACTTCTGATATGAAATTAAATCTGAATTCAAAGAAAGCACGTGCAATTCTGCACGTGCTATTTCCTACAAAGTGTCCTGTTTGCGGAACAATTATTAATTATATGGAGCGTTTCTGCTCTGAATGTACGGACAAGATATCTCCATACAAAGGAAATTTCAATGTTGACGGAGCTAATAAGTTCTTTGCATCGTTTGAGTATGATGATAACATCTCTCCCGCAATTATTCTTATGAAAGAAGGCACCTGTGGCAATGCTGATTATGCTCTTGGAAATGAGCTTGCCGATACTATAATAAACAGTATGCCTGAGTTTACTGCTGACCTGATAGTTCCCGTGCCTATGCATAAAGAAGATGTGAGGGAGCGTAGCTACAATCAGGCTGAACTGTTGTGCAGAGTTATTTCTGAAAGGCTCCGCATTCCCTGTAATACAAATCTCGTTACAAAAAACAGAGTGACAGATAAACAAAAGACTCTCACAAAAGCTGAAAGAGCTGTTAATCTTTTGGGTGCATTTTCTGTCAGTGATAAATCTGCTGTACAGAACAAAACTATTTTGATTATTGATGATGTATGTACTACGGGAGCAACTCTTGCGGAAATTGTAAAACTCCTCAAAAATAATGGAGCAGATAAGGTTTACTGCGCCTGCTGTTGCAAGACTCCCGAAATAAACAAAACAAAAGGAAGTGTCTGAAATGAATGTAAATCATGCTGAAAAAGCCTGTCGCCTTTTTTCAGAAGGCTATAACTGTGCCCAGTCTGTTTTTCTTGCTTACTGTGACATAACAGGAATGGACGAAAATACCGCTCTGAAGCTTTCCTCGTCATTTGGCGGAGGTATAGGACGTATGAGAGAAGTATGCGGTGCTTGCTCAGGTATGTTTATGGTTGCAGGTCTGCTCTATGGATACACAGGAAACGACGACGACAAAACTAAAGCTGAGCACTACAAGCGTATCCAGCTTCTTGCTTCTGAATTTAAAAAAGAGCATCAGACAATCATATGCCGTGAGCTTCTGAAAAATCTCAGTGTAACAAATACTCCTACTCCCGACAAGCGAACTGAGGAATACTATAAGGTGCGTCCTTGCGTAAGATTTGTGAGAACTGCCTGTGAAGTAATGGATAAATACATTTCTGAAAATCCTTTAAAATAAAAAAAGCCGATGGGTATAAAAACTCATCGGCTGATTTTTTGCAAAATAAAAAGCCCGATTTCTCGGACTAAGATTTGGTGGGCCATTAGGGACTCGAACCCCAGACCAACCGGTTATGAGCCGGTTGCTCTAACCAACTGAGCTAATGGCCCATTTAAGTTAGTAAATAACTAAACGGAAGCTGAAAATCAACTTCCGAATAATTACTATAAAGCCGGCACTGATTTATTTTCCCGGGCCGTCACCAGCCAAGTATTTTCAACGCAGTTGAGCTTAACTTCCGTGTTCGGAATGGGAACGGGTGTGACCTCAACGCCATAAGCACCGACAATCTTG
>SVNM01000049.1:0-4947 GCA_015066875.1 Ruminococcus sp.
GTGGCGGTTTATGTTGAGCCTGATTGTAATGAAGGAATAACTTGCTGATAATTATATGTGAAAAGGCTTCCCGATTTTATTCGAGAAGCCTTGTTTTTTTATGTAAAGGTGAACCAATTTAGATCAATTCGATTTTGATGCTATATTGCGTCACTTTAACAGAATCCGAAGTCTCTATAATTATTGACCGGGTACTGCCGTTTTTTTATTGATGATATTATTGTTCATTATATCCTGAAAGAAAAAAATCAAAATATTTCAAATCAAATATTGTAATAAACCTGTTAAAATCAATTCGTAACGAATCACAATTTCTGTTAACGTTATATAGAATATCCCAGTTTTCACTTTGCAGTGTATAAAAATTCGATTCTTTTACTAATTTTCCATATATAACAAAAGTTGTTCCCGACAGATATACATCTGCTGACAAAATATTCTGAGGAAGTTTTCCTTCAAATATTACATCTTTATATTTCAGACCATCTTGGTCATAGCATATCCAAGCTCCTGAGTCTGTAGAACCTTCCGGTATTAAGGAAATTATATAATAACTATCATTTTTAATTTTATCTTCAGATGTGATTGAATATTTAATAGGTATTATACCTAATGCAATTATAAATACAATAAACAAAATTATGAACTTTTTAAACGATATTCTTATTCTATTCTTCATAATTAAGTTTAAATCCTGTTCCATAGCACTTCTCCTGAAAACATACACGATTTCAAACTTATTTTTTCATTTGGGTAGCAAAAAAGCCCGAATAATTGGGCTTTTCGTGCTGGTAATTTAAATTGTTTCACATAAATGGTGCGGATAACAGGAGTTGAACCTGCATGAACTTGCGTTCACATGGACCTGAACCATGCGCGTCTGCCTATTCCGCCATATCCGCTTATATGTATTAAATTGTAGTCAGACGAGCTTCCGCGTGACTCTTGCGGTGCCCGAAATTACTTGCTCGCAGTCACTCGCATAATTTCGACCGCTGCGCCTTTACTCACTTCGCTTCATCTGCCACAGGCAGCGCTCAGCCGTAAAGCTACCTATCCCGCCATATCCGCATTACAACATAAAATATTATATCACATTGCTCATACAATGTCAAGAGGATTTTTCAAAAAACCTCATTCGTCACCCTAAAGCAAAAATTCGGTTGACACAAAATCTGTTTTGTTATATAATTATATTTCGGAGGTGTTTTGCTTGCGTAATTTAACTGTCAGAAATATGACTCAAACTGCTCTGTTTGCTTCGCTTATCGCTATCGGAGCTTTTATAAAACTCCCTTTAGGTCCTGTGCCTGTTACTATGCAGACTTTTTTCGTGCTTCTGTCAGGCTATACCCTCGGTGCCTCTAAAGGTACTCTCAGTGTTATCATCTATATCCTCCTCGGTCTTTTCGGACTGCCCGTTTTCGCTGAAGGTGGCGGTATTTCATACCTTCTTAAGCCTACCTTCGGTTTTCTTATAGGCTTTATCCCCTGTTCCGCTTTAACAGGCTTTTTCAGCGAAAAAATCCGCCCGCTCAACAAGAAACTCCTTGCATTTTCGGGAATTACCGGTATTTTTATTGTCTATCTGACAGGAGCGGTTTACTGTATTGCCGTCAGCAGATATGTTCTTGATCTCCCGGTCAGCCTCGGCTCGCTGATTACAAACAGCCTGCTTATTACTTTACCTGTTGACCTTATTTCAGTTGTTATCGCTTCTCTGCTTTCAATTAGAGTAAAATCTGCTCTGGGACAATAAGGATAAACGCTTCCCTCCCCTGTCAAGAGCGTTTCAGAGCGGTTATCGCAATGTTCACCCGAACTGCCGTCACGTTATGACATACTGGGTTGAAAGTATGCAGTCTCCCGAAGAATTGAGAGAAGCACTCCGAAAAAGCAACGCTCCATTCACGGATAGCCGTTCTGCTGATGAGAAAGCTCTATACTCTCAGCAACAGGCTGACAACCGAAGAATGAGAGCTGACCGCTCGCAGTTTGAACGCTACAGGGCAAGGCTCGGCGATGAAGCTCCTAAGACATTCTCACAGTTCCGAAAGCTCAAAAAACAGGGCGGTGAAAAGTGGGAGGATTTGCAGAAGTTATACCGCAGTAAATTCCCGAAAACTGTTGACAATTCGGGGGAAAGTGGTATAATAAAGACAATAGGAGAAGCGCACGACTATCTTAATTCCGTTTTTGGAAGTGTTGAAAAGAATGTTTCAAGGCTTGACGAACAACTTGTTATTGACAATACCGAACAGTTAAGAAAACTCAACAAAAAATTCGGAGTATTAACAAATAAGAACACAGGATATATTTCGGGAAGCCGAATAAAAGCGACTGCCGAAACATATTCATCCTTGGCGGAACACAAGTATAATTTAATATTATCTTCTAAGTATTATAAAAGCTCTGATCATCTTTTAGAAACAGAAAAGTATTGGCAAGAAATTAAGTTTTCTATGCCTGTATCCAATAAATACTTAAATGTAGCTACAATCACTCACGAATATGGTCATATGCTCCAAAACGAGTTGATTCGAAATAGGATAACCCCCGCACTATTTGAACAGTATAATTTACTCATTTCAACAGGAAATCGAAATGGTGCTATGCATCTTTTATATCAAGAAGAAAAAGATCAAACCCAAAACATATATAATGAGATAATCGCAATCGCCAAAGAACTAAATCCTGATATAAAAATATCTGAACACATTTCTAAGTATGGAAAATCGAATTATTACGAGGCATTTGCAGAAATATTTATGAATAGCCAATGCGGAGAGCCTAACGAACTTGGAAAAGCAATGAATATCTTTCTTGAAAGGAGCGGATATGTATGAAAACAGGAATACCATTTTTCCTGACAAATCCCGAATGGTATACTACAGGCGAAGACGGGATCGGATACATGTTGACCGATAAAGCGCCCAAAGAAGCGCAAAAAAGCTATGAAGAGTTTTACAAAGAAGTAAACAAAAATAGAAATTTAGACTAAAACCGCCCATAACAAGGCGGTTTTCTTATACCCATCTGTGCGCTTGACTGCACAAAATATGTTTATAAGCATCTCGAAAGAGGTGCTTTTTATATGTCCGAAATGACGTAAAACTAATCTCAGCGTGATATAAACACGTAAAAAATGTATGGAGGTACAAATTTATGCAGAGAAAATTTCTTGAGGATTTAGGACTGGAAAAGGACGTAATCGACAAGATTATGACCGAGAATGGCAACGACATCAACAATGCCAAAAAGAAGCTTGAGGCTGAACGTGATAACTATAAAAGCCCCGTTTCTGCCTGTATTTCAAGCATAAACGGGGCTTGTATTCCGGTTTTTCTTACTCTAATCCAACCTGCTGTTTTGCTGCTGTGAGAGTGTTTTTCATAAGCATTGAGATTGTCATAGGTCCTACTCCGCCGGGAACAGGTGTGATGTAGCCTGCCTTCTTTTCTACTGACTCAAAGTCTACGTCTCCGCAGAGCTTGCCGTTTTCAAGACGGTTGATACCTACATCGATTACTACTGCGCCTTCTTTTACCATATCTGCTGTTACAAAATTCGGTCTGCCTACCGCTGCAACAAGTATATCTGCATTTGCGCATACTTCCTTTAAATTCTGTGTCTTTGAATGGCAGATTGTTATTGTTCCGCTCTTGTGGAGAAGAAGCATTGACATAGGCTTGCCTACGATATTGCTTCTGCCAATTACTACACAGTTCTTTCCGGCAATTTCTACGCCTGTGCTTGCGATAAGCTCCATAACTCCTGCAGGTGTACAGGGAAGGAATGAGTAGTTTCCTATCATTATCTTTCCTACGTTTACAGGGTGGAATGCGTCTACGTCCTTATCAGGTGAAATAGCGTTGATTACTGCTGTTTCGTCAATGTGCTTCGGAAGAGGAAGCTGTACAAGTATTCCGTTTACTCTTGTGTCACGGTTAAGTACATCTACAAGGTCAAGAAGCTGTTCCTGTGTTGTGCTCTCGTCAAGAGCATACTCAAATGACTGGAAGCCTACTTCTTCGCAAGCCTTCTTCTTGTTGTTTACATATACTCTTGATGCGGGATTATCTCCCACGATTACTACAGCAAGTCCTACCTTTATGCCCTTTTCGTCCTTGAGCTGAGCTGTTTCCTTTGCTACTGAAGCCTTTACGCTTGCTGATACTTCTTTTCCGTTGATTATCTGTGCCATTTTTTATTCCTCCGTATTATTATCTTCTGTCTCTTTCTGAGACTCTTCGTTATTATTGTTACTGTCTTCGGAAGCTTCTGAGGCTGTATCCTCTTCATCTTCCCCGATTATTGTGTTCTTGTATTCCTTGTCTTCAGACTTATCTTCAGCCTTGTCCTCGCCTTTTCGTTTCTGCTCTGCTTCTGCAAGAAGTGCCTTTGACTCTTCTGTGTTGCAGTATAGAACATAGCTTTCGGGATCACGTTTTACCTTGTTCAGCATTACTGTCATTATAACTATCGCTGTTACCGCAAGTATTGCCGATAAAGCCTGTGATACTCTGAGATTTCCTATCATAAGGCTGTCAATACGAAGTCCCTCTACCACAAATCTCTCTGCGCCGTACCACGCAAGATATGTGAGGAAAAGCTGTCCGTCAAATTTTCTGCGCTTTATCATCAGTGATAAAACTACCACGCCAAGCAGACACCATACCGATTCGTAAAGGAAACAGGGGTGCACGGGAACCTCCCACAGCATTGTTTCGTTGCCGTTGAGATACATTTCTCCGCCTATCTGTGTCTGATTGATTATAGTCTGCTGAATCGTTCCGCCTGTCATTCCGAATAAGCTGTCGGTATTTACTCCGAAGGCTTCCTGGTTTACAAAGTTGCCCCATCTGCCGATACCTTGTCCGATTAAAAATCCTATTACTGCTACGTCAAGCATCGGGAAAACCTTTACCTTACGGATTTTACAGATTA
>SVNM01000049.1:4957-17560 GCA_015066875.1 Ruminococcus sp.
GCAATAGCTCCTATCAATCCGCCGTAAATGGCAAGTCCTCCGTTACGGAAATTAAGCATTGCCTTCCAGTCTCCGCCGTATTCCTCCCAGCGAAAGATTACGTAGTAGATTCTTGCGCCAAGTATTCCGCCTACCACTCCGCCGATTACTACATCGATTACTCTGTCTGAGTCAAGACCAAATGTTTTCATCTTCGGGAAGCAGTAAAGCATTGCAAGTATAAGTCCCAGAGTAATGATTATGCCGTACCACTGTACCTCTATTCCGAATACAGTAAATGCTGTGGGATCAACCTTGAACTCCCAGCCAAGCTTCGGAAAGTGTATTTCGTATAAATCCTTTATGCGCTCAACCTCAGTCATATTTTCACTCTCCTTCCACTACCGACATTACAACCTTATCGCCGGTAAGCTCGTTCTTTATAAACTCAAAGCAATCGCTTACTTTCATTTCTGAAAGAATCTCGATTGTCTCAAAGGGGCTTACCTTATCCATTCCCGCATTTATCATAAGATTTGCTACCGCTTCAACATTGTTAAGCTCGCGGATAAGAAGTCCGTAGGTGGATTTCTTTATTCTCTGGAAGTCGCTTTCACTCATTCCCTCGGCGGTAATTCTTGAAATCTCTGCCTTCAATGCGTCTCTTACCTCTTCGGGTGAGGTTGACTCTCCGCTGAAGATTACAGAAAAATATCCGTCACCGCTGAATACCTCTGCTCCGAAGCCGGAATTAATCAGTCCCTTTTCAAGAAGGCTCTGATACATTTCAGATGATGCATCAGTGAGTATTCCGCAGGCTATTGTTGCTTCCATTACCTTCTTAAGACGCTCTCTGCCGTCACAGGGTTTGCATTTGTATCCGATGTGGAAAATAGGAGTTCCCACAGGCTGAGTCTCACGTAACTCTGCCTGAACTATCTCCTCCGGCTCTTCGGGAAATACTGTTTCAAGTCCCTTGTCCTCGCACGCCCTGAGACACTTGTCGCAGATTTCAAGAACCTCGTCTGCCTTTACATTTCCCGCAATGGACAATACCATATTATTCAGATTGTAGAAGGTGTTGTAGCATTTGTAAAGAAGCTCTGCGTCAATCTGAGCAATGCTCTCAACTGTTCCCGCAATGTCAATCTTTACAGGGTGATTGTGATACATTGCTCTGAGCATATTGAAGAATACTCTCCACTCGGGATTATCGTTGGTCATTTTTATCTCCTGACCGATTATTCCCTGCTCCTTATCCACGCTTGCCTTTGTGAAATAGGGCTTCTGTACAAAGTCAAGGAGTATCTCAAGTGACTCAAGATAATTCTTCGAACAGCTGAAAAGATAACAGGTCTTGTCAAATGATGTAAACGCATTTGCACTTGCACCTGTCTTGGCATAAAGCTCAAAAACATCGCAGTCCTCGTTCTCAAAAAGCTTATGCTCAAGGAAGTGGGCTATTCCCTCTGGTACAACGGTGTATTCGCTGTCCTCTTTCATTTTGAACATTGTATTGATTGAACCGTACTTTGTTCCGAATAACGCCTCTACCGAGCTGAAGCCCGGCATCTCGCATATATAGATGTCAAGTCCGCTGGGGTGCTTTACATACACACAGCTGTCGCCTGTTTTCGGGCTTGTTATTATTCTCTTTTCCATTGCCTTACTTCGCCTCCTTATTGAGCATAAGATACACGCTGTCAAGCTTTAAAGACTTTGATGCTTCGATTATACGCTCTCTTGTTACGGATCTGTACTCCTCAAGCTGTTGTTCGGGAGTTATTATATTGCCTTCGCAGAAACGCTCAAAATACCACATAGAATATGATGATGGTGTATCTCCTATGGTCATAAGAGCATTCTCGATGCTTACAAGCGCGTTTGTGAGCTCGTCATCTGTAAAGTTTCCGGCTCTTATCTCGTCAAGCTGGCGGAGAATCTCTGCCTCTGCCTTCTCTATATTGCTCTTTTCAACTCCGCTGTCAACAAAAAGTGCCTTCTTTGAGCTTACAAGTCTGCTTGCACAGTAGTAGCACAGGCTCATTTTCTCTCTTACATTCATAAAAAGCTTTGACACGGGAGTTTCGCCGTATATCATACTCAGAAGCTTCAACGCGTATTTATCGTCGCTATCTGTCTTGAATGAAAGTACCATTTTGCTCTGGTTTACGTCAAGCTCTTCGCTTACACGCTCGGTTTCGCTCTTAAGCTTACTGGGAGATACAAAGCTTCTGCCTGCTGAGTTTCTTTCAAGTACACTGAACTCCTTAACTATACGCTCCTGCACCTTTTCGCTTTCTTCAGGAGCTATATAGAATATCTCTATCTGAGCTTCTTTCAGAAGCTTCTTATATGCGGAATATGCGGATTCAGAGGTTACTGCTTCTGCTGATTCCTTTGTGCCGTAGCAGGAATTCTCAGCGGGCTCGCCCCTGAAGGCTACCTCTGACGCTCTTGAAAGGGCATATCCTCTCTTATTGTTGATTTCAGACTCGATTTTGTCAAGAAGGTCCTTCTTTGTAATTCTGAATGAGGCTTCGTCAAATCGTGTGCCGTCTGCGTTGGGAGAAAATACGCTTCCGCATACGATATCAAGCATTTCCGAGGTTATGTCCTCGCCGTCGATAGCGTATCTGTTGTTTATCCAGGAAGCTCCAACGCTTAATATCTGTATGTCTCCGCGTTTTTTCACTGCTGAGCTGAATGAGGCTCCGTAAAGTGACGAAAGCTTTTCATTAAGCTGTGCAAGAGTTTTATATCTGCTGTTTGATGATGAAAGCACGCCTACTCCCACAGCATTGTCTGCTGATGTTTCGGAATTCATCTCAGTAATAAATCGTATTACTATTGAATTTGTCTTGAACTTAGGGTCTACTACGGAAGAAAATCCTATGTTTCCCGCAAGCTCCTGTCTGTTATATTTCATATATCATACACTCCCTGATTACTGATTGTCATTCATCTATGACACATTCAACCTATATTATAACACAAACAGGATTAAATTACCATACAATTTTAAAATTTTCACATTTTTCATACAGGAAGATTATTCTTATTGTACTATTTCTGATAATATGCTATAATTTTCTTGTAATTTTTACTGCGAGGTGACTCTTTTATGAAAAAAAGATTTATTTTACCGCTGATTATTCTATGCATTGCTCTTCTGCTCAACGTTATTGCTCGTCTCAGCACGGGATTTTCCGATTTCTATGTTATGAATATTTTTCCCGTTATTTCTACTCCCTTTATCTTCCTAAGCGGTCTTCTGCCCTTTTCCATCGGCGAAATGATGATTCTTCTCGGAATTATTCTGCTTTTGGTGGGAGTACCGCTCTTTATCGTACTCCTCATAATCAAAAAGCATAAACGCAGAATTATTGCTACCGCTTTCTCTTCTGCTCTGCTGTGGATCATTACCTTCGTTTTTACAACAGAAACACTCAACTGCTTTATTATGTATCACTGTACCCCTTTCTCAGAGCGTTACTTTCCCTCTTCTCAGTCTCACAACAACGATGAACTCACTCAGCTGTATGAGCTCCTCATAAATGAGTCAAACGCTCTTGCAAAAGAGGTTCAGCGTGATGAAAAGGGCTGTTTTGTTCTGTCTGTCGACCTTATGCCAACTGCTGAAAAAGCTATGAAAAATGCTTCCGAAAAGTATCCTCAGCTTGCCGGATATTATCCCGACGCAAAGCCTGTTGCCTTTTCCTTTGTTATGTCTCAGATGGGGCTTCTCGGTATATATTTCCCATTCTCTCTCGAAGCCAACTACAACGCTCATATGTGTCAGGTAAATCTTCCCAATACAGTTTGTCACGAGTACGCTCACCTTAAAGGAATAATCCAGGAGGACGAGGCCGGCTTTATCGCTTTTATTGCCTCATCTCAGAGCGAAAGTGCTGATTTCCGCTACAGTGGTTACCTCAACGCTCTTGAATATGTACATAATCAGATCTACACAAACAACGTTTCAGACGCGTTTTATCTCACCGATACAATTTCTCCCGAAGTCAAAAAAGACTGGTTCAGCTTCCTGCCCGATGACTACTGGGAGGAAAATAAAGAAAAAGAAATCATATCAACCGAAACTGTTGATACGATTTCTTCTGTGGCTACCGATACAAGTCTTAAAATCAACGGCGTCAGCGACGGCATTGAAAGCTATAACCGTATGGTAACTCTTCTTCTCGATTATTATTTTCCCCCTGAAATTTAACTTCACGTGCTGACGGTTGTGCTCGTTTCCTCTGATGTGCTTTCGGTATTCTCCTCAGCGGGAGTTTCCTCTGCCTGTACTGAGGTCACATTTTCAAACTCCATATCAAGCTTGTTGTTCGGCATTTCAAAGGATACTATCTTTCCTTGCCTGTCAATTTCAAGTATGTAGTCTCCGCCCTCAAGAGTGCCTTTCAGTTCAATGTTTCCCTCTTCCTCTTTGCCCGTAAGCTCGCTTTCATTGGAGTATCCGTCTACCGCTTCTATCAGATTAAGCATCATAGCCTTAACCGGAAGTGCTGACTGTGGCACGGTGAATTTCAGTCCCTTGTACGAAGCCTCTGCGTTTCCTTCGTCAAAGGAAAGCTTTACTCCGCTTAATGTGTTGGGAGATGTGAACTCAACCTCCCACATTCCGTTTCCGTAGCGTCTTAAGGAGCCCTCAGCATCAAGCTCGTCAAGGTCGATGGAGACATCTGCTTTAAAACTCTCAGCAAGTCCGTTTGGGACAGATCCCTTCTCTCCCGTAACCGCCGAGCACGACGCAAGGCTAAGTAATGTTATCGCCGTAGCAGATAATGCAATAAGTCTTTTCATAATACCTCTCCTGTTCTGTATTATACTTCGAGCCCCTGATTTTTACTGTCAGGGGCTCTTTTTATGACTTTTTTACATCCTCCGCCAAGCAGAATTTTTATTTCTTATCCATATCCTTTATCATTCTGTATGAATCAGACAGACAATCAATGATGTCTCTTGGAAGCATTGCTTCAAAGCCAAGACGCTCTGCTGCAATATCGCCCGCAAGTCCATGTACATATACTCCGTATCTTGCCGCATCATAAGGTGCATAGCCCTGTGTTGCAAGTGCTGCGATTATTCCCGCAAGAACATCGCCGCTTCCTCCTCTTGCCATTCCTGCATTGCCTGTTATGTTTATTGATGTACAGGAAGCATCGGCTATGATTGTTCCAGGTCCCTTAAGCACTACCGTTACATTGTGCTTTTCAGCAAATTCTGCCGCTGCAGCAAATCGGTTTTCCTTTATTTCATCGGGAGTCTTGTCAAGCAGACGTGCCATCTCTCCCATATGAGGTGTGAGAATTATGTCTGTCTTTTTCTTCAATAAAATATCTATGTCCGAAGCTATGCAGTTTATTCCATCTGCGTCAATTATTATGGGACACTCTGCCTTTTCTACTACAAATCGAACAAGCTCAAGTGTATCATTTGTTACGCCCATTCCGCTTCCAAGAAGTATTGCATTTGCCTTCTTCATCTCGTGCTCTATCATTCTCTTGTTGCTGTCAAACAGTACAAATCCGTAATCGTCTGTTTCAAGAGGCAGATAGAATGACTCGGGAGCGTGCTGTGCTACTGTATTTATGCACTCTTCACCTGAAGCAAGACACATAAGTCCCACACCGCTTCTCAGTGCACCCATTGTCGCAAGAGCTGCCGCGCCTCTCATTCTTGAGCTTCCTGCAATTGCAAAAAGTCTGCCGTAGTCGCCCTTGTGCGAGTCAGGATTTCTGTCAACAGGAAATCCCGCAAGCGAGTAACTGTCGGTAAGTGAATACTCTCTTTCACCATCGGGAATGGTATATGCTTCAGCAGGAATTCCGATATCAGCTATTCTGATTTTTCCGCAGTACGCCTTAAGAGGATACTGGGTCATTCCTGTTTTCAGTGCGCCGAATGCCACTGTTTCGTCCGCATTGAAGGTGCCTTCGGATACCTCGCCCGTTGTACAGTTTCCACCGCTGGGTACATCTACCGCAATACGGTATGCTTTGTCTCCTGCTGAAAGAAATGCTGCTATTTCTTCATCAAGCTGACCGTGAAATCCCGTGCCGAATATTCCGTCAGCTATTACGTCTGCGTCCTCAAGAGCCTTTACTACTCTGTCTATTCTGTGCTTTTCCTCAAGTCTTATCTTCTCAAGAGGGGTAAGTTCTTTCTTCTCAGAAAGCGTATTGAGGTCGTTTTCCTGTGATAAGGTCATATAATCAAGCTCGGCTGCCTCTATCGCTGCTTTTACGTTCTCGCTGCGATATCCCTTGATTATCTTCATATGATTTCTGGGAAGTTTCTCAAATGCAGATGCCGCAAGCTCAGACTGTGGTCTTCCGCACAGATTGATTACTGTTACATCATAGCCTCTGTAAACCAGCTTGTCTGCCGCTACGAAACAATCGCCTCCATTGTTTCCTGAGCCTGTGAGGAATACTACTGATTTTTCTTCAGGCTGTCCTTCGATCTCGCTACGGCAGTATTCGTCGATAATGCCAGCAAGCGCTGTGCCTGCATTTTCCATCAGTTTCTTTTTGGTTACTCCCAGTTCTTCGGATCGTTCTTCTGTCTGCTTCATTTGTTCGGGGGATAGGATTTGCATAAAAAAGCCTCCTTTGTAGTGAATTTAGTGAGTTTGATATTTTATTTCAAGGCCCGTATTCTTGCGGTGCCTTTTTTACTGGCTGTTTCTGAGTTTTCCGGGAAGCGCTCTTCTGATGCTTTCAAGCATCTTCTCATTGGGTGAGAATATCAGTCTTGTACTTCCGTGCTCAGGGTGTTCAAAGTCTGCATAATATTCGTGAGACGCAATATTGTCTGAGCTGAGCACAACTGTCATATCCTCAGACTCTTCAAGCTCATCGGTATATTTTCCGAATGCTGTGAATTTTCTTGTCTCGGCTGTGATAAGCTCTATTCTCTTCTTCTTTGCTATGATCTTGTCAATGTCAAGCTCGCCGTTTGTGAAGGTGTACTCATACTCGATATAGCTGTTCTGTCCTATGAAATATGTTCCGTAGCCTGAGCCTACTGCAAGGATTAATCCAAGCATACAGAATACGGTTCCCATCTGGAGAAATGCAAATACCACAAGCAATACGGTTATGAGTATTCCGAATACGTATGTAAGCACCGTTTTTGCCTTGTCGGCTGAGTTTTTTTCCTTCTTTACAAGCTGTTCTGCAAAATTATCCATTCTTTTTTCACTTTTCCTTTCTTCCTGTCGGGTTTTGTTTAAATTATATATAACTTTTCACCCGAAAAACACTGTTCTATATAATAATAGCACAAATTTTCAAAGATTTCAATAAATTTACTTGATTTTTTTTTCTTTTAAGTATATAATGAAGAAAACACATTGACTGAGAAAGTAAGCTGTGTCTTTTCAATATCTCCAGAGAATGGTCGCCGTTGGCTGTAAGCGTCCTGATATCGACATTTGCCGAAGTTCACTCACGAGTGGCTCTTTTTAAAGGCAGGTTGCATTTAAATTAAGTGCTTTGCTCTTTTTTTTATGACTTTTCCTTGCTGAGTAGACTGAGACGTAGGTTCGCGTTAAGAACAAGAGAGTGTCGGCTCTCCTGACAATAGGTGGTTTAAACAAGGTGTTATGTCTTGTCCTGTTGGACAGGACTTTTTTTATGCCTTCACATTTTTACGGAGTTTTAGCTCCGCATTACATATTTTTATGAGGTGATTAAATGAAAGAACAGCTTTTAAAAATCGAAGAGCTCGCTAAGGCTGAGCTCTCAGCTTGTACTGAAATCAAGGCTCTTGATGACCTGAGAATCAAGTATCTCGGTAAAAAGGGCGAGCTTACTTCCATTCTTAAGCAGATGGGTAAGCTTTCCGCTGAGGAGCGTCCTGTTATCGGTCAGCTCGCCAATAAGGTAAGAGCAGATATCGAAGAGGCTCTCAATGAAAAGCTTACTGCTCTTAAGGCAAGTGCTCAGGCCAGTAAAATTGCTTCCGAGTCTATTGATATTACTCTTCCCGGTAAAACTCAGACTATCGGTAAGCTCCACCCGCTTTCAAAGGTTGAAAATGAGATACGCGATATCTTTATGGGTATGGGATTTGATATCGCTGACGGTCCTGAGGTTGATGACGATTACCACGTTTTTGAGGCTCTTAACCTCCCCCCTGACCACCCCGCAAGAGATACTCAGGATACTTTCTATATCAAGGATACTAACGAGAGAATCCTCCTCCGTACTCAGACTTCTTCCGTTCAGGTTCACGTTATGGAGACTCAGAAGCCTCCGATCCGTATTATTTCTCCCGGAAGAGTTTACCGCTCTGACGCTGTTGACGCTACTCACTCTCCCCTCTTCCACCAGATCGAGGGTCTTGTTGTTGACAAGGGTATCAAGATGAGCGACCTTAAGGGTACTCTTGAAATGCTTATGAAGAAGCTCTACGGCAATGAGTGCAAGCTCCGCTTCCGTCCCCACCACTTCCCCTTCACTGAGCCAAGCTGTGAGGTTGATATTATGTGCTTCAACTGTGGCGGAAAGGGCTGTTCTATGTGTAAGGACGAGGGCTATATCGAGCTTCTCGGCGCCGGTATGGTTCACCCTAAGGTTCTTGAAGGTTGCGGTATCGACAGCAGTGTTTACTCAGGCTTTGCTTTCGGTCTCGGTCTTGAAAGAATGGTTATGGGACGTTACAGCATCAACGACCTCAGACTCCTCTATGAGAACGATGTCCGCTTCTTAGAGCAGTTCTGATTAGGTAATTGCAATGGATGATAATGTGAAAAAATACAATCAAGGACGCATAATTATAATCGCAGTTCTAATTATATATATTTTTTTCGGATTTACATCACGTCCATTTATTGTAACTGCATTTTTAATCAAGTTAGTTCTGTGTGTATTTACTTTTTCAAAATCTAAAATAGCCAGATTCATTTTTATGGCAATACTTTGTATTAACTCTATCGTAAGTGTATTGTCAATTATTAAATTGCAAGCTGTTGTTATTAATTTACTGTTTATAATTTATGCAGTGATATCCATTGTTCTTATCATAAAAAATGAAAACGTAAAATTTTATTTCAGCTATAAATAAAATCCCATTGATACGGAGGTAAATTATGAATTTATCAATGAAATGGCTCGGCGATTACGTTAAAGCCGATATGCCTGTTAAAGAATACTGCCACGCTCTTACTATGAGCGGTTCAAAGGTTGAGGGCTATGAAATCGAAGGTGCTGAAATCTCCAACGTTGTTGTGGGTAAGCTCCTTTCCGTTGTTCCTCACGAAAATTCCGACCACCTTGTTGTTTGTCAGGTTGAAGTTGGCAAGGAGGCTCCTATCCAGATCGTTACAGGTGCTCCCAATGTAAAGGCAGGAGATATCGTTCCTGTTGCTCTTGACGGCTCAACTCTCCCCGGTGGTATCAAAATCAAGAAGGGCAAGCTCAGAGGCGTTGAATCAAACGGTATGCTCTGCTCTCTCGGTGAGCTCGGTCTTGACAAGCGTGACTTTCCCTACGCTATCGAGGACGGCATCTTCCTTATTGAAGAGCCCTGTGAAATCGGTCAGGATATCCACTCTGCAATCGGTCTCAACGATACTTCCGTTGAATTTGAAATCACTTCAAATCGTCCCGACTGTCTCAGCGTTACAGGTCTTGCAAGAGAAACTTCCGCTACTTACGGTCTTCCCCTCAATATCCCCACTCCCTCTTTCAAGGGCGTTGACGGCGATATAAATGAGATGCTCAAAGTTGATATCCTCAACACTGAAAAGTGCCAGAGATACTGCGCCGGTATCGTTAAGAACGTTAAAATCGAGCCCTCTCCCCGCTGGATGCGTGAGAGACTCCGTGCAAGCGGTGTTCGTCCTATCAATAACTTCGTTGATATCACTAACTACGTTATGCTCGAATACGGTCAGCCTATGCACGCTTTCGACCTTCGCTATGTCGAGGGAGCTCACATAAATGTAAGAAACGCTGTGAACGGCGAGAAGATTATGACTCTTGACGGCGTTGAGCGTGAGCTTTCTGAGGATATGCTCGTTATCGCTGACGAGAAAAAGCCCGTTGCTGTTGCAGGTATTATGGGTGGCGAGTACAGCGGTATTATGGAAGATACTACTACTGTTGTTTTTGAGTCCGCTTACTTTGAGCCTACTCAGGTTCGCCGTACAGCAAAGAAGCTCGGTATGCGTTCTGACGCTTCCGCACGCTATGAAAAGGGCGTTGACCGCCTTATCAGTATGACTTGCCTTAACCGTGCTTTCCAGCTCGTTGAGGAGCTCGGTGCCGGTGAGGTTCTCCGCACTGTTATCGACTGCGATTACACAGATAAGACTCCCGCTTGCGTTGAATATAACCCCCAGTGGATAAACGATTTCCTCGGTACTGATATCTCTGAGGCTGATATGACAGATTACCTCACTCGTCTCGGCTTTACTGTTGAGGGCGATAAGGTTTATGCTCCCTCATTCAGAATCGATATCGAGTGCAAGGCTGATATCGCTGAAGAGGTTGCCCGTATCTTCGGCTATAACAACATTCCTTCAACAGAATTCAGAGGTGTTGCTGAGGCTGAGCTTACTGCTGAGCAGAAGTTCATCAGAACTTTACAGAATACTATGGTTGCTCTCGGCGGATACGAAATCGCTACTTTCTCATTCGTTTCTCCCAAGTATTTCGATAAAATCAACCTTCCCGCTGACAGCAAGCTCCGCAATACCGTTACTATTACAAATCCTCTCGGCGAGGATACAAGCGTTATGAGAACTTCTACTATCCCTTCTGTTCTTGAAGTTCTTTCATTCAACTACAACAACCGCAACGATAAGGCTTGTCTCTTTGAAATCAGCAAGGAGTACCTCCCTGTTGAGGGCAAGGACCTTCCCGATGAGCCCGACAGACTTACTGTCGGTATGTACGGCGGTAATGTTGATTTCTACGACATCAAGGGTATTGTTGAAACTGCTCTTGCTGAGGTGGGCATCACTGATGTTGAGTATGTTCGTGCAAATGACTCTGACGCTTTCGATGAGAAGTCTGCTATGCACCCCGGCAGAAGCGCTGTAATTCTCAAGGACGGTGTGGCTCTCGGTATTATGGGCGAAATCCACCCCGAAGTTCAGGAAAATTACGGAATCGGCACTAAGACTTATATCGCTAAGCTCAATATCCCCGAAATGATGCAGACTGCTGTTGCTGAAATTACTTACAAGCCTCTGCCTAAGTTCCCCGCTTCTACACGTGACCTCAGCCTTATCTGCGATGATGAGACTCCTGTTGCTGAGCTTGAAAAGGCTATCAAAAAGTCTGTAGGCAAAATTCTTGAAAAGGTTACTCTCTTTGACGTTTACAAGGGCAAGCAGATTGAAGAAGGCAAGAAGAGCGTTTCTTACTCACTTACTCTCCGCTCACACGAGGGTACTCTTACCGATGAACAGGCTGACAGTGCTGTTAAAAAGGCTCTTAAGGCTCTTGCTGAAATCGGTGCTGAGCTCAGAGCGTGATTACTGCAAAAATGTAATTATTGTATTCGCTTTTTGTATATCGGGCGAACACAGTTCGCCCCTACAAATAAAAATCAGAATATAATCCATTTAAAGGGTATCGTACTTTTTGTATGATACCCTGTTCTTTTTATTTTCACCTCTGAATTTTCCTGTTTTTTAAGGCATAATATTATTGTCGGACTTTATCCATTCTGATTTCAAAGGTGATCTATTATTGAAAAAAAACAGATTTTCTGTAATTAAGCTGTGCCTTGTATGCATTGCTTTTCTCATTCTTGTTCTCTGCTACGGAAAAGAGCTTATAAATCTTCCCTCTGCTGTTTTTAAGGCTCTTTCCCCTGTTATTTTCGGCTTCGTTATCGCTTACGCTCTCAATATCCTTATGTGCTTTTTCGAGAGGTTGTATTTCCCGAAACACAAAGGCTCTGCCACTGTATTAAAAACCAAGCGTCCCGTTTGTCTTGCCTTGTCGGTACTTTCCCTTATCGCTGTCATTGCTTCTGTAATCGGTATCGTTATACCCGAGCTTCTTTCCTGTATCGGTTTTATCGCTTCAGAGCTTCCTTTGCTGGCGGATAAGCTCTTCTCAAACAGAATTTTCACAAAACTGGTTCCCAAAGATGTTCTCGACTCACTTAACAATTTTGATTGGCATAGGTGTACCTCAGCCTGCATTGAATACCTCGTCAACGGCTTCAACCATATTCCAAACAGGATTATCAATGCCGTTACGTCGCTGTTTTCAGGTGTTATCGGAGTCTTTATCAGCTTCATTACCGCTTTGTATATTCTCGCTTCAAAGGAGGTGCTCCTTTCCCGCGTAAAAAGACTCTCAGACTGCTATCTTCCTCTGAAATTCAGAACAGGACTCTTCCACATTCTTTCCGTTTTCAATGACTCTTTCAGAAGCTTTATTATCGGTCAGTGTATCGAAGCCTTTATCCTCGGTATCCTGTGCACTGTGGGTATGCTTGTTTTCAGGTTTCCTTACGCTACGATGATCGGCGCTCTTGTGGGTATCACCGCCGTTATTCCCGTCGCGGGAGCTTTTATCGGCGCAGGTGTGGGCACTGTTATGATTTTTACCGTTTCTCCCTTTAAATCGCTTC
>SVNM01000050.1 GCA_015066875.1 Ruminococcus sp.
CGATCTGCACCTCGTTAGCTTCATTTACCTCCTGAAACTTCTCAACGAAGGAAGGATCATCGGGGTGAAGGTCGGGGTGGAACTCTCTTGCCTTTTTCTTGAAAGCCTTTTTTATTTCGTCCTCGGTAGCGCCCTTCTGGATACCCAGGACCTCGTAATAATCTCTTTTATTTTCAGCCATATGCATACTCCGTTCTGTTGATTGTAGGGGCGAGTAATATCGCCGTAGCTTCAGCGCAGAAGCCGAATATAAACAGTTGCATAATCTTCCTTATATTATACCATATATTTCTGACAGTTGCAAGATTTAATTGAGTTTTTCTGCGAATTTTGCACAAAGCACACAATATATTACAGGGCGAAGCAAGCTTCGCCCTGAATAGAAGTTGAATTAGTAATCAGACCTCTGTGAAATCAGCATCTACAACGCCGTCATCGTTGTTGCCAGCATCAGCCTGACCGCCCATATTAGCGAACTGTGAAGGATCGATAGAGCCACCGTCGGGGTTAGCCTGCTGATAGATCTTTGCAGAAAGGTCATAGAAAGCCTTCTGAAGCTCATCCTTACCTGACTTGATCTCATCGTGGTTATCTGAAGCGATAGCAGACTTGAGAGCCGTGCACTTAGCTTCGATGTCAGCCTTTTCGTCAGCTGAAACCTTATCGCCGAAGTCCTTGAGAGCCTTTTCGCACTGGAATACGAGGTTCTCAGCTTCGTTCTTGTTATCAACCTGTTCACGACGCTTCTTATCCTCTTCAGCGTACTGCTCAGCCTCTCTTACAGCCTTATCGATATCGTCCTTGGACATATTTGTAGAAGCTGTGATAGAGATATTCTGCTCCTTACCTGTACCCAGGTCCTTAGCGGAAACGTGAACGATACCATTCTGGTCGATATCGAAAGTAACCTCGATCTGGGGGATTCCTCTGGGAGCGGGAGCGATACCGTCGAGACGGAAAGTACCCAGCTGTTTGTTATCTCTTGCGAATTCACGCTCACCCTGAAGAACATTGATGTCAACAGCGGGCTGGTTATCAGCGTATGTTGAGAACACCTGTGACTTCTTTGTAGGGATAGTAGTATTTCTCTCGATCATTCTTGTGCATACACCGCCTGCAGTCTCGATACCGAGTGAAAGGGGAGTAACATCGAGGAGGAGCAGACCGTTCTTAACGTCACCGCCGAGAACACCGCCCTGGTAAGCAGCACCGAGAGCTACACACTCATCGGGGTTGATGCCCTTGAAGGGCTCCTTGCCGATAAGCTTCTTGACAGCTTCCTGAACAGCGGGAATTCTTGAAGAACCACCAACCATAAGAACCTTGTCGATTTCTGAAATTGAAAGACCGCTGTCATTAAGAGCCTGTCTTACAGGTCCCATAGTAGCCTCTACGAGGTCAGCAGTAAGCTCGTTGAACTTAGCCTGAGTAAGAGTAAGGTCAAGGTGCTTGGGAGTACCTGTTGCGTCAACAGTAATAAAGGGGATATTGATATTTGAAGTTGTAGTTGAAGAAAGCTCGATTTTTGACTTTTCAGCAGCATCCTTAAGACGCTGTGTAGCCATCTTGTCAGAAGAAAGGTCGATACCCTCAGCCTTCTTGAACTCATCAACCATCCAGTTGATGATTCTCTGGTCGAAGTCGTCGCCACCGAGACGGTTGTTACCTGCAGTAGCAAGAACCTGCTGAACGTCCTCGCCCATTTCGATGATAGAAACGTCGAATGTACCGCCACCAAGGTCATAAACCATAACAACCTGTTCCTCTTCCTTGTCGATACCATAGGAAAGAGCAGCAGCAGTAGGCTCGTTGATAATTCTTCTTACAGTAAGACCTGCGATCTGACCTGCGTCCTTTGTAGCCTGTCTCTGAGAGTCTGTGAAGTATGCTGGAACAGTGATTACAGCCTCTGTAACGGGCTCGCCGATATAAGCCTCAGCGTCAGCCTTAAGCTTCTGAAGGATCATAGCTGAAATCTCCTGAGGAGTATACTTCTTACCCTCGATAGCAACCTTGTAATCAGAACCCATATGTCTCTTGATAGAAGAAACTGTCTTATCGTGGTTAGTGATAGCCTGTCTTTTAGCAACCTGTCCCACAAGTCTTTCGCCTGTATTTGTGAAAGCGACAACAGACGGAGTAGTTCTTGCGCCTTCTGAGTTAGGGATAACAACAGCGTTACCGCCCTCCATAACAGCTACGCAAGAGTTTGTAGTACCAAGGTCAATTCCAATAACTTTTCCCATAATGATTACCTCCTGAATAATCTAAAAAATCAATATATAAGTTTATGGTGCGGAAAAAAGAGCACCGTGAATGCATTTTACTGAGCCACAGCCACCATAGCGGGACGAATGAGCTTATCGCCCATTTTATAGCCCTTCTGATACACCGCGCAGACATAGCCTGAAGCGTAATCTGTATCAGCCTGCTGACTTATAGCGTTATGAACGTTGGGGTTGAATTCAACACCCAGAGCCTCGATTTCGGTAACGTTCATTTTATTAAGGAACTCTTTAAGCTGGTTGAAAATCATAATCATACCGTTCTTGAAGTTTTCGTCGGTGCACTCAAATTCAAGTGAACGCTCATAGCTGTCAATAACGGGGAGAAGCTTCTCAATACAGCTTGCGGAAGCGTTGCTGAAGGTTTCGGTTTTTTCTTTAGCAGTTCTTTTGCGGTAATTATCGTACTCTGCAAAAAGTCTGACATACTTTTCGTTAGCTTCCTGAAGAGCGTCCTCAAGCTCGGCAAACTGAGAAGCGGTATCGTTATACTCACTTACAGCGTCAGCCTCATCAAGCTCTTCCTCGGAAAGCCCGGCGTCCTCATTATCAAGGATATCCTCAATTTCCTCAGCAGTCTGTTCGTTCAACATTTCGTCCATTATTACAGAGTCTCCTTTCTTAATGTATTTCATCCTCGCCGAAAACGGGAAGTGATAAATCAGGTTTAACAGTGGTATCCTCTTCCGACATAATTGCAGAAATTTTCTGTGTAAGGTAGTCGATATAGGGGATAACCTTCTTGTAATTTATTCTCATAGGACCGATAATTCCCAGAGAACCCGCCTCTTTGCCGTCCTTGCGGTATTTCGAGACGATGAGGCTTGAATTTCCTATAACGAAGCTGTTGTTTTCCGCGCCGAACTTTACCTGAATACCGCTGAAGGTATCGGTAAGGAGCTCGGTAAGCTCATTTTTATGCTCGATAAAGCGTACGATTTCCATTTTATCAAGCTCGCTGTGGGAAAACAGCTTATCCTCACCGCTCATAGTAAGCTCTTCCGTTTTCAGATCGGCGGAGATTTCGCACAATCCCTTTACAAGCGGAGAAAGCGATACCATATAAGCGCTCATAGCGGTAACCATTTTATCCAGCATTTCATCTGAAAGCTCATTTACGGAAACACCGCTGAGGTTTTCCTCGATATACTTTGTAAAGAATTCAAGCTGTTCGTGGCTGAGGTCGAATTCAAGCCTGCAGGCCTTATTCTTGATACTTCCGTTAGAGGTGATCAGCAGAATAACATAAAGCCTTTTTCCTGTAGGGATAACCTCTACCTTGGAGATAACCGAAAATCTCGGTGCCGAGTTTGTAACCACGGCAGTACACTGTGTAAGCTCGGTAAGAGCAGTTGCAGCGTTCTGAATAAGCAGTTCTTCCGTAAGAGTTTCCTCATCGCCCAGCATTTCATCAAGACGGGCCTTTTCCTCATCTGAAAGATCAGGCGGAGTCATCAGTCTGTCGATATAAAGGCGATAACCGAGAAAGGTAGGAACTCTTCCCGCGGAGGTATGAGGCTGTTCGAGATAGCCCATCTGCTCCAGCGCAGCCATATCGTTTCGGATAGTTGCAGCTGAAACATTGATATGTGAAAGCTGAGCAACAGCCTTTGAGCCGACGGGCTCGCCTGTTCTGACATACTCGTCAACAACGGCAGCGAGTATCTGCAATTTTCTGTCGTTCACTTATTCACACACCTTTCGATTGTTTAGCACTCTTACTCTTTGAGTGCTAATTATAATTTATCACTATTGTCTCTCTTTGTCAAGGGTTTTATACATTTTCGTCATTTTGAACTAAAACAACATACCGCATATGCATTTGTACAGCATTTTTCAGCACATTTACCCATAAAACATCCTTATTATAAATAAGTGTTTAATAATCGCTTTTTGTGCTTGACAAAAGTGAGGTTTTAACGTAAAATATAATAGATAACATCATTTTGAAATGAGGTACATAAAATGCTTAAGAATAATGAAAAGGTAATGGAAAAAATCGTAGACTTATGTAAGTCAAAGGGCTTTGTATATCCCGGTTCTGAGATTTACGGCGGTCTTGCAAATACCTGGGATTACGGCCCTCTCGGCGTAGAGCTCAAGAACAATATCAAGAAGGCATGGCTCAAGAAATTCGTTCAGGAAAACAAGTACAACGTAGGTCTTGACAGCGCTATTCTTATGAATCCCCAGACATGGGTTGCTTCAGGCCATATCGGCGGATTTTCCGATCCTCTTATGGATTGTAAGGAGTGTAAGACACGTCACAGAGCTGATAATCTTATCGAAGCTTTCGACGGCACAAACGTTGCAGGCTGGTCAAACGAGCAGATGATGGCATACATCAACGAGCACGATATCTGCTGTCCTGACTGCGGAAAGAAGAACTTTACAGATATCCGTCAGTTCAACCTTATGTTCAAGACCTTCCAGGGTGTTACTGAGGATTCAAAGGCTGAGCTTTACCTCCGTCCCGAAACTGCACAGGGTATCTTTGTAAACTTTGCAAATATCCAGAGAACTACACGTAAGAAGGTTCCTTTTGGTGTAGCTCAGGTTGGTAAGTCATTCAGAAACGAAATCACTCCCGGAAACTTTATCTTCCGTGTACGTGAGTTCGAGCAGATGGAGCTTGAGTTCTTCTGCAAGCCCGGCACAGACCTTGAGTGGTTTGCTTACTGGAGAGAATTCTGTAAGAATTTCCTCCTCAATATCGGTCTTAAGGAAGAGAATATCCGCCTGAGAGATCACGATCCTGAGGAGCTCTGCTTCTATTCAAAGGCAACTACAGACTTCGAGTATCTCTTCCCATTCGGCTGGGGCGAGCTCTGGGGCGTTGCCGACAGAACAGACTACGACCTTACTCAGCATATCAATACAAGCGGAAAGTCTCTTGAATACTTCGATCCTGAGACAAACGAAAAGTATATTCCTTACGTTATCGAGCCCTCACTCGGTGTTGAGCGTCTCTTCCTTTCTGTTGTTACAGAGGCTTATGATGAAGAGGAGCTTACTTCTGTTGACAAGAATGGCAACGAGAAGAAGGAGACAAGAACTGTTATGCACTTCCACCCTGCACTTGCTCCTTTCAAGTGTGCGGTACTTCCCCTTGTAAAGAAGCTTACTCCTAAGGCTGAGGAAGTTTACGAGATGCTTTCAAAGAAGTTTATGGTTGATTTCGACGAGGCAGGTACTATCGGTAAGAGATATCGCCGTCAGGACGAAATCGGTACTCCTTTCTGTATCACATACGACTTTGATACTCTCGAAAAGGACAACTGCGTAACTGTACGTGACCGTGATACAATGGTTCAGGAGCGCGTTGCTATCGACGACCTCGTAGCTTACCTTGAAGCTAAAATGGAATTTTAATCAAACAAAAAAGGACGCTTATGCGTCCTTTTCAGAGTAACGATAAATCTGAATTCCGTTTTGAAATTTCGGTCACGGCACGCCGTGACCCTACGGTGTGTTGCGTAAAATAGACTTATGTAGGGACACGGCGTGCCGTGTCCTGATTTTTTTATATACCTTTTTCTATCGACTGAAAATGACGCTAAAGCGTCCTTTTTTATTTATTGAAAAACTGATTTTACATAGACAGTCACGGGCTGATGTGGGCATCAGTACCTACAGTTTAATAGGTAAACTGTCCGTTGCCGATGAATTCGCAGATGAGAGACTCAGGTGGGATAAGGTCGAAAGAAAGGGGAGAAGTACTGCTCAGAACGGTCATAGCATCGCAGATAACGTCTTCATCGGTAATAGCGGAAAGGTCGCTGAACAGAGCCTGTCTGTAGGCGCATACCTCATAGGGCATAAATGTATCCACATCGTAGGTAGAGCGGTACTTATAGGGCATAATGTACTTGTTTTCGCCCTCTTCCACGCTTGCAAACATATTGATAGTCTCTCTGAGAGCACGCTTTCGGAATTTAAGGTCTCTTACAAGACGTCGCATAAGTCTGATTTTCGACGGGTGAAGAGTAAGCTCACCGCTTGTGATTCTCGTTCTGACGCTGACGTAGATTTTAGCTGTTTCCTCGTCGGGAAGAGTTATAACATCGGGGTTAAGAGCGTGAATTCCCTCAAGAATAACGAGCTCGCCCTGTTTTCTTTCAAAAACCGTTCCTGTAAAGACTCTTGACGAAGTTTCAAAATCATATCGGGGAAGCTCAACAGGTCTGCAGTTATATATATCCTCAAGCTGAGCGCTGAGAAACTCGCTGTCGACTCTTAACGGGGACTCAAGGTCGATTTTCCCTTCAGACATAAGAGCTTTTTCTTCTTTAGTAAGCGAGCAGAAATAGTTATCCATAGAAAGAGTATGAGTCTGGATACCCATATCATCGAGGATTTTTTCAATCATAAGAGCAGTAGTGGTCTTGCCTGAGCCCGAAGGTCCCGAAAGAAGAATAACAGGACGCTTAGTGCGGTTTTCAGCGATGTCACAGGCGATTTCTCTCAGACGGGTGTGATAGTGGGAATCAGCCTGATGAATGAAGCCTGAAGGGTCGGAATTAATGCCGTAATTGATTTCTGTAATATCTATACTCATAAAAAGCTCCTTTCATAGCAAAATAGCGTAGATTACACCTGAATTATACCATAACCGCAGATATATTGCAATAGCGTATCAACAGTGCACAGCATACAAAATGGCATTAAATAATACATATGCTTACTTATGGAATTGGCAAGGTGCACTAAAAATCTGCGATTGATTGGTATTTATAAACAAATAATATTCCGAATAGTATAATTCTATTGTTTTATATTGACTTTTTAAAGAAAATGTGGTAAATTAAAGTTACAATTTTATATTAAGGAGTTTGGTAACAATGAAAATCTCAAAAAGAATACTGTCTGCTGTGACTGCCTCGGTCATCAGTACTTCAGTATGCGTTAGCTCCATTGGCAGCTTAGGCACTGCCGGTGCAGCCGGAATGACCGCTATCGACATCGTTAACGATATGGGTCTCGGAACAAACCTCGGTAACACCTTTGACGCTTGGAATACAGGCGGAACTGTTGAAACTGCATGGGGCAATGCAATCACAACAAAGGCTATGATCGACGAAATCCACAACTATGGATTTGACAGCATCAGAATTCCTGTAACCTGGTATGAGCATATGAATGCATCAACATATGAAATCGATGATGACTATATCGCTCGTCTTAAGGAAGTTATCGGCTATTGCTATGATAACGATATGTACGTTATCATCGATATGCACTGGGATTGGGTTTCAGACGGAAGCCTCTGGCTTAACAAGGGTATCAGCGCTGTAACTCAGTTCAGAGGAATGTGGACAGATATCGCTGAAAACTTCATCGATTATGACCAGCACCTCGTATTCCAGAGCATGAATGAGGTTAGATGGACTTCAGGTGCAGGAAGCACTTACACAGATAATGACTACAGCGTTCTCAACAGCCTCAATGCTGCTTTCGTAGACGTTGTAAGAGGCACAGGCGGAAATAACGAAGACAGACTTCTCCTTCTTGCAGGTGCAGACGCAAACCTTACAAATACACTTAACTCAAAGTATGAAGTTCCCGATGATGATATGGTTGCTGTAGATATCCACTACTACAATCCTTCAACATTCTGTGTTGCTGAAACAGATTCAACATGGGGCTATACATCAACATGGGGTACAGCTGCTGAGCAGAGTGACCTCGTTAATAACTTCAACAAGCTTAAGTCAAGATTCGTTGACAACGGTGTTCCCGTAATTATCGGTGAGTACGGCGTTGTTACTGCAGAAGGCAAGGATAAGGCTTCAATGCTCAAGTTCCTTGAGGCTGTTGCAGGTACAGCACTCAGCATGGACGGTTTTGCTTCATTCCTCTGGGATGACGGCGATTCAGGTTCTATGGAGTACTTCAGCAGAAAGAACCTTAAGTTCCACGATGAAGATTTCGGCAACCTTTACAGCACACTTGCCGGTACAGGTTATACACCTCCTGTAATTGACTGGGTTGAGGCTCCTTCAACATATGATGAAGAAAACGACAGAATTATGTTCCAGGTTGGCAACTCAACAAGAATCAAGCTCGTATTCGAGAGCGAATACAGCAACTACCCTGTTTCAAGAGTAGGCGCAGGCGGAACAATCAGCTACTGGGATAACATTGCTGGCGCAAACGTTCAGAACGCTATTTCAATTTCACTTTCAGAAGATGAAACAACAGGCGAGCTTCTTGCAAATGAGCTTGGTGAAGCTGACGCAGACGGCAATCAGCCTATCGTTCAGTATGGTTACATCAACGTACCCAGCACTGTTGCTCCCGCAAACGCATATGTTCAGCTTTACTGGGCTGGATACAACAAGTTTGCTGATGACGGCCAGACATGGATCGAGTGGATAAATCTTACAGAAGAAGAGCTTCCTACACTTGTTAAGGTTTATATCGACGGCGTAGTTGAGGATCCTGAGACTGATACAACTACAACAACTACAACAACAACTACTACTACAACAACAACTACAACTACTACAACTACAACAACTACAACATCAACTGAGCCTACAACAGGCGGAGATAACGTTTACGGCGATGCTGACCTCGACGGCGAAGTAAAGATGGCTGACGTTATTAAGGTTATGTGCTACTCAAGTAATGCTGCAATGTTCCCTCTCGAAGGTCAGGGTTACGATAACTGTGACGTTTACCAGAGAGGCGACGGTGTTACACTTTCCGACGCACTTTCAATCCAGAAGAAGGTTGCTCAGGTAATCGATGTTCTCCCTGAGAGCTAAGAATTAAAGAATTTAAGCCTCCGTTTTTACGGAGGCTTTTTTCATTGCTCTGTGCTGTGATAGATAATCGGCCTCAGCTGAATTCCCTCAAGAGCCGACGCAACAGCCTGGGGAATCATAGAAAACTCTGCTACCAGCGAGGCGGGTTTGTTTATGCAGTCGTCCTGAAGCATAGGCACGAAATAGTAGTTTTTCGTGTTGAAGAGGATTCCGATATTCTTTGCCGAGCCAAGAAGCGAATCGTTGGAAGCAATGGCGAGAACTACGGGCTTTCCGCTTCGCAGGTGCGATTTTACAGCCATCGTCGCAACCGAATCTGTGATGCTTGAAGCAAGCTTTGCAACAGTGTTTGATGTGCATGGCGCCACCACCAGAATGTCGGTAAGCTTTTTCGGACCGATAGGCTCTGCGGAGGCGATACTGCGTATAACTTTTTTTCCGCAGATTTCCTCAAGACGCTTTACATTGTCCTGTGCCGTGCCGAATCGGGTTGATATTTCCGATGCATTTTCCGACATAACGGGAATAAGCTCTGCACCAAGCTCTACGAGCCTTTCTGCCTGTCTGAAGCTTTTTTCAAAGGTGCAGAACGAGCCTGTCATGACGTAGCCGATTTTTACTCCCTTAAGCTTTTGGGATAAGCTTTCCATAGCGTTGGTCACTCCTTTCAGCGATAATGTGCATAACGGTTTCTGCGATGATTTCTCCGGCTGTTACGGGAGATTTCTTACCGGGAAGTCCGAGGGCGTGAATAGTTTTCAGTCCGAGTTTGTGTGCATAGTCAAAGTCGATGCCTCCCGGCGCGGAAGCAAGGTCGATAAACAGGGTGTCAGAGGTGAATTTTTTAAGGAGCTCATAGTCAAAAACAAGGGCGGGAGCAGTATTGAAAACAAGAGGAAACCGCCCGTCAATGTCGCTGATACAGCAGGATTTTACTCCCGCAATTTTAGCTTTTGCAGAGCCCTCTGCGCTTCTTACAGCAACGGTAATGTCTGCTCCGAAGCCCTTGAGAATATTCACAAGAGCCGTGCCTGTTCTGCCCATTCCCACCACGAGGACGGGAAGCGAGCTGAGGGTAACGTCAAGCTCCTTCATAGCTGTAAAGACAGCTCCCTCAGCTGAGGGAACAGCATTGAGAAGCTGAAAATCCTCACGTTCAAGATAGCTTTCAAAGCTGATAAGAGGGTACTGCTTTTTTATATCACCTGTGCTTTTTCCCTCAAAAACAGCTCCGTCCTCCTTCACACAGTTCAGTATATCACAAAGTGGCACAGGAGTCGCCTCTGAAAAGGGAGCATACAGCGTAAGGTCCTGATTACAGGGCTTTACAGGCAGAACGAGATAATCCCACAATGGCTCATTGCCCAGGGCTGACAGCTCTGCTGTTTTTACATTCAGACCGCGTGGGAGTGCTTTTTGGTCAAATCCGTAAATGCTTGTATCGTAAAGCTCAGACAGTCTGGCGCAACAGTAAAGCTGGCGCAGATCACCGCCTGCAATAAGTATTTTTTCTTTTGATTTCATAAAGTGTTCTCCGTTCACAGGAATTACGGAGCATACAGGGATACTCCCGAAAGAATCAATGCTCCTTTAATATTATATGAAAGTGAGCGGAAATGGTGCAGTAAAAAAGTTTTCACAGCGACAAAAAGGGACGGAATATCCGTCCCTTTTCTGATATAATGATATTTAAACGATAGGCGGTGCGGGAGCGTTCTCCTCGGCCTCTTTTTCAGCCTTGCGAACACGTCTTTTTTCTCTTGCCTCATATGAGAAAAACTGTATAAGAGCAATAGTAACAGCAAGTATGAAAGGAGCAATCACGGGTATTATCCTTGTTATGTACATAGAGCTTATGGGCTCCATAGTATGAGCGTTGCTCCAGCCGGCGCTGTCTGCGTGAGTTACAAGCTTGTCAAGCATAACCATACAAAGTGCAAATCCGGGGATTTCAAATACAAGAGAGGCAATATTCTGCTTCAGCATAACAAGGAGAGTACCTATACCCATAGCGACTCCCGAAGCGATAAGCAGAGCTCCGATACGCACGATATCCTCGCCATAGCTGTCGCTGTTATAGACCAGTCCCGCACCTGAAAGAATTACCATAAAAATGGGATAAACGAGAGTCAGCACAGCGAGAATTACTCTCATAACTGTTATAGGAACGCTTTTGCGGATTACTCTTGAATTTTTATTATTACTGTTATTTTTTGTTTTCATAAAAAACTCCTGAAAAAAATTTATTGGAATAAAAACAGACTTATGATTATCAAAAAATCTGTGACAAATTTTCTGTTATAAAAACAGCTTGCTCACCGATAATAAAAAAGCGGAACTTAAAAATGAAAGGAAGTAAGCAAATGCACAAAAAAGGAAAATTTTTTAAAACGGCATCGGTATTATTATCTGCCGTAGTTATGGGAATATACGGACTTACGGGATATTACTCGTCAAGGCTTCCCGCGACGATAACCACCGACTCAGCCACTGCCGTTGAGTTTGCCCGATATCCTGAAATAAGCTGTGTAAGTCTTAAATCGCCTGTAACGGCAAATGCGTCGTTATATCCTTCCGCTTCACAGGCAACGCTTAGTCTTTTCGGAGCTTTCCCTGTGAAAAATGTGGAAATACGTGAAAAAGAGGCTCCCACACTGATAGCCGGAGGAACTCCCTTCGGCATAAAGCTTCTTATGGACGGAGTGATGGTCACAGCTCTTGCAGAGGTTGAAGCAGATGGAGCAAAGACCTGTCCCGCAGAAGAAGCGGGCATAGAAAAGGGAGATATTATCCGTCTTGCCGACAACATACCAATAACCTCAAACAGTCAGCTTCAGGAGATAATTTCGGGAAGCGCAGGCAGAAGTGTGAAGCTCACAGCGGTGCGTGACGGAAAGGAATTCACAGCCTTTATCGAGCCTGTCTACAGCAAGGAGTCACGAAGCTGGCGCGGAGGAATGTGGGTGCGTGACAGCATAGCAGGCATCGGCACCATAACCTTTATAAATAAGGAAACGGGAGAGTTTGCTGGTCTTGGTCACCCTATCTGTGACGCAGACACAGGCGAAACGGTACCTCTTTCCAGCGGAGAGGCTGTTCCCGTAACGATTACAGAAGCCAAAAAAGGGGAAAAGGGCATACCCGGACAGCTTTGCGGAAAATTCCTCACAGCCGATGTTCTTGGAAGTCTCAACCGCAACAACAGCTGTGGAGTATTCGGAACTCTCACACAGGAATGTCTCACAGAGGTTTATTCAGGCTGTACCGAGTACAAAATGGGCTATAGTCAGGAAATATCAACGGGAAAAGCGCATATACTTTCCACAGTTGAGGGAGAAACGCCCAGGCTTTACGAAATAGAAATCGAGAGCATTGACTTCAGCAAAGCGGACTCTGCCAAAAATATGGTAATACGCATAACCGACAATGAGCTTATTTCAAAAACAGGAGGCATTGTTCAGGGAATGAGCGGAAGCCCCATAATCCAGAACGGCAAGCTTATCGGAGCGGTAACACACGTATTTGTAGCCGACCCCACCAAGGGTTACGCTATATTTGCTGAAAATATGACTGAATATCTCTGTGGATAGAAACCATAACACCATAATAACAAAACGGGCGTTACCTAAGTAACGCCCCAGTGGTTATGGACAGAAAAATCTTATCTGTTTTCCTCGCTGAAACCGCTGTCAACGAGCTCAACAAGAGCGTCTACAGCAGCTCTTTCGTCAGCGCCGTCAGCGATAACCTTGATATTTGTACCGCCTACGATACCGAGTGAAAGAATACCGAGAAGGCTCTTAGCATTAACTCTGCGCTCTTCCTTCTCAATCCAGATAGATGACTTAAACTCATTAGCCTTCTGAATGAAGAAAGTAGCAGGTCTTGCGTGAAGCCCAACCTGATTTTTTACCATTACTTCTCTGACAAACATATACAACTCTCCTATTCTGTATGAGTCGTCTTTGAAAAAAGGAGACGACGTGCAAATTATTCCACTTGCTGATTTTAATTATACAAACATTTTTGCGCATAGTCAACGGATTTTTTGCTATAAAACGTCATATTTCATTAAATTCTACATTTGAGTTAAATGCAGAGGACAAAAAATCCGTTTGCTTGTTAATTATCACCACAAAACAAGTGTTGATAGATGTTGTTTAGATTACATAGTTTTCAACAAGCTATTATGTTTAAATGTTATAAAGCCTGACTGCTGTGTGTCGGTCAGGTGATTATTTCTGTTTTTCCAGAAGGTCAGGACGTCGCTGTCTTGTAATCTCAAGAGCCTGCTGATGACGCCACTCCTGAATATTCTTATGATGTCCTGAAAGGAGCACAGGGGGCACAGGCATATCCTCCCACACCTCAGGGCGGGTATAATGGGGATATTCCAGCAGACCGCTGTAGATACTTTCGTCCTTGTAGCATTCCTCGTCGGAAAGAACACCGGGACACATTCTTGCCACAGCGTCAACGAGAATCATAGCGGGAAGCTCACCGCCTGTAAGAACATAATCCCCCGCAGATATTTCCTCGTCCACGATTTTATCAATAATACGCTGGTCCACACCTTCATAATGTCCGCATATGATAAAAATATTCTCCATTTGTGAAAGCTCCACAGCTTTTTTCTGGTCGAGGATTTTTCCTTTGGGAGACATATATATTGTATGCGGTTTTGAGCCCAACTGCTCACAGACAGCCTTGTAGCAGTTATAGATAGGCTCGCACTGCATAACCATACCCATACCTCCGCCATAAGGAGTATCGTCAACACGGCGGTGCTTATCCATAGTATACTCGCGTATCTGACGGCAGTTTATCTCGATTTTTCCTGCTTTTCTTGCTCTGCCGATAATGCTTTCGCCCAGCACGGCTTCGCACATATCGGGAAAAAGTGTAGCTATTTCAATTTTCATACAAACCTCCGCAAATCAGTCAAAGAGTCCGTCAAGGGGACGGATTGTCATTATATTGCCGTCGATATCGGTAGAGATAACGACTTCGGGGATAGCGGGCACAAGGTATTCTCTGTCTGTTCCCTTGACAACATACACATCGTTGGCACCTGTCTGCATAACATCGGCAATTTCGCCATAAACTGCATCGGTATCAGCGTCCTTTACCTGAACTCCGATAAGGTCCTGGATAAAGTAGGTATCCTCGTCAAGCTCTAAGTCATCGCGGTGCATATACAGCATTTTATTGCGGAGAGTTTCGGCTTCTTCGGGAGTATTTATACCTTCAAGCTTAGCAATAACCATATTTTTCTGAACACGAGAGCGCTCAACAGCGATTTCCGTGTGATTTTTACCTAAAAAGAAGCGGTCGAACTCGCAGAAAAGCTCAGGGGAATCGCAGTATGGCATAACCTTTACCTCGCCTCTGATTCCGTGAGTATTGACGATTTTTCCCGCTTCGAGATATTCCTTTTTCATAAAGAGCCTCCAAAAAAAGTTGATATATAAAATAGTAACATTAATCCCATATTTTGTCAAGGAGATAAAAGAAACGGACTCTGAAAAAGAGTCCGTAAAGAGTATAAATAAGCATCGTTACTCAGGGGGCGAGCACCGCCACAGGCACACGCAAAATAACAAAATGAAAGATTATGTTTTAGCGTAAGTTCGCCCTGCACTATATAATACGTGGAATATCAGTATGTAGGGTGCGATGCCCACGTCGCACAGGGCTGATGAGGTTTATTCCCCGTCAGCAAGTCTTACAGTGCTTGCGATCTGTTTTTTAAGCTCGGTATCGGTGCTTTTAATCATAATGCAGTAATATTCAGAGTAATCATCATCGGGATAGATATAGAAGGTTGAAAGATACGACATATCGGGACCTCCGATATCTGAAAGTCCGTCGGGCTTGAAAATAGAGAACATTCCCGTAAAGCCGTCGCCATTTATTTTATAGGTAGTTTCCATTTTCAGATTTTCCTCTTTTTCCTGTGCAAACTCCAGAAAAACGTCGATATCCTTACCTCTCAGCTTAAGGCAGTCCCTTGAAGTAAAGCCGTCACGCATAAACCAGATGAGCATTGATGACTTCGCATTGTATATCGTGGGATATTCTGCGTCAATTGAGTCAAAGAAGTGGATATAGTCCTCCTCCTCATAGAGATAATTCTCAAAGGGATTTTCGGAATATGGCATATCCTCGTAGGTCTCAGCAAGCTCACGGGCAGTTCTGTCCACCTCAATGGAGTCCTGCTTAGTAACAAGAACGAGAGTTTCATCGTTGTATTTTACAGAGTTACCGCGTTCACCCAGCTGTGCTCCATCGGGAACCTCAAGATAAATGCCGTTGACTTCAAAGCCTTTGAAGCTTTCGGGAACGGGCATATCCTCAAGAGGCTCCATTCTTCTGTCAATAGAAGGGAAGTCTCTTTTCACCTTGAAATATGTGGGAAGGCCCGGGAAGAAGATGAATATTGCAAGAGCTACAGAAGCGATGTTAATCAGCACAACGGCAGTAATTTTCAAAGCTTTTTTCATAGCTTAATCCTCCTGAGCAAGATGAACGGAAGCGATCATCTGTCTGAAAATATCCTCATCGTATGCGCCGATAAGAACACCATAGCTTATTTCGGGCGAGCCTTCGGGGTATATTTCCACTACGCATCTGTTTTTTATTCTTGCGTCCTCTTCTGCCTTGTACATCTGAATAAAAGCAGTGCACCCGTCGATTTCTGTTTCATATATTTCATAGAATGAATCAGAAACGAGAATTTCCTTCATAAGAGCAATAGTAGCAAAAGCGGTAGCGTCCTTGAAGCTGTGGATATTAAAATCCTCCATAGAAAGGTCATAGAAGCCCTGATACATTTCAAGGTAGCTTTCGGGATATTCAAGACCTACGCGTTCAAAGAACTCGATGTATTCCTCTTTAGTGTGCTTGTTTTCGGGATCGGTTTCGTTGTAAAGACTGAATTCACCCCATTCATATTCATCCATAATAAAAGCACCTTTTGTGTGGGTGGGGTCATCTGTGCCGTCAATATAAATCTGAGCGTCGAATGAATTTTCTTTTTTGAACATATCCTGTGGAATTTTCATAGTAATGCCGTTTGCGGTGAGTTCAACCCAGTCCTCAGGCACGGCAACGTCCGTATAAGGATAGGGCGAAGAGGTGATGTTGATCTTCATACAGGTTTTTTTCACGTTGTAGTAGTGGTATGCTCCCGGAAAAACAAGAACGAGAACAATTGCGATAGCCAAGACAACGCCTAAAACAATCCCCATAGTTTTAAGTGCTTTTTTCATAGATTAATCCTCCTGAGCAAGATGAACGGAAGCAATCATCTGTCTGAAAATATCCTCATCGTTTGCTCCGATAATAACACCATAGCTTATTTCGGGCGAGCCTTCGGGGTATATTTCAACAACGCATTTGTTTTTTATTCTTGCGTCCTCTTCTGCCTTGTACATCTGAATAAAAGCAGTGCACCCGTCGATTTCCGTTTCATATATTTCATAGAATGAATCGGAAACGAGAATTTCTTTCATAAGAGCAATAGTAGCAAAAGCGGTAGCGTCCTTGAAGCTGTGAATATTGAAATCCTCCATAGAAAGGTCATAGAAGCCCTGATACATTTCAAGGTAGCTTTCGGGATATTTAAGACCTACGCTTTCAAAGAACTCGATGTATTCCTCTTTAGTGTACTTGTTTTCGGGATCGTTTTCGTTGTAAAGACTGAACTCGTCCCATTCAAATTCATCCATAATAAAAGCAGTTTTTGTATGGGTGGGGGCATCTGTGCCGTCAATATAAATCTGAGCGTCGAATGAGGTTTCCTTGAGATACATATCCGTCGGAATTTTCATAGTAATGCCGTTTGCGGTGAGTTCAACCCAGTCCTCAGGCACGGCAACGTCCGTATAAGGATAAGGTGAAGAGGTGAGGTTGATTTTCGTGAAGGTTTTCTTAATGTTGTAATAGTGGTAGGCTCCCGGAAAAACAAGAACGAGAACAATTGCGATAGCCAAGACAACGCCTAAAACAATCCCCATAGTTTTAAGTGCTTTTTTCATTTTTAAAAATCCCCTTTAAATTTTTTGCAGATGTGTCATCTGCTTAGTACAATAATAACATTGTGAAACTGATTTGTCAATACCATTTCAGGAAAATTCTGTAAATTAAAACGGACGCATTAAGGCGCTACCCATATAGAAGTATTTACGTGAATTATTGAGGGAAACCCTTTTGAAAAAGGGTTATCCCTCAAACTCCTTTCCTAAAACTTTCAAGTTTTAATTTCAGCCCCATAGGGTGCGCA
>SVNM01000104.1 GCA_015066875.1 Ruminococcus sp.
ATCTTATAAACATAGTCGTCAGTTTTATCTGGAGTCATTGAGAATTCCGAGCCTTTTCTCGCCTTGACCTCTTTCCATCTTGCAGATGGAGCTATTTCCCCTTCAGTAACCTCTCCGCCATCGTCAGCGGAAACATATCCCGCCATCTGAACTGTTGTAACCTTGTAGGGAACATTCTTTGCAGTAGCTTCCTGTGCGAATTCTATTGCAGGACCGCCCGGCACAGCAAGTAGCTCCTTATCATAATCTACGAGATACTGGTCGGAATAATGATAATAATCGGCACCCGCATTTGAATAGTTTGTCTCCCAGTTATAGCCTGAAAAGCGATTTCCTCCCTGTCTTGCTGAGAATGCTGTAGCGTCGTAGAGATACTCTTCCTTACGGAAATCGCTGTTAACTCCGAAAATATACGGACTCACAGGCTTTCTGTACTCATCAAAATTTACATTGATTTCCATATCATAGTAATCAACAGCATTGATACTGCCTCCTGTTCCGCTTAAAACAGCGTTTCCTATCATAACAGTGGCAATGCCTGCTGATATAATTCTTTTTTTCATCTGCAACCCTCTCTCTGACGTTTATCCGTCATTATTACTAATTATTATATCATATTGTTGAACGGAATTCAACTATTTTTGAGCTTTTCAGCACTTTTGCCATAAAACTTTCCTCTTTTCCGTTGACATAATACAAGCTGTTTGTTATAATTAAAGTAGAATATTTGTGAAAGGAGTCTTTATCCGCCTTTTTTCTTTCGCGGACTTATCTGCTTTATGAAAATTGATTTCAATAAAAAATATACCACAGTCTCTGCTTACACGGTCATAACCTTTGCCATATGCCTGATGCTTGTTGTTTTTGTTTCAAAGCTTTCTGTTTTCGCAGGCTATCTCAGGGAAATCGCAAGAGTTCTTGCTCCTGTCACGTGGGGTATTGTAATCGCCTATATTATCAACCCTGTAATGAACTGGGCAGAAAAATTGCTGAGTAAATTACTCGAAAAAAAGAAAAAGCACCCTAAACTTATCCGAGTTATAAGCGTTGCTTTCAGTATTACATTGCTTCTTCTCATTCTTACTGCTCTCATTTCAATGCTTCTTCCTCAGGTTTTTGACAGTATCGTGGGAATCATCAACAACTTCTCAGGATATCTTGACAACCTTGAAAAATTCATCTCAGGATTTTTCGAAAATTATCCGGGAGTCGCCAAACAAATCGAAATTCAGTTTGATAATATCCAGCCAAAGCTTATTGACTATGCCAACAGTATTCTTCCTACCGTTGCCGACCTCGCTGTTAAGCTCAAAGACGGCGCTGTAGGCGTTATTATCGGTCTTAAGGACTTCCTTATCGGCTTTATCGTTGCTGTTTATCTGCTCTACAGTAAAGAGCATTTTATCGCTCAGATGCGTAAAATCGTAATCGCTCTATTCCCTGAAAATCCCGCAAACGGTATTTTCGAGGTTGCTTCCCACACAAACAAGACTCTCAGCGGTTTTATTTCAGGTAAGCTTCTTGACTCCTTTATCATCGGTATTCTCGCTTTCATCTGTATGTCAATTCTTAAGTTCGACTTCGTTGTTCTTATGAGCGTTATTATCGGTGTTACAAACGTTATTCCATTCTTTGGTCCTTTATTCGGAGCTATACCCTGTGCTCTGCTTCTGCTTGTGGCTTCGCCGAAACAGACTATCCCGTTTATCATTTTCGTTTTTATTCTCCAGCAGTTTGACGGAAATATCCTCGGCCCCAAAATTCTTGGCGACTCTACAGGAATTTCTGCTTTCTGGGTTATCTTCGCTATCTTTATCGGAGGAGGTCTGTTCGGATTCGGCGGTATGCTTCTCGGAGTTCCTCTGTTTGCTGTTATTTATACTCTTGTAAGCGACTTTATCAACTATCAGCTTAAGAAAAAGGGACTCTCAACTGTTACAGATGACTATGCTCCTGTAAAACCCGATGACAGCTCTGCCAAAACCGAGCCTGCTGTGCGGACAAACTTCTTTGATAAGCTTCTCAAAAAGAGCTCTGCTTCACACGCAAAAGAAAACACCAAAGACTCTGATTCAGAAAAAACAGAATAAACAAATAAAGGACATCTTCTGAAGATGTCCTTTTTCATACATAAAGAAAAACAGCTACGCTCCCCTATGAGCATAGCTGTTCTCTGATTTGTCCTTTTACAATTAAGGTTTTTATAAATTCCGGCACATTGTGCAGTTGCGCCGTGTATTTATTTTACTCAGGAAAAGCTCCAGCTGTCGAATTCTGCCTGACCGCTGAATACAAAATACAAATCCTGTGTTCCTGTTACATCATTTACAGGAACTGTTATTTCAGAAAGGCTTCCTCCTGCGGGAATTTCAACATAACCCACTGCTGTTCCGCTGGGACCGCCTGTACAGATTTTGATTGCTGAGCCGTTTACTGAAGATGCCTTTACAGTGATCTTTGAAGCTCCCTTTGAGAAGTTAACGCCTGATGTCTTGATCCATTCGCCCTTGTTTCCTGCAACCTTTGTATCGTAAAGACCTGTTGTCTCGATTCCCATTGACTGGTTGGACATTGTCTCGGCCTGTACTGTCTTGTAAGGGTCAAGAGTTTCAATCTGTGAAACGCCCTTCATTGTTCCTGTTGCAGAGAACATACCGTTTGTGAATGAACACTCGTCGATATGAGGTGAACGATAGTTACCGCCAAGATCGATTGATCCATCGGTGTTAAGAGCCTGAATGTTCATAGCTCTTGAAAGGTTACGGCTGTGGTAAAGCACGTAATACTTGCCCTTGAATTCAACGATTGAATGGTGGTTGTTTCCGCCTCCGTCAAGCTGATATGAAGCAGGATTCTTTAATGCGATACCCTTGTATGTGAAGGGTCCGAGGGGGTTGCTTGATGTCATTACTGCGATTTCTGCATTGTTGAAGCCATAGGGATTTCCGCCTGTGCTCCAGTTTGTGCAGTATGAGTAATAGTAAGTGCCGTTAACCTTAAGAATACTTGAATCCTCAAAAAGATAAG
>SVNM01000105.1 GCA_015066875.1 Ruminococcus sp.
TATGCTTTTAAAGCTTGAACATCAGAGCAAGGACGGCTCTTTCTATACCGCTGCAAACTATGACACAAGCACTGATACAATCTACATAGAGGATACTCTTTACAAGACCTCAAATCACCTGTCTGACCCTTCTGAAACCGACCTGAGATGTCACCTTGCTACTGCCATATGACTTCTGCGCTGGCTCAGGCTTATATCGTTTACAAGGACTTCCCTGTTTATGAGGAGTTCGCTGAGCAGTGCCTCGATACAGCTCTTCGTTCGTGGGAATGGATAAATGACCCATCAAACACAATGAATACCTCTATCGGAGCTTCAAACCGTACTTATACCTTTAAAGTTGCTAATTTCGAGCAGAGCGCTTACCATACCGCAGGTACTCTTTATCGTGCTCTTACTCTAAAAGGCGAAGACGCTTCCGAGTTTGAGGACTACCTTATCGCAAATGCAGATACAGAAAGCGTAAACAATTTCTTCAAGGCTTCCTGTATCAATTATGGTCACTCAGGACGCTCCTTCCTCGGATTTTTCCAGTATCTCTACGGAAACGAAAATCCCGCCCCCGAAATCACCGATACCTTCGCTCAGTATGAAACCTGGCGTGCAAGAATGTTAAAGTATGATACCTGGGGACTTGAAATGCCCGGCTGGGGCTTCTGGTGGGGCTCTAACAAGCATATATCTCAGGACGCTATGTCACTTATGCTGGGCGATATCGTCACCTACGGCTCGGTTCAGGACGATGTGAAAAAGTCTGTTGCAACACATTTCCACTATATGCTGGGTATGAATCCCCTTTCTTTCAGCTATGTTTCAGGCTACGGTGAAAACTGCGTTAAAAATATTTTCAGCGCAATCTATACAACCGACGCCAAGCTTGACCCCTATCAGTGTCCCGCAGGCTACTTTACCGAGGGAGCAAACGACAGCAATAATCCTCATCTTTCCAAGTTTACAGGCAAGTGCTTCATCGATAGCGACGGCGAGTGGACTACAAACGAGAATACTATCTACGGCAACGCTTCTATGATTTTCCTCACATCTTCTATGATGAAACTGAATGGTCCGCAGAAAATTCGCGGTGATGTCAATGCCGACGGAGCCTTCAATGTCGCTGATGTTGTGGCTCTGCAGAAATGGCTTCTCTGCAATCCTACCGCTGAGCTTGCCGACTGGAAGGCCGGCGATCTGTGCGAGGATAACAAGCTTGATATCTTCGACCTTATCCGTATGAAGAATGAGCTTCTCAATAACATCGACTAAAAAAACAGTCCCGCAGGAATGTAAAACTCCTGTGGGACTTCTCTTTTTTTATTCAGTTGAGTACCACAAATCCGATGTTGAGATACAGCGCAAAAAGCGTCCATAAAAGGTACGGAATGTTTATATATCCTGCTATGGCACGTATTTTTCTGAATCTGAGTATCATCGCTGATACGAGTACTGCAAGAAGTATAAGAACTCCTAATGCAAGACCGATTTTTTCAAATCTGAAGAACACTATGCTCCACATCACGTTCACCAAAAGCTGTACTCCGTAGAGAATCAGTGCCTTTCCTTTTTCCGATTCTTCTGCTTCCGAGGTATACACAAGATACGCAGATACTCCCATTACAGCATACAGAATTGCCCATACTACAGGGAAAACCACTCCGGGAGGTGACAGCGGTGGCTTTGTGAGTGTGCTGTAAAATGCGGAAAAATCTCCCGCAAGAAGACCTGATACTGCTCCGGCAAGCTCTGTTCCGATAACAAAAATCAGAAGCTCGGTCCATTTGATTTTCTTCATAAAATCACCCATTTCTTGTTTTTACTGCATTATATGCATTTATGGCTGAGTTTATGCAGTCAAAAAAATATTGCTGATATTGAGGGACGTCGAGGACGCCCGAAGGAAGTACTCTTGGGGTGCGCCGTCCCCTACAGTTTTTTATACACATATAAAAAGGGCGGATAATATCCGCCCCTACAAAGATGTGAAATTCCAAACCGATAAATTATAAAATCACAGCCTTTTTGGCATTTTCCAAAGCCTCGATTACTCTGTCGCACCAGCAGTCAAACTCCTCATCTGCTGTCTGGAGCTCCGGGTTTTTAAGAATATTATCAATGGTCATTCTTATGCCCTGTTCAAAGCGTACTGTGGGAGTAAATCCGGGTACTGCTTTTTTAAGCTTTGTATTGTCAAATACCACCGAGCAAGCCTTGTCTCCGATGAGACTTCCTGTAAGGTCGTAGTTGCTTACCGACGCAAGAAACTCTGACGAAACGTGGTATGCGTTGAGCTTTACTCCAAGCGCAGATGCTATTGCCTCGTAAATCTGATTCCACGTAAGTGACTCGTCGTTTGTAATCTGGAAGCTCTCGCCTATTGCGTGAGGATTGCCTATAAGTCCGCAGAAGCCCTTTGCAAAGTCGCTGTTGTGAGTCATTGTCCACAGTGAAGTGCCGTCGCCGTGAATGATTACAGGCTTTCCCGCAAGCATACGTGCGATTACCTGCCAGCTTCCGCCGTTTCCGTGAACTCCCAGCGGTACGCTTCTCTCGTCATACGTGTGGCTGGGACGAACTATGGTTACAGGGAAGCCTTCACTGCGGTATTTCTCCATAAGATACTCCTCACAGGCAATTTTATTGCGTGAGTACTCCCAGTATGGATTTGCAAGAGTTGTTCCCTCGGTGATAATGTGGCTTCTTACAGGCTTATGATATGCCGATGCAGAGCTGATGAAGATATACTGCTTTGTTCTGCCGTTGAAAAGTCTGTAGTCACGCTCAAGCTGTGCAGGTACAAAGCCGATAAACTCGCAGACAGAGTCAAAGCTCATTCCCTCAATAGCTGAAATCACCTCTGCTTCGTTGTTGATGTCAGCCTTGATAACCTTCACATTTTCGGGAAGCTCTGCACTTCTGCTCCCTCTGTTGAGAAGAT
>SVNM01000051.1 GCA_015066875.1 Ruminococcus sp.
AGGAGTAGCCTTTCCTGCTGCGATCTGAAGCTTAATGTAGCCAACTACTTTCTGTGCCATGTATTCGCACCTCCATAAATGTGGTAAATGGCGAGATAAGAATTATTTTATCTCTCCCACTGAAATCCTTTAAGGATTTCTTTTTTGACCTGAACTAATCCTCTACAAGAACAACCTGATTGATAGGAAGTGTTGTAGGGGTTTCACGACCGAACATTGAAACGAGAAGGTCAACCGTGCGGTCGTCGGTATTGATTGCCTGAACGACTCCGACGAAACCGTCCATAGCGGTACCTGAAATTCTCACTCTGTCGCCCACGCTGAAGTTAACCTCAACAGAAGAAACCTCAATACCGAACAGAGCCTCAACCTCTTTATCTGAAAGGGGAGTAGGTTCTGAAGCGGGACCAACAAAGCCGGTACAGCCTCTGGTATTTCTTACGACATACCATGAATCGTCAGTGCATACCATTTTAAGCAAAACATAACCGGGATAAGTTTTACGCTCAACCTCTTTAGTTTTGCCGTCGGTGATTTCTGTCACCTTTTCTGTAGGAACTCTAACTTCCTGGATAAGATCATGAAGCTTACGGTTTTCAACAACCTTTTCGATATTCTGGGCAACCTTATTTTCGTAGCCTGAATAGGTGTGGATTACATACCACTTTGCTGCTTCTGACATTTCAAATCCTCCTTAGATTTCCTTGAATCAGTGGTTATAGATAAGCTCCATGAGCTTTAAGAAGCCTGCGTCGAGGAGTCCTACAAGGACAGCTGACATAACAATAACAGCCACAACAACAGAAGTGTTGTTAGCAACGGCTGATTTTGAAGGCCAAACCACTTTCTTGAATTCGCTTCTTAAGTCCTTAAACCACTTAACAAACTTGTTAGGCTTTTTCTTATCGGACTTTTTAGCTTTTTCCGGAGTAGTATTTTCCATATCCTTAGCCATAAAAAATACCTCCGATTACTTTGTTTCTTTGTGAAGAGTGTGCTTTCTGCAGAACTTGCAATGCTTATTCATTTCGAGTCTGTCAGGATCATTCTTCTTGTTCTTCTTAGAAACATAGTTGCGCTGCTTGCACTCTGTACAAGCTAAAGTAACCTTTACTCTCATATCGGCACCTCCTGAATTAATACTTCCAACGCCGAAAGGCGAAGGTAGGTTGTTTGCCTCCCTCAAAATCGGGGCAAAAAAATAAACCCCTAATGAGGTACTATAATTATATCACGTCAAAACGAGCTTGTCAAGGCTTTTTTCACGAAATTTCGTAATTTTTTTCGTGCAATGCTACGAAAGCCTTGAAAAAAGCGCTCTGCAGTGCTATAATATATTATAATGTGTATGCGGGAGGTTTGTCAAGTGAACAACAAACAGGTTATAACAGTGATAGCACTGCTTGCGGTGAGTATAGCTGTTGCGGTGTATAATCGTACAACTGCGACAGAAGCAGAGAGTGTGCCTGTTATTGAGACGTCTTACGCAGAGAAAGCTCCTGATTTTGAAAATATGAAGATTCTGAAAGAGTATAAGGTTACCGGAACAGATATAACGATACGTGTTGTGGATAATGAAACCCTTACATCATTTGGTCCCGGAAGAGTTACCATATACAAGAACGACGAGAAGGTATGCGGAAAGCAGATAGCAAACGACGGCGGAACTCTTTATGATTTCAATGTCGATATAAAAAGCGATAGTGAGAATGTTTATGTTACTCTCAAGGGCTGTGAACAGGAGGACGAAACAGTAACCGTGCCTATAAAATAAAAAAATTCAAAAAAGGCTTGACAAGTGAAAAAAGGTGTGATATAATAATTGCTGTTGTGAGTTATCTCGCAATACATATCGTATTCTAAAGACAGCAGGCAGGAGAGATCCGTAAGGCCCGCCGAGGAATTGCAATCAGTGAAATATACTAATTGTCCTTTCTCGAACTGTCGGGAAAGGCTTTTTTATTGCACTTTCGGATACGATATCAAATATTCGGAGGTGAATATAAACTATGGCAAGCGAAAAGGTACTTGAAGCTAAGAAGGCCAAGGTTGAACAGCTTACTGAACTTATCAAGGCTTCCGTTTCAGGTGTTCTCGTTGATTACAAGGGAATCACTGTTGAGGAAGATACAAAGCTCAGAAAGGAACTTCGTGAGGCTGGTGTTAACTACTTTGTAGAGAAGAACACAATGCTCGCACGTGCGTTCAAGAACTGCGGTATGGAAGGCTTCGATGAGGTGCTTAACGGTACAACTGCTATCGCTCTTTCAAACGACGATCAGACTGCTCCTGCAAGAGTACTCGGTAAATTTGCTGAGGCTTGCGGTGATGCTAAGTTCAATCTCAAGGCTGGTTACGTTGAGGGTGAGATCTACGATCAGGCAGGCGTTACAGCTCTTTCAAAAATTCCTTCAAAGGACGTTCTCCTTGCACAGCTCGTTGGCTCACTCCAGGGTCCTCTTCAGAAGCTGGCTGCAACAGTTCAGGCTATTGTGGACAAGGAAAACGGCGGAGAGGCTGCATAATCTTATTGCAGACTTTATCTCAGACGGCGTAATGTGCCGTACATTAACAGGAGTTTAAGAGAAACTCCACAAAATTAATTTTAAAAAATTCGTAAAGGAGATTATTATCATGGCTTCAGAGAAGATCACAAAATTTGTAGAAGACATCAAGACACTTACAGTTCTTGAGCTTTCAGAGCTCGTAGACGCTATCCAGGAGGAATTCGGTGTAACAGCTGCTATCGCTGCTGCTCCCGCTGCAGGCGCAGGCGCTGCTGCAGCTGCTGAGAAGACAGAATTCGACGTAGTTCTCGTTTCATTCGGCGATGCTAAGATGGGCGTTATCAAGGTTGCTAAGGACGCTCTCGGCCTTGGCCTTAAGGAAGCTAAGGAAGTTGTTGAGTCAGCTCCTAAGACAATCAAGGAAGGCGTTTCACAGGCAGAGGCTGATGACCTCAAGGCTAAGTTTGAAGCTGCTGGCGCTACAATCGAGATCAAGTAATTTAATTACAAAAGATTTCAAAGAGCTGTACTTCCGGGTACAGCTCTTTTTTTAATATTCCTCAAAACATCAAGACAAAAACATAACTGTATGGTATTATATAATCAAGATAACGTTATCGGAATGGTGATATAATGAATAAATTTGAAGTGCTGTCTCATACGCTGGATTATATCGAGGAAAAGCTTACTGAGGAGATAACTCCCGAAGGCTGTGCTGAAAAATGCGGATATTCACTGTCGAGTCTGCAAAAGACCTTTCGCTGTGTATTCAACATAGGCATAAGTGACTATATTTCGCGAAGAAGGCTCTCTTACGCAACAAAGGAGCTTGTTGAAACCGAACAGACTGTTCTTGATATTGCACTTAAGTACGGTTATAACTCTCACGAGGTGTTTACAAGAGCCTTTATGCGTCTTTGGGGAGTTACGCCCTCTGAATTCCGTAAAACCAGATGCTTTTCCGAGATTTTTCCCAGGCTTGGCGAGACTGCACAGGTAACTGACGAAAAGGGGAATATTGTTATGTATAGCAAGAGAAAATTTGATGTATCGCATCTTTATGACTTTATGAAAGAGCGAAGAGGAAAATATGTCATCTGCTTTGATATGGTGCGACTGATGCATATTAATGAAACATACGGCTCTGCGGGTGGAGATATCGCTATTGCAGAGTGTCTGAGAAGAATAGATATAGAGTCTGATGAAACTATGCTTCCCATACGTATAGGCGGAGACGAATTTGTGCTTATTACCGACTATGAAACTGAGGCGGAGGCAAAGGCTGTGGCAGAGAAAATCCTCGCCCATAATGGTGAGACTGTTAAGTCAGGCGGAAATGAGTTTGAAGTTTCAATGCGTGCGGGATTTGCAGTTATTCCATCGGGAAATTTCAGATACAACGAGCTTTTCAACAGCTTTGTCAATGCCGGACGCTCAGATGAAATGAAATAAAAACGCATAGTGTAAAAAAAGATACCTCTGTAAAAAAGACAAGAGGTATCCTTTGTTGTTTTAATGTACAATTTAATGAGAGTTGCAAAACGGTATGAAGTGTGCTATAATAATTTCATTAATCGAAAGGAAATGATGCAATGAAAACAGCACTTGTTCTTGAAGGCGGAGCTATGCGCGGTATTTACACAGCCGGCGTGCTTGACGTTTTTATGGATAACAATATTGAATTTGACGGAGTAATCGGTGTTTCTGCGGGAGCTATCCACGGCTGTAGCTATGTAGCAAAGCAGAACGGCAGAAGTATCCGCTATTATAAAAAATACTGCAATGACAAGCGTTTTATGAGCTTTTACTCTCTTATAACTACAGGAAGTCTTGTGGGCGAAAAGTTCTGCTATCACGATATTCCCGATGAGCTTGATCCCTACGATTACGAGACCTTCCGCAATTCCGAAACTGATTTTTATGCCGTAAGCACCGATCTTGAAACAGGAAAGCCTGTTTACGCAAAGTGTGACGATCTGAAAACTCAGATGGACTATCTCCTTGCCTCAGCGTCAATGCCTATGGTTTCGAGAATTGTTGAGGTGGGCGGAAGAAAGCTCCTTGACGGCGGAGTTACTGACAGTATACCTGTAAAGGCAACCCAGAAGCTTGGTTATGACAGAATTGTTGTTGTACGCACAAGAGAGGACGGATATGTGAAATCTCCCGAAGGAAATTTCCTGTCAGACAGAATGTACAGAAAGTATCCACAGATGGTAAAGGCGATCCGTGAAAGACATAATATGTATAATTCTCAGATGAAATATGTGTCTGAGCTTGAGGAAAAGGGCGAAATACTGGTAATCCGTCCCACACGTCACGTTGATATCGGACGTATGGAGAAAAGCGTTGAAAAGCTTGAGGAGATGTACAACCAGGGAAGAACTGACGCACAGAGCCGTCTTGAAGAGGTTATAAGCTTTATTTCTCCTCAGGAAGACTGATTTCACCGTAAAGAGAGCCGAAGCTTCCTGTAGCGATATAAAAACGTCCGTAGGAGCGTGGATCTCCGCAGATTGAGCGTATCTGCCCGAACTGAGTTTTCTCATCGTTAATGCGTATCCAGTCGTTGTTGTAAGAGCGGTAAAAGCCGTAGACTCCCTTATACACACCGCAGAAGAAGATGACCTCTCCCTTACCGAAGCCTCCGCAAAGTGCACAGGAGCAATCTTCTTCGGGGATTAAGCGCTCTGAGTGAAGAATATTGTTCGTCAGATTAAGGCGGAAAGCTCCGCTATGGGAGAAGAACATAAGAATTTCACCGCATTTAAAGGGAGAAACACGAATGTCAGGAGCCCCGTGACCTTCGATAGAGGAAAAATCAGCCGAAGGGATAAAGCTCTTTACAGGTGTAAGGTTAAAGGTAAGTCCCTTATCAAAGCTTACAAAAATTTCTCCGCCGTTGCCGAAAGCGTAGAAAATGTTTTCGTCGCAACGGTCAGAGTATATTTTCACAAAGAGTTCAGAGCAGTCCACAGGACTGCTTTTTTCATTGAGGAAGGCGATCTTAGTCCAGTTTTTTCCGTCGTCAGATGTTACAAAGGCGCAATCGGCGGGAAGTCTTCTGCCGTCGGCAATCTGTCTGATTATAGTTTCTCCGTCACAAGATATGGCAACCCAGCCGGGATTAACATTGGGGCGTGCGATCCTTTCAAGGAGCATATCTGCCTTTTCGTTTATTCCCAAAGGATCAGAAAGCTGTTTCCAGCTTATGCCACCGTCTTCAGACAGAGCAGAGCCTCCCTTTGAAGTGCCTATCCAGTTGCCTCTGGGAGAGATAACAGCTCTCAGCGGTAGCTTTTCAGCAAAGTCAGCATTAAGTGCAGTTACATAGCGGTTGAGATTTTCGTCACGGAAAGTAAAATCGCAGTCACTGTCGATATCGGTAAAAGCAAAGCCTCCTAAATCTCCCACAACATCAAGAACACGCACGTCTCCCTCAGGAGGACTATAGATATTAAGATGTACGGTTTCTTCAATGCCGTCGCAGAAATCCACCCATACAGTAGGGGTATCACCCAGATTTCTTGTGCAGAAAACACCTGTTCCCGTGTTGATTACCACGCAGGAGCTTTCAAGAGGAGCAAAAATAATATCGCTTGTCCAGTGGATAACAGAGATGTTGTTATTATTCTCGTGACGCAGATAAGGAGTAACAAACTCCTGAACAGCGTTGTTTTTATCAGTGAGGATTTCCCTCCAGCTTTCGCCCGAATCATAGCTGAGGTAAATTCTGTCGGGAGCTCCGCAGACTGTGGTGCATACCAGTGCTGAGCCGTCGGGAGAGATATCAACACCAGAATATCCCCATTTTCCGCACTGTGGAGTAACATCACCCGAAAGGACAAATCTGCTGTTTTCAAGCTTATAGCGCATTACACGTCCGTCAACAAGACGGCTTCCGTCACAGGCATAGCTGTACCACACAGAGCTTCTGTCCGAAGCAGAGATGCTGTAGGTAATGAAAAGGAAGTCGCCTTTAAATGCGCATCTTTGCGAGATAAATGGGAGCTGAGCGCTCTTTGGCTGATGTGGCAGAGCTGAAAAGCTTTTTCCGCCGTTATAGGAGATAAATACTCCGCAGTCACAGGCAGTTCCGACAACTATAATATTATCAGTTGGAGCAGATACAAAGGTTATATCGTCGGAAGCGGGAAATTTCACAGGGGGACGGTGAGGTCCGTTGAACATCTGAAGCTTGGTATCAGACTCACTGCAAATGGATATTTTATCCCAGTTTCTGAAATCTGCTGAAAACAGCAGACCGCTTCCTCTTGTGCCGATGAAAACTCCGTCAGAGGTAACGGCAATACGCTCACCTGTGCTTCTGCCACCGCAGTTTCCGTGAGCTCTGGCAGGGACGGGATAAAATTCAAAGCTTTCGCCCTTGTTTGAGGAAACACCCATAAAAGTTCCCTGGTGATTTCCGAAAAGAGCATACAGCACGTTGCTTTTACAGGTGATAGCAAGAGGATTGCACAGCCATTCAGTATAAATATCAGCATTATGGGAAAGAGGCTTCCAGCACTCATAAGGCGGAGCAGAGCTGTAACAGCCACCTATATCTGTTCTGCAGAAGAGGTATCCGTCCTCGTCACAGGAAAAGCCCGTAACATATCCGCCTCCTCGTATGGGAAGATTTCTGTATAGATAACTGCCTGAGTTTTCAACGGGCAGAATTTCCACGTCGATTTCAGCTTCACCGACAGAAACACAGGCTCTGCCGAAGCTGAGGGGAGTGATAAAAAGTCCTTTACGGGAAAGCTCAGCTGAAAGAATACTGTCAGAGATTACCGAGTCATCGCCCTTGATATCGGTAAAAAGCCAGCCGTTTCTGACGGTATCACAGGAAAGGGTATCTGATACCGCAAAAAGAGTGTCGTTATTTTTTTCGGCATAGAGTTTTAATTTCATAAGAATTACTCCTTATATATAAGAGGGTTTTAGAACATTATACAATACAACTCAGTTTAAGTCAACGTAAAAAAACAGCAGTTGACGATAAATAATAAATGTGATACAATTATTAAAATAATGCGGAGCCTTAAGGGCAGAACGGAGTTTGAAATGAAAAGAATATTGGCAATGCTGGTAACGGTGGCTGTTGCGCTGGGAGCGGTAGGCTGTTCCTCGGCAAAGGGCGGAAAAGGACAGATGAGGGATATTACCTCAATGGAGCTTGTTTCGGAAATGGGAGTAGGCTGGAACTTAGGAAACACACTTGATGTATGCTCAGCAGACAGAAACGGTGACGGACGTCTTGATGAGGCTCCCGAAGAGGGCGAAAAGGTCGATGAGACTCTATGGGGTAATGTTATGACGACTCCACAGCTTTTTGAGGAGCTTAAGGCAGACGGAATAAATGCTGTTAGAATTCCTGTAACGTGGAGAGACCATATAGGCAAGGCACCCGATTACAAGATAGATAAAGAGTGGCTTGAGCGTGTCCACCAGGTCGTAAAATACGCAATGCAACAGGATATGTACGTTATAATCAACCTTCACCACGACGGTGGCGGAGATCCTAAATACGGTGCGTGGATCAGAAAGGCATCAAGGGATTATGAGGAGTTTGAGGAAAAATACACAGCTCTGTGGACTCAGATTGCGGAAAGCTTCAAAAACTATTCCGATAAGCTTATTTTCGAGTCTATGAACGAGGTTGGCTTTGATGATATGCGTAGAAAGGACGGCTATGAGCTTCTTACAAAGATCAATCAGCTTTTCGTGGATATAATCCGTGAAAGCGGAGGCAACAACAGTGAAAGACATCTTCTTATAGCGGGCTACTGGACCGATACGGAAATGACCTGTTCGCCCATGTACAAGCTTCCCGTGGATCCCGAAGACAGAATGATAGTTTCTGTTCATTACTATACACCCTGGCAGTTCTGTACAACAAATCAGCGTAAAATTTGGGGAGGAGCCGGAGATGTACGTGTTATGACAGCTGATGTGAACAAGCTTAAGGAGACCTTTGTTGATAACGGAATCCCTGTGATTATAGGAGAGTACGGAACAGGCGCAGGCAACGATCCGGCGAGCAGAGTGTATTTCTGTGAGATGCTTACAAAGTTATGTGCAGATTCAGACATACCCTGCTTCTTCTGGGATAACGGCGAGGAATTTGACCGTAAAAGCTTTGAATGGCGTACACAGGGACTTATAGAAGCTCTTAACAGAGCGGTAAGCGATGAAGATTATGTGCCTGTTAAGCAGAGCTGAAATATATGATATAAGGAGCCAAAAGGCTCCTTTTTATTTTGCGACTGATAAATTACGCTTGTTATATATGGTGTTTTGCACGTTTTATCAGTTATTGAGCATTATTAATCATTGAAAAAATGTAATTTGTAAAGTATAATGATATCAATAAATAAATTGTTCATAAAAGAATTTGGGTACTTAAAATTGTTTATGGGAGGAATTAGCAATGAAGAATGTAATTTTGAAGAGACGTATTGCTTCGTTGGCAGCAGCTGTTGTTGTTTCCGTATCATGCGTAAGCGGAAGCATTTCAGTTAATAACGGCGTGGTTTTGAATAACACAATGATCACAGCCAATGCTGCTGAAAGCAGTGTTGTAATCACTGCAAGCAAGGGCTATCAGGAGGCTGCGTATGTTCAGTGGTCACCTGTAACAAACGCAACAGGCTATAATGTTTACTGTGACGGTGTTCAGATCGATTCAATGCTCATCAGACAGTATGCAGGATATTTCAGAGCAGATGCAGTAGGCATCACAGCAGGAAGCCACACAATCAAGGTTGTTCCTGTGTTCAGCGGAAGCGAGGACAGCTCAAAGTCAGCTTCAGCAACAGTAACATCAGTTGCTCATGACAGAAGCGGTTATGCATTCAACAAGGGTAAGTCAATGGGCGCTTACAATGCAGACGGTACACTTAAGTCAGGCGCAGTTGTTGTTTATGTAACAAATGATACTAAGGATAATGTAACGGCTACAATTAACGGAAGCTCTGTAACAGGCGTGCAGAATATTCTTACAGCCTGCAAGAAGAACTCAACACCTGTATGTATCAGATTTATCGGAAATATCACAGATCCCTCTACACTGGATAAGGGCGATCTCCTTGTAGACGGCATTACTTGCGGACTTACAGTTGAGGGTATCGGTAATGATACAACATTCAACGGCTTTGGTCTCAGAGTAAAGAATACTTCTGATTTTGAAGCAAGAAATATCGGTTTTATGAATTGTAACAGCACTGAGGGCGATAACTGCGGACTTCAGCAGAGCAATACATACTGCTGGATCCATAACTGCGACTTCTTCTACGGTGACGCAGGCTCAGACGCTGACCAGGTTAAGGGCGACGGAGCTCTTGATACAAAGAAATCCCAGTACATCACACATTCCTACAACCACTTCTGGGACAGCGGAAAATGTAATCTCCAGGGCGCAAACAGCTCTGATACATCAAATTATATCACATATCACCATAACTGGTATGACCACTCAGACTCACGTCATCCCCGTGTAAGAGTAGCTACTGTTCACGTTTACAATAACTACTATGACGGAAATGCCAAGTATGGTATCGGCTCAACAACAGATTCAGATGTTTTCGTAGAGAATAACTACTTCAGAAACTGTGCAAAGCCAATGATCATTTCAACTCAGGGCTCTGATACTGAAGAGACTCTTTCAGGCGAAGTAGGCGGTATGATCAAGGCTTACGGCAATGTTATCGTAGGAGCTAAGTCATATAAGCCCTACAGCACAAACAGCTCTGACTTTGACTGCTATGATGCTTCATCAAGAACAGAGCAGGTACCTTCATCAGTAACTGCTTCAAACGGCGGAGCTAAGTACAGCAACTTTGATACAGCAAGCGATATGTACAGCTACAATGTAGACAAGGCAGAAGATGTACCTTCAGTAGTAATGGCAAGTGCAGGCCGTGTTGACGGCGGTGACTTCCAGTGGGATTTTAATGACAGCACAGAGGATACAAATGCTGATCCTATTTCAGCACTCAAGTCTGCGCTTGTTGCATATGACGATTCAATCGTAGCAATCGGCAGTGGCTTCAAGTCAGGATACGATACTCCTGTAGCTACAACAACTACTACAACAGCTACAACATCCTCACAGGGACAGACAACAACTACAACAACACAGGGCAACAGCAATCCCGTTGTAGCAGGAAGCTATGTTCATAACTTCACAGAAAACGGCTTATCAAGTACATTCTATACAATTTCAGGTAACCTTTCATCATCAAAGGGAACTGTAAACTACGACGGCAAGACTCTTACACAGTGCCTCAAGATCGAGACTGCTACATCAATCACATTCTCAGGAAGCGGTACACTTACACTTGTGTTTGCAGAGGCAGGCAAGAGAGTAAAGATTGACGGTACAGAATATACAACAGATGCAAATGGTATCGTTACAGCAACACTTTCATCAGGTACACACTCAATTACAAAGGGCGACAGCATAAACCTCTTCTATATGGTATTCTCAGGAGAAGGTTCAGCTCCCGTAGTTACAACAACAACAACTACTACTGCAACTGTTCCCGGACAGACAACAACTACAACAACATCACAGAATCCTGTTGTAACAGGACCTTCTATTCCTTCTGATGCAACAATCATTTATGCTTCACCCAATGGTAAAGGAAGCGGCGCATCCTATAGTGATCCTACAGATGTAAAATCAGCTATTTCAGCAGTTCCGGCAGGCGGTGTAATCTACCTTCTCGGCGGAACATATAAATTCTCAGAAACAATTGTTATTGATGAAAGCAACAGCGGTAAGGCAGGCGCTCTCAAGACTATTGCAGAGTATCCCGGCGAAGTGGTTGTATGGGATTTCTCAGGACAGGGCGATGCAAACAGCTCACTCAGAGGTGTAGTTCTTGATGCTTCCTACTGGCACTGGTATGGCTTTGAGATTACAAAGGCTGCCGATAACGGAATGCTTCTCTCAGGCGACAACAATACAATTGAAATGATGGTATTCAACGACAACCAGGATACAGGACTTCAGCTTTCAAGATACAATACAAGCGCTGCTACAGTAGCAGAATGGCCTTCAAATAACCTTATTCTTAACTGTACATCAAAGAATAACTGTGATAACGCAACAATGGAAAATGCAGACGGCTTTGCTGCTAAGCTTACCTGCGGCGAAGGCAACGTATTTGACGGATGTATCGCTTACAATAACTCTGACGACGGTTGGGATCTTTATGCAAAGACAGAAACAGGCCCTATCGGTGTTGTAACAATCCGCAATTGTGTTGCATTCCGCAACGGCTTCACAGAGTTCGGTGAAGGATATGGCGACTGCGACGGTAACGGCTTCAAGCTTGGCGGCGCAGGTGTAGGAACAGCTCACGTTGTTGAAAACTGTCTTGCTTTCGAAAACCTTAACTGCGGATTTACAGACAATAACAATCCTGAGCTTGGTTCTATGAAGAACTGTACAGCATACAATAACGGTGTAGGCGGCAATGGAAAGGCTAATATGATGCCTTATCGTTCAACAAGCGGATGTGACTTCTCAAATCTTATGTCATTCTACTTTGAGGGCAAGGTTTCAAATACAGGCGCAGCAGGTCTTAAGGTTGCAAACGACAAGTTCTATGGCAAGCTTTCAAATTCAGTTTACTACAACGGCAAGAACTACTATGTATCAGGCTCAGTAAACACAACAGGTTCATCAGTAAAGGAAGGCACAGTAATTACACTTGCAGAATCAGACTTTATCAGTCTCAGCGTTCCCGCAATGGGTAGCGACTTCCACACACTCTGGAGAAACGCTGACGGTTCAATCTACACAGGCGGATTTGCAGAAACTACACTTAACGGAACATATTCCGCACTTGGATGCAGATTCACATATTCTGAAGGAAATACACCTGTTATTACAACACCTTCAGTAACAAGCACAACTACTACAACAACTACAACAACTACAACAACTACAACAACTACAACAAGCACATCAACTTCTACATCAACATCAACAACCACATCTACAATTCCCGCAGTAGGCGTAACACTTTACGGTGACGCTGACCTTGACGGCGAGGTTAAGATGAATGATGTTATCAGAATTATGTGCCACGCAAGCAATAAGGAGGCTTATCCTCTTGACGCTCAGGCAATGGCAAACTGTGATGTTTACCAGCGCGGTGACGGTATTGACCTTTCAGATGCACTTTCAATTCAGAAGAGAGTTGCTCAGGTTATAACCTCTCTCCCGGAATCTGTTATGTAATAAACAGTAAACCGGAAAAAATAAATAATAAAAAAGGGAAGCGTGCACTTCCCTTTTTTGTTTTTTATAAACAGGCACAATAATAAAACCGTATAAAAAATCAGACAACGGTTTAAATAAAAGCTTGCTTTTTTAGTACGGCAGAGATAATTCTTGCCAGAATTGTAAGGTAATCTGTGTCGGTATCAGCCCATTTTTTGAAACGCTTTACGTAACAGAAGGAGATAAGCCCCTTGATGATGTTATCCTCGGTAATAAGATACTGCACAGCACCGCCGATATTCTGGGACGAAAGTATCTCAAAGGCATTGTCATCGCGTCCCTCAAGCTCGTTGATATTATCGATAACAAAGAGGTTATCGCCTGAAAAACGCTCGGTGTAGTTGTTTGCAAAGATATATCCCGCATCGAGCACATCGGTATTTCCACAGCTTAAAATCATTTTCATATCATTACCGCTGAAGATGCAGATATCGTCTATGGAAAACAGCGCGCGTATCTGTTCAAGCAAAACGGAAATATCAGGAGTTTTACCCGCAACAAGAGTATCAGCAAGGCTTCCTATAAAGCTGAGCTTTTCAGAAGAGTCCTTTTTGTTGCTCAGGAAAGCGATTTTATTCTGCATATCCTTTTCGACCTGTCCGTGCTTGTTGATATCGTAGATAACGTAGCGGTTTTTGCCCTTTTCCTTGGCGATGAACAAAGCCTTATCCGCCTGCATAAAGAGCTCATCGTAATTATCGCTGTCGATAGGATATGTAGAGGCTCCCAGCGAGCAGGTAATGCGAAAATTTTCATTGAATTTTCCGGCGAAGGCCCATTCTGTCTTAGAGCGTATAGCTCGCAGAATACCTCGCAGGTCAGTTTCATCGCAGGTATCCTCGATAACGATGAGGAAGCCCTCACCGCTGATACGTCCCGCAAAACCTCGTGTACCGATTTCTGTTTTGATAATACTTGCCACAGTAAAGATTACCTCATCGCCGAAGAGGTGGCCATAGCTGTTGTTTATCTGAGAAAAATTATCGATATCAAGAAGAATAAGGTTTACATTGTAATTAGGCTCTGCTGAGAGGATATTCTGTGCAAGCTCGGTAATGGCACGCTTGTTGAGAAGCTCTGAAAGAGAATCGCGGTTAGCTTCAATAGAAAGATTAAGGTCTTTTGTTTTGTTTCTTGAGCTTATAGAGGAGATAATACCCGTAACCTTTCGCTTTTCGGGACTGTCATATCGTGTGATGCCTCGGAAAAGGCTGAGCTCACGTGTTTTGCCGTAGGTGAGGATACTTGACTCAAATTCGTAATCAAATCTGTAGACTCCGTTTTCGATATCCGAGCAGAGCTTTCTGAATACGTCGGCATACCGTGGAGGCACATATCCCAGCTCTATTGACTCTTTCTGCCACTGACCGAGGTCCTTGTTGACGAGCACGATTTCTCTGAAGCAATCGAACATATAAATGCGTATGAGCTTTGTTTCAAAGCTGTATTCAAAAGCGAGGTCGTTTATCATACTGAGCATATGCCTGTATTCAGAAATTCTGTATTCCCGGTTATAGGCAAGAGCCTCAAGAGAGAGAATATCGCTGAGGCTGATATTATAAAGAGGCTCACTTTCTGAATTCACAGCAAGTCGTACAGTAGCAAGCATCCATCTCAGCTCATTGTTCACGCCCTTCATACGGATAACGGTTTTCAGAGTTTCGCCCTGTTTAACGTCATTGACAGTCTGTTCAAGGCGAAGGAAATCCTTTTCGTCAACAGTTCTTTTTATAGAGTAAATAACGTCGTTGCCGAAAAATCTGAAGAAGGCCTCATCAGCACTCTGAGTATGAAGGCTCTTATCGACGGTAACCTTACCCACAGTATAAAGCTGTTCATTCAGGAATTCATTGGAACTGTTCATATATCACTTGTATAAAGCAACAGTTTATACATAATCCTTTCATAATTTTATACTATTATAACACGATGAAGGAGCAAGGTCAATAACGATTATATATAAATTATTTGTTTTTAACAAAAAATTAACAGTACAAGTGGTGACAATTACAAAAATATAAGCTATAATTAAGCTATAATGAAACAAGGGGTGAATGGGTTTAATAACTCGTAATTATGGAAAAAAAGGAACTTAAAAAATATCTTGTGCTGGGAGCAATCGTTGCAGGCGTATGTCTTGTGGTGAAGTATTCTGCGCAGATAGGCGGATTTGTAGGGATAGCTTTTTCTGCTTGTTATCCGCTGATACTGGGAAGTGCCATTGCATACGTATTCAACATATTTCTCTCGTTTTGTGAAAGAAACTACTTCCCGAAAAAAAGGGAAGGCTTTGCAGAGGTTTCAAGGCGACCTGTATGTCTTGTGATCGCCCTTGCAGTAACAGCTTTACTGATAGCCCTGTTGCTGAATATCGTTATTCCTGAGCTTATTACGGCATTCAAGCTCATCTATTCGGAAATTCCGGGTGTAGTGGGAAATATCAAGGATTTTGCCGTTGAAAAGCTTAAGGACTATCCCGACATTCAGGAGAAAATCCTTTCAAGCGATATTGACTGGCAGAATGTAGCTAAAGAAGCGTTCGGAGTTATTACAGTGGGCGCAGGCGGACTTATCACATCAATTGCGGGAGCTATAGGAAGTTTTACAACATCTGTCACCCAGACAGTAATCGCAATAATTTTCGCAATATATCTTCTTCTCAGAAAAGATAATATCCACAATGATATGCGCCGTGCAAAAAATGCGTATCTTTCGGAAAAGGTCAATTTGAAAGTTACAAAGATTTACCATACAGCAGATAAAACCTTCAGAAGCTTCTTTGTGGGACAGTTTATTGAAGCAATTATTCTTGGAAGTCTCTGTATGCTGGGAATGACAATACTCGGATTCCCGTATGCCGGTATGACAGGTACAGTTATCGGCGTAACAGCGCTTATTCCTATTGTGGGAGCATACTTTGGTGCAGGAATAGGAGCGTTTATGATATGCACTGTTGATCCTATGAAGGCATTGTGGTTCCTTCTTTTCTTACTTATTCTTCAGCAGATTGAAGGAAATCTTATCTATCCGAAGGTTGTGGGCTCATCTGTGGGACTTCCGGGAATATGGGTTCTTGCGGGAGTTACAATCGGTGGCGGACTGTTCGGAAT
>SVNM01000106.1 GCA_015066875.1 Ruminococcus sp.
ACTTGAAATGTATGAGCATTTCTGTGATGTTTTTATCTCAGGCACAACAGACGAAAGAAAAGACTTTATGGAAAACTGCAAGGAGGTTATCGATTATGCAGACAGAAGAAACAATGATTACAACACAGACACCCGTATCGCCTGCTGATGAAAACATTATCGGTTGGTTTGACGGAAAGAAAATTGACGAGCTTGCTTTCAGTGAGGAATTTGTAAAGCAGTACAACTTCAAATATTTCGAAGGCTGTTTCTACAACCTTGACGGAGTACAGGAGGACGCTTATGTTGAAAGCCTTATTACAACAAAGCTGAAGGACGCAGGCGTTCGCTACGGACTTGCGAATAAAATCAAAAATCTGATGAACGCTCTCAGGCATATCTGCTTTACTGAAGATATGGAAACAGACCTGAATGAAATCCATATCCTTAACGGAACTTATCGCATTGACGGAACATTCTCTCCCGAAAAGAAACACTGTCGCAACAGAATTAACGTCAGCTATACAGAGGAAACAGTAAAGAAAGCTGCCGTGTGGGAAAGGTTTGTAAACGAACTCCTTGAACCTGATGATGTAAAAACGTTGCAGGAATTTATCGGATACTGCCTGCTGAATACCACAAAGGCACAGGCAATGCTCTTTCTTGTGGGACGAGGCGGCGAAGGTAAAAGCCGTATCGGTGTTATACTTGAAAAGCTGTTCGGAAAGGCTTGCTACTTTGACAGTATCGTAGCGCTTTCCAAAAACAAATTCCGTCAGGGCAATCTTGTAGGCAAATGCGTTCTTGTTGATGATGATATGAGCTTTGAGGGAATTAAGGACACATCATTTCTGAAAAGTCTTGTAACAGCAGAAACCTGTATTTCCGTAGAAAAGAAAAATGTTCAGGCTATTCAGGCAAAGCTCTGTGCGAGAGCAGTTGTTTTCTCAAACAGCAATCCGAACTCTATTTACGACAAGACGGACGGCTGGCACAGACGACTTATTGTTCTTGACACAAAGCCTGTTCCCCCTGACAGAAAGCCTGACCGCTATCTTTCAGAAAAGCTTATCGCAGAGCTTGACGGAATTTTCTTCTGGGCACTTGAAGGACTAAGGCGACTTATCGAAAATGATTTTATTTTCACAGTCAGCAACAAGACCAGAGAGATAATGGAGAACTTAAAGCAAGAGAACTGCAACGTCGCAGAATTTATGAACGACGCTCAGGCAGTTCAGCTTTCTCCCGACAGCACAACCTGTTCCGTTGATATTTACAATGCTTATGTAAACTGGTGTCAGAGCAACGGCTTGCAGGAACTGAAACAGAAAAGCTTTTACGACTGGCTGTATCACAACTGTGAAAGCTATAATCTCTCTCCTACAAACAAAGCTCACAACGGAAGAAATTACGTCAGAGGTTATGTCGGTATCAGCGTTTCTTACAGAAGCAAGGCAGCATAAATTTTTTCATTCCAAGTAAAAAAGGTATGTACGTACGTACCAAGGGAAAGAAAAAACTAAGCTTTATGGTACGTACGTACGCAGTGTTTTAAACTGAAATGAAAATTTTTTCTTTCGGAAAAGTTATCAAGGCTGAATTTATTTTTACGTTGACAGCAAGCATAGCCTGTGTAAAGACACAGACACGTTTTCGCAAAAACTGTATGCTCGCTCTCTGTTATTATCATTGAGAGCAAGCATATGACTTGTGGTCACACTCGGCGTTTTTTCAGAAAGTCTGAAAAATAAATGCTTACCCTCTTGATGAGAGCAAGCATCGCCTTTGTAGCCACACAGTCATTTTTTTGCTATCTATGCTTTCTGTAACTTCGTTGACAGCAAGCATAGCATTTGTCTATACACTGTCCACTTTTCCCCGAAAATCGTCAGTGCAGACAAACGCAAAAACTTGTTGGGAGAACCCAAACCCCTTGATTGATTTTCTGAAAAATCTGCGTCATCCCATAAGGGACTTGACAAAAATATTCTATTCGTGTATAATCGCTTTAAAGTGTTAAATTCTTTGAATTTGGAGGATATAAAAATGACAAGAAATAATTATTTTGATATAAGCACACTCGACAGAAATCGTGAACGTACAGTGGTGTTTTACGGACGAGTTTCCACAGAACACGAGGCTCAGCTCTCTGCTCTCGAAAATCAGATGCAGTGGTATTCCGACCAGGCGAAATATCATCCCAACTGGAATGTAATCGACAAGTATATTGACGAAGGCATCACAGGAACTCAGGCGAAGAAAAGACCTTCTTTCCTCAGAATGATAGAGGACGCAAAGTCGGGAAAGTTCGATTTGATTGTAACCCGTGAGGTGTGCAGATTTGCTCGTAATACTGTTGATACTCTTAACTTTACTCGTGAGCTGAAGAATATCGGCGTTGAGGTTTATTTCGTTGAGGACAACATCTGGACAATGGACGGCGATGGTGAACTCAGACTTTCTCTTATGGCGACACTTGCTCAGGAAGAAAGCCGCAAGGTTTCCGAAAGAGTAAAGGCAGGGCAGAAAATAAGTCGTGAGAACAAAATGCTGTATGGTAGTGGTAACATTCTCGGATACGACCGCAAGGCTGGTGAGAGTTATACTATCAATCCTGAACAGGCTGAAACTGTCAGAATGATATTTGACCTCTATGAGCAAGGCTTGGGCGGTGCTAAAATTGCAAAGGTGCTGACAGAGCGTGGACGTAAAAATTCATCTGGGCTTGTCCGTTGGGATGTATCCTATATCACCCGTGTTATTGCAAACGCTACTTACAAAGGCTGTGTATGTTACAACAAGAGCCGAAGCAACAACTACTTAGAGCAGAAACGTATCACCAATCGTGACAGCGATAGTTATATCTATG
>SVNM01000052.1 GCA_015066875.1 Ruminococcus sp.
TATCCTCAATATCCTCGGTACTCATGCTGTTCAGAACTATATCATCACTGAGGTTCAGAAGGTTTACCGTCTCCAGGGTGTTGATATCAACGACAAGCACATTGAGGTTATTGTTCGCCAGATGCTCAGAAAGATCAAGGTTGAGGAAACAGGCAGCAGCTATCTGCTTCCCGGTACTCTCGTTGACAGAAAGGAAATCGACGCTATCAATGAGGAAATTCAGAAGAGAATTGACTCAGGCGAATATGATCTCCAGCCTGTTACAACAACTGCTGTTCTTCAGGGTATCACAAAGGCATCTTCCAACTCTGACAGCTTTATGTCAGCCGCTTCCTTCCAGGAAACAACAAAGGCTCTTACAGACGCTGCTATCAGAGGAAAGAGCGATATGCTCCTCGGACTTAAGGAAAACGTTATCATCGGTAAGCTTATTCCTGCCGGTACAGGTATGGATTGCTACAACGATGTTTCAGTTGTCAAGAACGAGTCTTACCTTGACCATAACACAGCAGCTGTTACAGCTCCTAATCCTATGGTTTGATCACATAAAAATATTCAGCCTGAGAGTTTTAAGCTCTCAGGCTGATTTTTTTGAAAAAAAGAGAGCCCGAAGGCTCTCTTGTAATATTCAGTTTGCTGAAACGCCGGGAATATCAGTTGATTTATATACACCAGAGTCCTTTTTCTCCGCAAGCATAACCTCAAATCCGGCAATAACAGTGAAAATAGGCTTGCTGAAAATCTTATCCTTGAATTCGCTGACAACACGCTGAAACTCACCACTTCTTCTGAGCATATCTGCCTTTAAGATAGCAAAGTTCTCGTTATTACCGAATACAGCAGGATTTTCGTCCATAATTTTTACAGCCTTCATACGACAGGCTGACGCATTTTTCTCGTCATTCTTATCGTCAAATACCCACGAAGCATAAAGATACGCCTGAACTGCGTCGGGCATTGTGTGATTCTTTGTGTTCACAAGAGCCTTCTTTATAAATCTTACTGCAAGAGGCTCTTCTGTTTCAATTCCGCCACAACCCTTGTATTCCTCGCCTTCAAAATAATCGTGGCTGAAATCTGCGGGCTTTTCAATTATATCATTGCAGTATCCGCAATGTGGACACTCCATTACCCAGTATTCCATTGAAGAACGGTGAGGCTCAGAAGGTCTCAGGTCAAGGTCGGGAGCATCGGGAGCTGATGAATTCTTTATAATGGAATGTTCTGATTTTTTTCCGCATACACTGCAGGTAAATTCATATATCTGTGTTTCAGTTTTCATAATTCCTCCTGAAAATAGCTTATTCTTACATATATTATAACAACAGCTCACCCTGTTGTCAAGTATAACGCCATCACTCTTTTGTGCATATAATATAATAATCACAGCTGTAATCTGTGATAATATACAAGGTAAGGAGTGATATAATGAAGGTATGCAGTGTGGCAATGCCCTCATACACCTACGCTATGAAGGCTGAAAAGCTTTTGTCGGCAAGAGGCTTCATATGCAGTATCAGACGTCGTACAGGAAAACAATCTGCAACACAGGGCTGTGGCTTTTCTCTTGTAATCAGCGGAAACTGCTCTGACGCACTATATATTCTCGACAGATATTCAATTCCATACACCCTTGACGACGAAGGAGGTGTATGATGTGATAATAAATTTCGACAACTCAGCAACAACCTTTCCAAAGCCTCTATCTGTGAGAAAAGCCGTTTCCTACGCTATGGAGCGCTACGGCGGAAATGCAGGCAGAGGCGGTCATCAGCTTTCTATGGCAACCTCACAGGCTGTATTCCGTGCACGTGAAACCATTGCTGATTTCTTTGACGCATCGCCTGAAAACGTCATTTTCACCCTCAACTGCACCTATGCTCTCAATCTGGCTATACGTGGAGTTATGACTGAGGGCGGTCATCTGATTATAAGCAGTCTTGAGCACAACTCCTCTGCACGTCCCGCAACAGAGCTTGCAATGAATAAGCGGATAGCTCTGTCTGTGGCAACGGTATACGATGACGACAATAAGACAATAGCAAGCTTCAGAAAGCTTATCCGTCCCGATACAAAGGCAATCGTGTGCACTCTCGCAAGCAACGTTACGGGACAGATTCTGCCATACAAGGAGCTTGCAGAGCTTTGCAGACAGCACAATATCTGCTTTATTGCCGACGGAGCTCAGGCGTGCGGAATTCTCGATATCAGGCTCTCTCACGGTATAAATATTCTCTGCACTTCTGGACACAAGGGATTGTACGGCATCACAGGTACGGGACTTCTTGTTACAGACGGGAAATTTCCCATAAAGCCCATTATTACAGGCGGTACGGGCAGTCTTTCTCAAAGCCTAAAACAGCCTGATTTCCTTCCCGACTGCCTTGAAAGCGGAACAGTCAACGTAATAGGAATACACTCGCTTAAAGCAGGCGTTGACTTTATTTCAAATACCGGAACTGAACGTATTTTCAATCACGAAAAGGCTGTCTGCGACAGATTTATACGTGAGCTTTCAAAAATCCCGTCAGTAACCGTCTACCGCAAACCCCAATGTCGTTATGTTCCCATAGTTTCCTTCAACGTAAACGGATTTTCTCCCGAAGAAACTGCCTCATATCTTTCGCAAAGAGGCTTCTGTCTGCGTGCGGGATTTCACTGTGCTCCCCTTGCCCACTCTTCCCTTGGCACCGAAAACGGCACAGTGCGATTTTCTCCGTCTTATTTCAGCAGACTTTCAGACGCCGTCGCTCTTGCTAACTCAATTAAAAATATGGCAGAATTGAAAAAATCGCAAAAAACTATTGAAATTACATCTTGAATTGTGTTAAAATGTAAATAGGTATATTGTGTGCTTCTGCCTGAGGGCTTATACTGCCCTCATACATATTATCAGGCAGTTTTAAATATATATATTATGCACATACGGGGATTACGATTACTATTGAAAGGAAGTGTTTTGATGCCGTGGCAGGATTTAAGCTGGCAGGATATTAAATATTCATTCTTCAGCGTTATCAAAACTATTGAAGTAGTCGATATAATCGATGTTGTTCTTCTTTCTTACGTTATTTATGTTTTTCTCAAGCTTATCCGTGAAACAAGAGCGGGCCAGCTTGTAAAGGGTATTATCTTCCTTGTGGCAGGCTACCTTATCTGCCGTTATATGGAGCTTAAAACCATTACATATCTCCTTGAACAAACACTTGATATCGGTCTTATCGCTATGCTTGTGCTGTTCCAGCCTGAGCTCAGACGTGCTCTTGAAAAGGTGGGACGTACTAAAATCGGATTTAACTTTTTCGGCTTTGGTGAAACTACCGATGAGCTTGAAAAGAAATGGTCAAATGCTATCGATACTATCTGCGATTCCTGTGTAGAGCTTTCTGCTTCCTGTACAGGTGCACTTATCGTTGTGGAGCGACAGGTCAAGCTGGGTGAGCAGATCGAAACAGGTACGGTTATGAACGCTCTGCCAAGCAAAGAGGTATTCGGTAATATCTTCTATCCCAAGACTCCTCTTCACGACGGCGCCGTTATTATGCGTGACGGTATTATCCTCGCCGCAGCCTGCTTCCTTCCCAAGCCTCAGAAAGAGGCTCTGGTAAATAAAAAGCTCGGTTCAAGACACCGTGCTGCTATCGGTATGAGCGAAAACTCAGACGCTGTGGTTATTGTAGTTTCTGAGGAAACAGGACAGATTTCCGTTGCTATCAACGGTGTTCTTACAAGAGATTATACCCACGAAAAGCTTAAGACTCTGCTTACTGAAGAGCTTATCACCAATCAGGAGGATATCCTTCAGAAGAGCAGAAAGAGATATGTCTCCTCCAGAAATGAAAGGAGGAAGAAGAAATGAAATTTCTTAAAACCATAAAGGCAAAGCTTTCAAAAAGTCTTGAAAACAACCTTTCACTTGGTGTTTATGCTATTATTATCGCTATAATTACCTGGTTTGTTATTTCTATGACTCTTTACCCTTCTATTCCGAAAACACTCTACAACATTCCTCTTGATCTCGATATCACAGGCACAAATGCTTCAAATAACGGATTAAGTCTTATTTCCTGTGATGTTGAATCAGTCAACGTGAGAATTCTCGGTAACCGTGCCCAGATCGGTAACCTTACCGAAGATAATCTTACCGCAAGAATAGTTGCAGATAACGTTTCATCTACAGGAACCAAAACTCTTTCCATTGAAATCACCTGCGATAATAAGAACATCGAGTTTGAGGTTGAGGATATCTTCCCCGAAACAGCTACCGTTGTTTTCGATAAGTACGATACCCGCGAGTTTGATGTTGTTCCTGATATCTCTAAAATCAAGCTTGCAGAAGGCAAGATCATCGACAGCGATAATATCACCTGCGAGCCGGACAAACTCACTATTACAGGTCCTTCCGCTCAGCTTGATAAAATTTCTCAGTGCGCTATTATCACAAACAGCAAGCTTGAGCTTGATTCTTCCTACACTCTTACTGCTGATGAAATCAAGCTTTTCTCTGAGGACGGAGCTACAATTGAAAAGTCTCCCTTCAAGTTTGCCAATACCAACTTTATGATTAATGTTCCCGTTCTTACCCATAAAAAGGTCGGACTTTCTGTGGGTATTGCCGGAGCTCCTGACAGCTTTGATGTAAGCTCGCTTAAATTCAAGCTTTCCGCTGACTCAATCACTCTTGCTTCAACAACAAGCAACCCTGAATTCCCCACAACCTTTGAAGTGGGTAAAATCCAGCTCAGCGACCTTGATATCGGCTTTACTCAGACCTTTACCGTTAATACTATGGACTATAAGAACATCTCAAGTCTTGAAAAGGTAACGGTTACTCTTGACGACGAAAATCTGGCAAGCAAGGAGTTCATCATTGATAATTTCAACATTACCAATGCTCCTGACAACTACGATTTCGACGTTACTACAACAACTCTTACAGTTAATATTGTGGGTCCTGAAGATGTTATTGCGGAAATTACCTCAAGCGATATCGTTGCAGATATCAACCTGCTTAACGCTACTCTGCCTGAGACAAACTCATTTAACTGGGACGTTACAATCTCATTCCCCAAGCACGACAACGTATGGGCTGTTACAAAGAGTAAGGTTATCCTTACCAAAGAGCCTAAAAATGCCTCTGCCGAAGAGGAGTAAACACAACAAAAAACGACTGTGTATATCGGTGGTATTCTTATAGGAGAATATATGAGTATATTGAGGGAAACCCTTTTGAAAAAGGGTTATCCCTCAAACTCCTTTCCTAAAACTTTCAAGTTTTAATTTAAGCCCCATAGGGTGCACACATCAAGTAAAGAAGAAATTTAATTATTTCTCCGTGTGTACCCTATGGGGCTTAAATTAGACTCAAAAGTCTTTGTAGGGGGTGTGGGGGAAACTTTCTTCAGAAAGCTTCCCCCACTAAATTACATATAAACTCCTATTAGGACATCACCGATATACACAGTCGTTTTCTTTTTAATTCATTACCATGTTATCGCAGAATGGCTGTGAATGTAGAATTCCTCCTGACTTGCCTGCCAGGCCTTTTCCTTTGGTGGAAAAAGCTTATCATACTCTTCTACAGCTTCGGTATCATCGCACTGAGCCTCAGCGTCACAGGGAATATATATCCATTTTCTGCCGTCAAGAGCATCTTCCTTCAGAACCTTTACAAGCAGTGCTGTCGGGAAAACTCCGTCGCCAAAGCAAACGTTGTATTTCTTACAGCTCTTATAGCCACGTGCCACATAGTTGTCTGGATTTCCGAAATTGATTACAGTATCGTATCCCAGCTCTACAGCCTTTTCAAAGGTGAATTCAAGCAGAGCCTTACCCAGACCTTTACGCTGGTAATCAGGGTGAACACAAAGGGGTCCCATTGAAAGGATTTCCTTGACATTTCCCGCCTCGTCAACAAGCTTTGCCTTTGTATACATAATAGATGCAACAATTTCACCATCTATCTCAAGCACATAGTCAAGCTGGCGGATAAAGTCCTCGTGTTTTCTGAGAACTTGCATAAAATAATGCTCACTGCAACCGGGAACGCTTAAATTCCAGAATGCTTCACGGGCAAGATTTTCTGTTTTGCGATAATCGTTTTCTGTTTCCAAACGGATAATATAGTCATTTTTATTCATTGTTTTTTTCCTCCTGAAAATTGTTGACTGCAATACGGGGAGGCTTGTGTGTTAATAGTATTCGCAAACCTTCCCGTTTACGCTACTATCTCCTTTTTAAATGTGTTTTTCAAAAAAACTCTCCTTAAAATGATTTTGATAACACTAAGTTATCTTAACTGCATTATAACACAGACCATAAATCGTGTCAAGCAAAAACGTTTATTCAAAAAAGCTCTGTATGGGCTTATCGAGAATTTTCGCCAAGCCCCACAGCTCTATATCAGAAACTGTACGTGTCTGATCCTCAATTCTCGAAATCGAACCACGACAGATATACACAGCAATGGTTTCAAGCTTTGCCGAAAGTTGCTGTTGGCTCATTTTCTGCTCTGTACGAAATTTTTTCACCTGTTTTCCGATCAGATTCATCTTTTCACCATCAATAATTCTCGCCATTTCCTCACACTCCGAAATTCATATGAATTTAAGTCCGATATTTCGTTACAGAACGAATACAAAAACTCGTTTCGTCTTGACACAGGACAATTATTATGATATACTAAATTATCCGTTATTATGTCCTGTCATAAGACAAAAACAATTTTCATCATCTGCTCACAGGAAAGTGAGGTAATTTCAATGTCAAACATAATCGAAATCAAAAACATTACAAAGGAATTCAAAGTACTTAACCGCCGTGAAGGTCTCAAGGGCAGTATCAAGGACCTGTTTTCAAGAGACTACAAAATCGTCCGTGCCGTTGATAACATCAGTATGAACATTCAGCAGGGCGAAATTGTGGGATATCTTGGACCAAACGGTGCAGGAAAATCTACCACAATCAAAATGATGACAGGAATACTTGAGCCTACTTCAGGAGAAATTCTCGTGGGAGGAAATGTGCCATATGAGAACAGAGCAAAAAACGCACAGGAAATCGGCGTTGTATTCGGACAACGTTCTCAGCTTTGGTGGGCACTTCCTCTTGTAGAGTCCTTCAAGATTTTAAAGGACATCTACGGCGTAAGTGATAAGGACTATGAAAGTATGATAGAACTCTACAAGTCCCTTGTGGATATTGAGCCTCTGCTTCACAAGCCCGTCCGTCAGATGTCACTGGGACAGAGAACTCTCAGCGATATTCTTGCGTCATTCCTCCACAATCCGAAAATCGTATTTCTGGACGAGCCCACTATCGGTCTTGACGTTTCTATGAAAGCCAAAATCCGCACGCTCATTCACGCACTTAACAAAGAGAAGAACACAACTGTTATTCTCACAACTCACGATATGGGAGATGTTGATGCACTCTGCCAGAGAATCGTTATTATCGACAAGGGTAAAATGCTCTATGATAACGATATAGAACATCTCAAGGGATTTTTCGGCTCATACAGAACGCTTAAAATCCGCATTGACGGCGACTTAAAACAGCTTGCGGAGAAAATCGGCAGTGAGCTTCCCCACTTCAGGGTTTCCGCCGACGATGAGTGGATTTCCATTCTTGTGGACGAGGAAAAATCAAAGGTGATAGAGGTGCTGTCACAGCTTCAGAAGTCCTATGATATCCGCGATATGAAGCTTGAGGAGATTTCCACTGAGGAGGTTATCAAGAAAATCTACGAGGAGGGTGTAAAGTGAATCTGAAAAAATATGTCACCCTTACCCGCGCAGGCATTATTGAGTCTCTGCAGTTTCGTCTCGGAACACTTGTTATCATTGCGGGAAATCTGCTTTATCTTATCGTAGTCTATTTTCTGTGGAAGGCAATTTACGCCTCAGCGGGAACGGATACAGTCAACGGAATGACCTTCTCTGACACGCTTATTTACCTTGTACTTGCAACGGCACTGTTCAACTTTATGGAAATGTACATAGTGTGGGAAATGGGACGTGGAATACAATCGGGAAAAATCACCCTTGATCTGCTGAAGCCTATGGAGTACCGCAGATATATGTTCTGGTCGTATTCGGGCTCGTTTGTAACACAATTTTTCTTCACGTTTCTGCCTACATTCATCGTTGTGGCAGTCGTTACTCACGGAGCGATACATCTGGGAATCAATCTGCTGTTTTTCGTAGTTTCGGTAATAATGGCTGTTTCCATTAACTACAGCATCGACTTCCTTGTGGGAACTATCTGCCTGTACACCGAGTCAATCTGGGGCATTAATATTATGAAACAGGTAATCGTTATGCTTCTGTCGGGTGCTACAATTCCCATTGCTTTCTTCCCTGAACCGCTGAAAACTATTGCATATTATCTGCCGTTCCAGTCCATCTACAATGCACCGCTGTCCGTTCTGCTGGAGGGAAATCCCGCTCCTCAGACTCTTCTTACAACTCTTGGAATACAGCTTTTCTGGTGCATCGCTATGACTGTTCTCAGCAATCTTTTCTGGAAGGCTTCACTGAGACAGATTACAGTGAATGGAGGGTAAAATAATGGTTACAAAGAAAGATATAATGCAGTTTTTGTCTGACAGTGGGGTAAAACGTGACGACAAGGTAACTGTTCACGCATCTCTTCGGTCTGTAGGTGAAATTGAAAACGGCGCTGATGGTCTTATTGACGCTATGTGTCAATATCTCGAAAACGGACTGCTGATAATCCCCACTCATACCTGGGACAACGTCAATCGTGAGAATCCATTTTATGACGTTCGGACCACAGTCCCCTGTATCGGAGCACTGGCAAGAGTGGCTTCATTGCGACCTGACGGAGTACGCTCGCTTCACCCGACTCATTCTGTTACAGTTTTCGGAAATGGCGCAGAAGAATTTGTAAAAGGCGAAGAGCTTTGCGGAAGTCCCGCTCCTGTGGGCAGTTGCCTCAGCAGATTATATGAAGAAAACGGCAAGGTACTGCTTATCGGTGTGGGGCACGAGCGTAATACTTATCTTCACGCTGTTGACGAGCGTCTGGAAATACCCGACAGACTTAATCCCGACGGATTTATTATAACAATCAGAGACTATAACGGAAGAGAGATAAAATCTCCGCTGTTCCACACGCATTTTACTAAGGCTTCTGATACCTGTGTTTCCGAATACTATCCCAATTATAAAGAAGCCTTTGAATATGCGGGCGCTGTCTGCTATTCAAAGCTTGGCAATGCTCTTGTGTACTGTTGTGACGCAAGGAAAATGACTGACACTGTCAAAAAGCTGTGGGAAAGAGCTGACCACGACCTTTGTATCGGGAATGCTCCTGTACCCAAATGCTACTATACAGACTGAAAAGGAGGACAGTATGAAAAGAAAAGGTTTAGGCTTTTATCTGCGGATTTACGGTAAAATTCTTGCACAGGATTTAAAGAGCAAAATGAGCTATCGTGCGGACTTTATCATCTCCACGATCGGTATGATTTTTACTAATATTGCAGGCTTTGTAAGCTTCTGGATACTGTTCCGCAATTTCCCGTCAATAGGTGGCTGGAGCTATTACGAAATGCTTTTCCTGTACGGATTTTCGCTGGTATCGCTTACTCCCGTACAATGCCTGTTTGACAATAACTGGAGTTTGAGAATGTACGTTTATTCGGGGGATTTTATAAAATATTGCTTCCGTCCTATCAATCTGTTTTTCTACTATCAGTCCGAGGTTTTCGACATAAAGGGACTTGGACAGCTTGCTTTCGGTATCGGCACCATTGCTTTCTCCTGGAGCAAGCTTGGACTTGGATTTACTCCCGTTATGCTCCTTAAGCTGATCGTGTTCCTGATAACGGCTTCTCTGATTATGATCGCACTTCAGAATATGGCGTCAGCAACTTGCTTCTGGATTCAGAACTCATTCTATGTTCTTGACCTTGTAACACGCTTCAAGGACTATGCAAAGTATCCTATTACAATTTTCAGCCCCGTATTCCGATTTATTTTCACATTCGTGATGCCGATTGCATTTATCGCCTACTATCCCAGCATTGTCATTCTACGTCCTGAGGAAGTACCGCTTCTGTCGTGGCTTTCTCCGCTGATTGGAGTGTTATTCTTCTATGGAAGCTACAAATTCTGGATGTTCGGTGCACTCAAATACAGCGGTACTGGTTCGTGATTATTTTACAAACAAAAATCCCGTACTTCTCTTTATCCGAGAAATACGGGATATTTTTTATTTTGATAAACTTACAGCTTAGCAGTATCGCTGTACAGTACACTTGCCAGTCCGGGCTACGGAATTATTCCCACTCGATGCCAACAAACCTGTCTTAAACAAATCTGTATAGGAGATTTAGCTTATAGTATTTGTATTACTTGAATTATCCATAGGTTATAGACTATCAGATTTTATGTTGCCATATTGTTGCCGAGGATTTCGGGAAACTTCTTTTCAAATGAAATTTTTCAACTCTGTTAGTATATCACACATTTTGCATAATTTCAATAGGATTCTTTCATTTTTTTCTGATTACACAAAATATTTTTTGTTTTAACCGTTTGTTTTGTTGCAATAATTGGATACGGATTAACAGTTACTTGGTTTCTTATTAATTACAATTACATATGCAATGTAATTAAGCATTAACGCACCTATCCAGGCAACAACCTCTGCGTAAGCAGTTGCCACAAATCCAATTCGTGGAACACATACTACAATGACAAGCATTCTCAGTGCCATTTCAAGAAGTCCCGAACACATTGGAACAAGAGGTTTTCCCATACCTTGAACAGCACTTCGATAAACAAACAGAAAATTCAATGTAAAGAACATAGCGCCACTTATTCGCAAAAATTGCACAGCTAATTCGATAGACTGCTGACCATTAAGTAATACTTTTGCAAGGGCATAAGGGAATAACACCATAATCATACCCAGCACAAGATATGATACTAATCCAATCATCAAACCAACATAAACACCTGATTTAATGCGGTCATATTTTTTTGCACCGTAATTCTGACTTGTAAATGCCGATACGGAAAAACTTGCTGTAACAGATGGAAGCATAAACAGATTTATATATTTGTTGCACGCTGAATATGCAGAAGTATATACAACACCAAGCTCATTTACATAGGATTGAACAATCATACACCCAACTGCAGTAATAGAGTTCATACAAGCCATAGGAATACCGTTTTTCAATAGGCTAAGTGATAAAGGAATATTTCTTTTGAAATCCTCACGGGTAAGCTGTACGCTGTCTGTTTTTCTCAGACGGATAATACAGATAATAACAGAAACAATCTGTGCAATAATTGTAGCAATTGCCGCACCTCCTACACCCGTTTTAAGAATAAAAATGAAAAGACAATCAAGAAGGATATTAAGAGCGGACGAAATTATAATTGCGATGAACGGTGTTTTACTATCTCCGAGCGCTCTTAAAATACAGGAACATAGGTTGTATGCCATTGTTGCTGTTAATCCGCCAAAGATTATGTAGCCATATATCAAGCTTTCTTCTATGATGATTTCATCGGTTTTCATAGCAATCAGTACGCTTTTCAAAAAAATCAGACTTATTGCTGTAAGTATTACTGATAGAATTAGCGAAAGCTTAATGGATATTGCAATAGATTTTCGAAGTGCTGACATATCCTTGCTTCCAAAATTTTGTGCTATAATAACGGAAAATCCGTTTGTAATACCTTGTGCAAATCCTATTATCAACAGTGTTAAAGCTGACATATTGCCTACTGCCGCAAGTGAATTATCACCAAGTCCTTTGCTAACAATTGCGCTGTCTGCGAAGGTGTAAATTTGTTGAAGCAGATTGGTAAAAAGTATAGGAAAAAAGAAACCGAGAAGAACTCGGCTTACCTTTCCCTCGGTCAAGTCGTTTGTTTTAGTCATAATATCGCCTCCCATTTAATTATAAAGTTGGTATAGTGCATTTTATATCAGCTTTCTTGTATTTGTGTCGAAAATCTGATATAATAGAAGCGATAGAGACTATTTTGAGAATGTGCGGTGATAATATGAAGGTAAGAAACGAACTTAATTATCAACTGTTTTTGCAGAAAACAAGTGGTATTCACAGAAAACCGATGAATGCAGAAATGGAACACTATGATGATATCTGCAACGGAGATATAGATGCAGTAAGAGAAAATATAAACAATCTCACTGAATTCTTGTCAAGACAGCTTTCTGATAATCCTGTGCAAAATGCCAGATATCACCTTACTATAATGGCTTCAGCAATTGCAAAGGCTTGTATTCAAAGCGGTATGGGACACGATGAAGCATATACTCTCGCAGATATATATATTCGAAAAGCGGATAAATGCCAGATTTATGAGGGGATAGTTGAATTATTGCAGGAGCTTCAGTTCGATTTTACAGAACGTATGCAGGAAATACGAAAAGAACACGTCATTTCGCTTCACGTAAGAAAATGCATTGACCATATTTATGAACATCTTGGTGATGATTTAACGGTCAACTCTCTTGCTGAATATTGCGGATTGCATCCGTCTTATTTATCACGTCTGTTCTATTCGGAAACAGGCACTCACTTAAAAGCCTTTGTTTTGGATGCCAAAATAGATACAGCACAAAATTTGCTGAAATACTCGGATTTATCTTATTTGGATATCTCTGTTGCTTTAGGATTTTCTTCGCAAAGTTCATTTATTTATGTGTTTAGAAAAATAACTGGTACAACACCAAAGAAATTCAGAGAGCAATATTATGTTACAGAACAGTAGTTATTATGAAAAAGTGAGCCGTTTACAACAGCTCACTTTTGATTTATCTATGCAGCGTATGCTTTCTCGGCTTCAAAAACTCCTGCAACTGCTTCGTGAGATTAAGCTTTTCAATGAAATTAAGCACCTTCTGATACTTGTTCTTCCACTCGCTGATTTCCTTTTGCAGTGAAGCAATCGTCAGTTTCTCCCTCACAGATTTCAGCGAGCTGTTCTCCTGCTTCAGAGCCGTGTTTTCCTTTTCAAGCTGTGCGTTTTTTTCGGTAAGCTCTTGCTTCTCGGTTTTCAGCATAGTGATTCTGTTATTCAGCTCCTTTTCCTTGCTCTCTGCCGCAATCTGCTTTTTCGCAAGGTCGGTAAGCTTCTTGAAATCATCGGGAGCAACGGAAATATTACCACCGAACATTGTTTTCTTCACCTGAATATCGTCAATATCCTTGATTTTGCTTGCTTTCTTTGCCGCTGTTGCAAGGAGAGCCATATTCTCTGCAAGCGTAGCTTCCTTTGCGGCAATATCCTCATCAAGCTGACCGACAGCCTCTTTCTTTTCCTGATACTCACTGTCAAGCTTGTCAATTGTGTCCTCGACCTCATTCAGTAATTCCTGACGGTGCTGTAACTGCTTGTCCGTACATTCAATTTTATTTTCAAGTCGTGCTACCTCTTTGGTACGCTGTTGCTTTTTGAAATCCAGCACAGACAAATGCTCATTGTGCGTGCCAAGCTGTTCCCACTCGATATTTCGGGAACGCATAAGCTGTGCAAGAACTTCCTTTTCGCTGTCAATCCACAGCTTGCAAGCGGTGTTGAACTTGCCTTCGCCATTGAAGCCTTGCTGTTCCAGAGCCTTTGTCAGCGAAACTCTTGTGGATAGTCCACGCTTCTGTTCCGTTGCAAAGGGAACGAAGTCGATATGAATATGCGGCGTTGCCTCATCAAGATGAATAACCGCATTGAACACACGCAAGTGCGGATTTCGTGCCTGAAAGCCATCGACAAACTCCCGAAGAAGCTCGGTTACTATCTTTGCTATATCAGAGTCGCAGGGCGTATCGTCTTGATTACCGATTTGGAAAATGACTTCGTGGTACTCCTGTTCCTGACGGCTGTGGCGGATATGCTCGTGATAGTCCTTGATAATCCTGTCCTTTCGTTTCTGCTTGGAATTATACTCAGCGAGAGCATTGTCGAACAGCTCGTGATAGACCTGTCCAATATCCTCTTTGATAAGGGTGATGTTGTCTTTTGTTCTGGTCGGGTCAACATTTTCACACAGAAACTCACGGTTATTGTGAGGCAGGCTGTGCTTCGTGCTGATACGACCGCTGATTGTTCTTTTTTCGATAGGGATTGCTCCTTTCTTATTGAATTTTTGGGGTTGGTGTGGTATAATGTGTTTAATGTTTTAGATATTATGAATTATGATGCCAACTTTAAAAAGAATAAAGTATTCTTATGAAGGAAGAAATGATATGAAAGCAGTAGTTTTTTACGGAAGTCCGAGAAAAGGCAATACATATACTGCCACCAAAATTTTTATGGACGAGATGTCTCAATGTGGCGAAGTAAGTTATTCGGAATTTTTCTTGCCGAAAGATGTTCCTGAGTTTTGTCTCGGGTGTCAGTTGTGCCTTGGCAATCCGCGTGAAAAATGTCCCCACGCTTCATATATCGACCCGATATATAAGGCGATAATGGAGGCTGACGCACTTATTTTTACCACTCCGCATTACGGCGGAAGCAGTATGACAGGAAGTATGAAAAATCTGTTAGACCATCTTGATTTTTTCACACTGACCGTATCTCCCCGAAAAGAAATGTTCGGCAAAAAGGCTTTTATACTTACGACAGGAACAGGCAGTACCTCTGCTGTTAAACAGATAGAGAAATGCTTAAAAGGCTGGGGGATAAACAGAGTATCCTCGGCAGGAATAAAGATGTTTACAAACAAGTGGGATAAAATGCCGATAAAGAAGCAGAAAAGTCTGGAAAAAAGGCTTGTGAAAGCGGCACGAAACTTCTACTCGATGAAGAAAAAAACACCTTATGCGTCGTCTGTTTTTATGTATTATATAAACAAGTTTGTTATCAGAAAATATATGGGCGTGGGAAGTTATCCGTTTGAGTACTGGAAAGAAAACGGGTATTTTGATAAGTGTCCTTTTTAAATTAATCTGCTATTTATAAAAATATATTATTTGTCAAATTCCAATTAATCTGTCCGAACTAACCTCGCCTTTGTTACTTTCTGCGAAAGTAACGCAAAGATACTTTTGACAGTAGCACGGGCTTCTATCAAAAGTATCATTGCGCCAGACGTTCCCTCTGGACTCCCTTGCGTGACGGCTGGTGACGGTTGTGACGGTTATTTACACACCGCCACCGCTATCATAAAAACCGTCACAGCTGTCACGAACTGTCACGGACAGCCGATTGAAAGTGAAGTTCAATCCTGC
>SVNM01000053.1 GCA_015066875.1 Ruminococcus sp.
TCTTCCGATCTTTCATCTGCAAGAGCGCTGTTCTGTTCTCTCAGACGTATGGTCATTTTATGTATTTCGCTGGCAAGCAGACTTACCTCGCCCTCAGTGTAATCGCTGAAATCCACAAAGTCCGCGCCCTTGAGAATACGGTCTATATCATCGCAAAGGCTCATAATCCTCCGTTTTTTTGCAAAAGCGCCGTACTCGTACAGAGCGATAATTATTGCCGAGACTATCAGCATTACGATAGCTGATTTCACACTGAAAAAGGCGCATATGACTATCCCCGCCACTGCAGTCACAGCGGATACAACACGCACTGCTTTGTTGTCAGTCATCAGTCCACCGCCTTGTAGCCACGTCCGCGGACGGTTATGATTATTGAGGGCTGTTGCGGATTATCCTCGATTTTCTCACGCAGACGCTTCATATAAACATTCAGTGTGTTATCGGAAACGAATTCTCCCGAAACCGACCACAGCTCCTGTACAAGTCTGTCACGGGTAAGAAGAAGCTCCTTGTTGGTGAAGAAAACCATCAGCAGACGGTATTCAAGGGCGGAAAGATATATTTCACTGCCGTTTTTCATAACTATTCCCTTTGCGGGGAGGATAGTTACTCCGCCACAGCTTATTGACGATGTCACACTGCTGTTTTTGCGCATTGCGTTTTTCATACGTGCGATAAGCTCACGGGGACGGAAGGGCTTGCTTATGTAATCGTCTGCCCCCGCGTCAAAGCCGGCGACAGTACAGGTTTCGTCTGCGGAAGCTGTAAGGAATATCACAGGAACATCTGATACGGCTTTTATGCTTTCGCACACGCTGAAGCCGTTTCCGTCGCCCAGAGATATATCAAGAAGCACACAGTCAAAAAGACTATCCTCAAATGCCTTTATACCCTCAGCCTGACCTGATGCGTGCACAACGTCAAAGCCTTCTGTTACAAGAAATCTTTTAAGATTATTCGCAAGCAGGATATCGTCCTCTACAAGCAGAATTTTAGCCATAAAACCTGTTCCTTTCACATTATTGTACCAGTATCAGTATATCACAACTGCACGATTTCCGCAAGAGCGCCTTTTAAAGTGACATAATTGTAATGAAAATGTCACGTAAAAGTGATTTTGATGATGTATAATATAATCATAAGATAACTCAACGACGGAGGTACTTTTTATGGACATTCTGAAAATAGAAAATTTATGCAAGGTTTACGGCAAAGGCGAAAATCAGGTCAAGGCTATTGATAATATTTCATTTACTGTTCCCAAGGGACAGATGCTTGCGATTATAGGTCCCAGCGGTTCGGGAAAATCAACGCTTCTTCACGTTATCGGCGGAGTAGAGCCTCCCACATCGGGAAAGGTATACATCGACTCGCAGGATATCTATGCACGAAGCAAGAAAAATCTTGCCATTTTCCGACGCAGACAGGTTGGTCTTATATATCAGTTCTATAACCTTATCCCTGTTCTCAATGCCGAGGAGAATATCACTCTGCCCGTTATTATGGACGGCAGAAAGCCTGATAAGGCTCAGCTTAAGGAGCTTATGACAAAGCTTGAGCTGTGGGAGCGCAGATTACATCTCCCTTCTCAGCTCTCAGGCGGACAGCAACAGAGAGTCTCAATCGCAAGAGCTCTGTTTACCTTCCCCGCAGTTATCCTTGCCGATGAGCCTACGGGAAATCTTGACAGCAAGAACAGCGCAGAGATTATCGAGCTTCTGAAAAAATCAAACCGTGAAATGAATCAGACTATGATCATTATTACTCACGATGAGAATATCGCCCTGAGATGCGACCGTATCATTACTATTGCCGACGGAAAAATCATCAGCGACAAGCTCAACGATATTTCAAAATAAAGGGAAAGGAGTCTGCTTTTTATGCGTTTTGAATCACATCTTGCCCTTAAATACATACGCACCCAGAAGCGAAGCTCACTGCTTACCATATGCAGTATAATCATCGCCGTTACAATGATGAGTATGCTTTTCACAGGCTATGCCACATTGCAGAAATGCCTCAGAAACGTCTCCTGCGACAACAATCCCTATCATATCCGCTTTACAAGTGTCTCTCAGGAGCAGGTGGATATCCTTGAAGATGCAACTGAGCTTAAAAGCTTCAATGCCGTGAAAAATGAGGACGGCACGTACAGGGCTGACCTTATGTTCAAAAAGGACAGCATCGGCGATACAGAGGCTTATGTTCAGGAGCTTGCGGGAAAAATCGGTGTTTCCTATGAAGAGTTCCTCTACTGGAAAACTGATAATATCCAGTACAATCAGACTCTTATGAATTACGACCTTGTAAACGACAATGCACGTTTTTCACAGCTTCAGTCCTTCTGCATAATGTTTATCTACGTTATCTTCCTTGCGCTATGTCTGAGACTTGTTATAGATACCGCATTCGAGGTTTCTTCAAAGGAGCGTGAGCGTCAGTTCGGCGTGCTTCAGTCAATAGGAGCAACTCCAAAGCAGATCGTGAAGATCATCACCGCTGAGGGACTTATCCTTTCTGTTGCGGGTATTCCTGTGGGACTTGCTCTTGGCGTATTTGTTGCATACCTTGCCTTCAGAACCATTGTGGGAAGCGGTGTTGCAGAGGCTTTTGTTGATCCTGAAAAAATAGATAATCTTATTACCTTCAGCGTAAGTCCGCTTATGCTTGCGGTAAGTGCCGTAACAGGACTTGTATGGGTTCTTCTTTCGGCTTACGGAACAGGTATGCGTATTATAAAAATGCCCACTGTAGAGGCTATTTCTTCACGAAGTAACAAGGTCAGAAAGGTAAAGCGTCATTCTCTGCTGGGACTTATCTTCGGCTGGACAGGTAAGCTTGCTTCACGAAATGCAAAGCGTCAGAAAAAGAGGTTTGTCATCACGATTTTGTCACTTACACTTTCACTTACCTTCTTTGCAAGCGGAAGCGTTCTTATCAATTCTGCAAGCAACTGCATAAACGAGCTTGTGGGCATTGTCGGCTCTGATTTTATGATAGACTGCGGAAACTCCTACTACGAGCCTCTCGGCTACAGGGATATTATGAACAGAATGGAGGAAAGCGGTCACTTCAAGAATTTCAAGACCAATATCATAAAGACAGGAAGCATAGATTACAACGATCAGCAAAGCTCTGCTATGATATGCTATGTAACGGAAAATGAATACGAAAGAATGTTCAGGGATAAGGCTCCCGTTTCCTACGATAAGCTGAATAAGTCCGGGGGATATGTTTTTGCGTCGCTTATCAACAAGCCTGACGAGAATATCAAATCTCTGAACGGTATGTATTATCGCCTTAACGCCGATGAAGAGTACAGAGAGAAGTACGATAACTTCAAGCCTGAGGAGGATTACGATGGCTATTTCGATATATACACCGGTTTTTCGGAACTTATGGACGAAGCCGGTACAAGAGAAAAAATTGAAACTACGTTTGATGTAACTGCCGTCGGCAAGGTGGATAATACCGATGGAATGTACGGCGAAGAGGAGCAGTATTTCCTTGTAGCTACCATTGAACAGTATGAAAACGGTATCTATAAGCAGTACGGAAATATAAGCGCCAGAGTATCGTTCAACTGCGATGTTATGGACAAGGAGCACTATAACGATGCATTGAAATTCATCGAAAAATCCGATGATATGTTCCTATATATGGACGTTTTTAAAGAAGCAGAACGCATACGTACACTGCTTGCTTCAGTTGAAATCGCAGGAGGCTTCATAATCGCATTTATAGCTCTTATAGCTGTGGTGAATATGATCAATATCATCTCAACGGGAATTATCAACAGAAGAAGCGAAATTGCCTCAATGCAGTGCGTGGGTATGACAAGCGGTCAGCTTCACAAGATGATCGTTATCGAAAGTATCCAGTATACCCTGTTTTCCGCGCTGGGAGCTGTGATAATATGTCTGCTTCTTATATTCGGTACAAGAGAATTTATCGAGATGCTGGAGCTTGCTTCGGCAGAGACAGTGAAAAGACTCGTTACCTACAGCGAGCCTATGCTGAAAATCCTTGCCGGCTCAGTTGTTTCCCTTGTTGTTGCCCTGATTACAGGCTTTGTCTCAATACGTGATATGAGCAGAAAATCCCTTATCGAGCTTATCAGAAGCGTGGATTGATTGAAAACAAGGACTTCCTTTTAAGGACAATACTCATATAGAAACTTTATACGCAATTATCGAGGGGAACCTTTCTGAAGAAAGTTTGCCCCTCAATATTACACGTAAAAACTTCTGTACGAGTGTTGCACTTACAGAGGGAGTCCTTTTTGCTTTCTGTATAACCCGATGCAAAATGGGAATATTATCAGAAAAAGCAAGGAAGGGATAAACTATGACTGTTTTTAAGGGCAAGGGAGTAAACAAGGCTACAGCTGTGGGGAAAATTGCTGTGCTTACAGGACAGGAGACTGTTGTGAAGCGGGAAAGGACAGATTGTCCCGACAGCGAGCTTGAACGTCTTGAAAAGGCAAAGACTGAAGCAGAAATACAGCTGAAAGAGCTTGCAAAGAAGGTCCGTGAAGAGACGGGCAGTGCCGAAGCTGAAATTTTTGAAATTCATATGATGATGCTTGAGGACGAGGATTACAACAATGCCGTTAAGGAGATGATAACCTCTCAGAAGGTCAATGCAGAGTATGCTGTTGCTGTTACGGGAGATAACTTTGCGCAGATGTTTGCCGATATGGAGGATTCATATATGCAGGCAAGGTCGGCTGATGTGAAGGATATCACAAACCGCATAATCGCCTGTCTCACAGACAGTACCTCATCTCAGGCTGTTCTGCGTGAGCCTGTTGTGATTATCGCAGATGACCTTTCACCTGCCGAAACGGCTTCTCTTGACAAGGGGAAGGTGCTTGCCTTTGTAACGGCAAAGGGCTCGGTGAATTCCCACACAGCCATTCTTGCAAGAAGTATGGATATTCCCGCTGTAATCGGTGCTGGTGAGGAGCTTCTCTCTGCCGTAAGGGACGGAGATTTCGTGGCAGTTGACGGCTTTACGGGCGAGGTGATTTTAAATCCCGATGAAAAAACCGTAAAGGCTATGGCGCAGAAGCTTTCCGCTGAAAAAGAGAAGAAAAGGCTTCTGCAGAGCCTTAAAGGCAAGGCGAGCGTTACTGTGGACGGCAGAAAAATCAGCATATGCGCCAACATAGGAAGCGTTGACAATATGGGCGAGGTGCTTCTCAACGACGCCGAGGGCATAGGTCTTTTCCGAAGCGAGTTTCTCTACCTTGAGAAAAATGATTTCCCCACCGAACAGGAGCAGTTTGCGGTTTACAGGCGTGTTCTTGAAAGTATGGGCGGAAAAAAGGTTATTATCCGCACTCTTGATATCGGCGCCGATAAGCAGTGCGGTTATTTTAACCTTAAAAAAGAGGAAAATCCGGCCCTTGGAATACGCGGAGCAAGACTCTGCCTTAATCGTCCCGAAATATTCAGGGTACAGCTTCGTGCTCTGCTGAGAGCCTCTGCATACGGCAATATGGGCATTATGTTTCCTATGATTACGAATGTGTGGGAGCTTGAAGAGATACTCCGCCTTATAAAAGGAATAAAAAAAGAGCTTGAGGGCGAGGGTATTTCCTACAGCGATAAAACCGAAACAGGCATTATGATCGAGACTCCCGCTTCGGCACTCATCAGCCACAGACTTGCTCCTATGGTGGATTTTTTCAGCGTGGGTACAAACGATCTTACTCAGTATACTCTTGCCTGTGACAGACAGAATTCCGATACTGAGCCCTTCTGTGATACTCATCATGAAGCGGTGCTGAGCCTTGTGAAAATGGCTTGTGAAAGTGCTCACAGTCATGGAAAATGGATAGGCATATGCGGTGAGCTTGCTTCGGATACATCTCTTACAGAGTATTTTCTCAGGCTTGGCATTGACGAGCTTTCCGTTCCGCCCGCAGATGTACTGAAGGTAAGAGACGCTGTGAGAAGGATAGATCTCAGCGAGTAAGGACGTTTTTGTAAACTTTCTGCAAAACCTCTTGAAAACAGTGTTAAAATATGGTAACATTGCATTAAAGATACTGCTTAAGGAGGCTTTTTTGTGAAATTCAGAAAGTTATGTGCAACTCTTTCGGCTGTTTTGTTTGCTGTGGCAAATAACCCCCTTTCGGTTATATATGCCGAAACTGCTCAGCCTGAGTCTGCACTTCTTGATATAACTCAGTTTAAGGTGCTTGATGAAAATCTCGTTCATCTGGGTGCTTCATATCTGAGAGACGTTTCTTTCCTTTTCGATGATCAGGATAAGGTTCCCGCTTCTGCCGAAAATACAAGCGTTGACAGTGAGTTTTTTGCCGATACTTCAAGACTTAACTGGACTCCTAACCAGCAGAGTGAATACGGCGGAGCTTCCTGTTATATCGATTTCGGAGCAAATTATGTCATTACGGGAATTGCCTTTCTCGATACAAACGGTACTCCTGTGTGGACGATTTCAGACGGTCACCCTTTTGGCTGGAATGAAATCGCTCAGGTTACTATGGACAGCTACAACTGGTGGCATTCTGTTACCTTTGATAACCCTCAGCCTACACGATATCTTCATCTCTCGGCGGATTACTGCGACAGCGGTGTAAGCGAGATCGCACTTTACGGCTATAAGCACTCAGAGCTTTCTGCTGAGCAGAAGGCTGTTACTGCTCCGAAAACGGGTATAACCTCAGGGAAAGAGCTTACTGCCGGCGGAGCTGTCGGCTTCAACGCATTTATCGACGATCCTATGACAGCTATTATGTCGGCCGGAAATGTAAGAGAGTACCACAACTTTTCGTGGCTTATCGACAGCGAGGGCAAGGTGAAGTTTGATCAGGGCACCTGGGGCGATATGGACTCATACTACTCTGAAATGAAAAAGCAGAATATCGACATTATTCCTTGTTTTCAGGGGGGAAGTCCTGTTGTCTACGGCGAGTCTGAATATCCCGAAATACCTGTGGCAAAGGGCGCGGATACTCTTGACCCTGCAAGCTATGCCGTTCACGCTCAGGCGATGTATCAGGTTGCGGTGCGATATGGAAGCAACAAGGATATCGACCCTGATACCATTAATATTTCAGGTGATAAGGAAGCAAAGGTCGGTCTGGGACTGCTCAATGCCCTTGAAAACTGCAACGAGCCCAATAAAAGCTGGAGCGGAAAGGCAAGCTATTTTACTCCCTATGAGCTTGCGTCAATGTGCTCTGCCGATTATGACGGCCACGAGGGAACTATCCCCAATGCAGGCGTAAAGACTGCCGATGAGAATTTCAGGCTTGCTGTGGGCGGATTGCTTACAACTCCCGCACTTTTTACTTATCTTGACGAAATGAAGGCGTGGTTTGATTACAACCGCTCTGACGGAAAATTTGCCGTTGATATACTCAATGTGCATATGGGTCCCGATACGTATAATCCTGAGGACAGCGATTTTCGTGAAAGAATTGCAGAGCTTCAGAAGTGGATAGATGAGAATGCTCCCGGAACAGAGCTGTGGATTTCCGAGTTTGAAACGGCTATGGCTGACTGCGAGGTTGAGGGCGTTGACAACCACGATAACGAGAATTATCAGCTTAAATACGCTCAGCGAGTTGCAAGAACCTACCTTGAAGCAATTGCTCAGGGCACAGACCGCATTACAAAATTCCAGCTTCGTGACGAGGGCGAGGGCGTTTACTATAATTCGGGACTTGTTACAGGCAAGGGTGAATGGGAAAAGAAGCTTGCCTGGTATTACGTTTCCTGTATGACTACAGTTCTTGAAAATGCCGATTTTACCAGCGAATCCTTTGAAAACGGAGTAAAGTGCCTTTCCTTTGAAGAGCGTGATACAGGGGATACCATTATGTGTCTGTGGTCGCCCACAAGCGATGATACCGTTATTGAGGACTACACGCTGTCTGCGGGAGACTTCTCAAAGGCTTACCTTACTGTTCCTTCAGAGCTTGCAGAGGGTACAACCTCAGAGCTTGCTGTTGAGGACGGAGCGGTGACTGTTGATGTTTCAGAGACTCCCGTTTATATTACATTTTCCGATAAAGCAAAGACTATTATCAACGGAAGATCCGCAAGAATTGCTCCTGAAAGCATCTGTCTGACACAGGACGGCTCTACTGAGGTGTGCTATCTTGAGTCTGCTCCCTCTGACAGCACTCTCAATCAGTTCTACCGTATGTTTGACGAGCCCCATACTATGCCTGATCCCGTTTACGGAAGCACTGCGGGACTTGAAAATCCACAGACAAACGTTACCTCGTCGAATATAACCTGCTATGTGCAGTTTGACGGAGACTATGTTTTCAACGGCTTTGCTGTGTATGATACCTACGGAACAGGCGGGATTTCCGTTTATGACGCCTATACCGATGAGCTTCTCTGGTCTGACGGACTGGGCTCATATATGAGCAAATCGGTGAGTTTGACCGCAGACAGTGCTCCCACAGATTGTCTGAAAATCGTTAAAAACGGCGGAGACCTCAACGAGCTTGCATTTTACGGCTACAGGACCGAGGCTGTTAAGACCTATGACCTCAACAGTGACGGCTCAGTTGATGTATTTGATTTCATAATGCTGAGAAAGGCTCTTGAAAGCGGAGAAAATGATGTCTATGATGTGGCAGACCTTGCCTATGTGGCAGATTTCCTCCTTTGCAGAAAATAAATCCGAAAGCGACTGCATTGCAGTCGCTTTTTATGTATAAAAGTGCACAGAATTTAAGGGGAGTTATAGTATGCTTGTAACAAGAATTGTATACTATTTATAAATAAATGTCTGTAAGGTTGAAAAACTGTGTGGAATATGGTAAAATAATACTGATACATTTTTGGATTTTACGGAGGGTTTGATTATGAAACATAGATTTATAGCTTCTGTATTGTCTGCGGGAATTGCCTTTGCAAGCTTTTCTTCCTACTTTACAAATGCTGAGGACAATGGTATGAATCAGGTGCTTGTCACCACTACAGATGAGCTTATCTCTGCGCTGGAAAATGCTCAGGCGGGCGATGAGATTATTCTCCGTGAGGGAGTATACACCAACGATGAGTGGCTTGGCGAATGGGCTTCCTTCTTCTCAAAGGGCGAGGGTACCAAAGATAAGCCTATTATCCTGCGAAGCGAGGACCCCGAAAATCCCGCTACAATAAGCGGTGCTTCTCAGGAAAGCAAGAATGCTCTTTATATTTTCGGCGATTACTGGATCATCAAGGACCTTATCGTTACAAACTCCGGCAAGGGCATTATGCTTGATAACTCCTGTTATACCGTGATTTCAGGCTGTGAGGTGTCCTTTACGGGCGGTGAGGCTGTTCATATCCGTGATGACAGCTGTTACTGTATCGTCGAGGACTGCTATATCCACGACGCAGGTACGGTTACTCCGCAGTACGGCGAGGGAATCTACATTGGCAGTGCTTACTCTACCGAGGGATATGGCTTTGACTGTCATTACAACACTGTACGCAACTGCAGATTAGGTCCCAATATTTCTGCAGACCATATAGATATCAAGGAGTATACTATCGGAAATATCGTTGAAAACTGCACCTTTGACGGCACGGGAATTCAGAATCAGAACGGCGGTAACAGCTTTATCGAGGTCAAGGGAAACAACACTATCGTCCGCAATAATGTGGGACACCGCAATGGCTGTGAAAATATGCTTTACGGCTTTGATATGGCAAATCAGGTTGAGGGCTGGGGACAGAATAACCTCTTCTATCAGAATACTCTCTATCTGGATACAACCGACGTCTATGAGGTCAAGGGCTGGAATTGCTCGGCTCAGGTTTTCAGAAATACCGTTTATCCTGAGGGAGTTCTCTGTAACGGAAACAGGGTTATGGAGGTTCTGGGCTACAGACTCAAGGGCGATTCAAGCGAGGACGGTCTTGTAAATAGCGATGACCTTAATACTATGCGTGATTACCTTCTCGGACAGGACGTTGTTCATATTTCCGGGGAAAACGCCGATGTTGCTGAGGATACTCAGCTTGACAGCCTTGACCTTTGTCTTATGAGAAAGAAAATCGCTGAGGGAGTGACTGAAAAGCCTGAAATATCCATTGAATATAAACTTGAAAAAACTGCTTACTGGCGTATGTGCGAAGGACTCGGAGACAGAACTATCACCTTCCGCTTCAAGGGCGAGACAGGAAATGTTATTAATGTTGGCTGGGGTTATTACGATCCCAACTTCGTAAAGGACGACGGCACTACGGGTAAGTGGATTCAGAACTCAGCAGGAAAGTTTACCTTTGATGAAAACGGCGAGGTGCTGATTACTGTTGAAACTCCCGTTGATATCCAGCGTACAGGCATTGAAATTTACGATTACCTTGACAGCGCAGGAAATACTCTTGACAAGGAGCTGGTTGCTCTTGAAGAAGCTTTTGCTGTGTGATGTACAGCTGATTACTGATTTTTAAACGTGAGGTGAGTCCTTTTGAATCTGCGTAAATTTACTGCGGTTGTTATCTCCGCTTTCTGCCTTGTGTGTTCGGCGGGTGGCAATGTGAGCTCTTTTGCAATGGAGTCTGCGACAGGCGAGGAAACAAAGCTCGTTGCAATTACCTTCGATGACGGACCTAATACCCATACTACCGTTCAGGTGCTTGATCTGCTTGAACAGTATGACGCAAAGGCTTCGTTCTTCCTTATAGGCGACAATATCAGCGAGGCTTCTGCGTCTGTTGTGAAGCGTGCTTATGATATGGGGTGCGAGATAAACTCTCATTCAAAGACACACTCTCATATGACAGAGCTTACCTATGATGAAATTGTGGCGGAAATGGACTATGTAAAGGAAAAGGTCTGTGATATCACAGGCGAGTATCCAAAATTCTTCCGTCCGCCTTATCTTGAGGTAAACGATACTATGTATGACGCCATTGACGTTCCTTTTATTACAGGCTACAGCACAAGCGACTCGAATTCGGCAAAAACCGCTCAGGACCGCATTGACGCTGTTCTGAATAATGTTAAGGACGGCTCGATCTTCCTTATGCACGATTTCTACGGAAACGATAATACTGTAGAGGCTTTAAAAACTATCATTCCCGCTCTTCAGGAGCAAGGTTATGAGCTTGTTACTCTTTCAGAGCTGTTTGAGCGTAAGGGCGAGGTGCCTGTGGATAACTACTGCTACAGCGAGGTTCAGAGACACCCATGTTACGGCTATGAGCATTACGTTAACCTCTTTACAGGCTCGGCAGGCGGAGACAGCTCGTGGGAGGGCTGGAATACGGAAACTCTCCTTGACGGAGAAGTTCTTGCTCAGTGCGGTGATGACTTTACTGTTGAGGTTGCCTATCAGGGCGAGGGATACCCTGTGTTTGTGCTAAACCGCTGGAAAAGCTCTGAGGATAACTTCTGGAAGGCTGTAAAGCCTGTCTATTATAACGGAAACAAGGCTTGCTACAGGTCTGAGGATATCCTTGCTGTGCTTGACTCTTACGGAGTTGACTTCAGCGGAGTCAATAAAATCCTCGTAAAAGCAAATTACAAGTATAATACCATTACAAGCGTTGATGTGCTGAAAAAGAGCGAGACTGTTTTCGGCGATGTAAATGTCGACGGAGCCTTCAATATTGCCGACGCAGTCGCACTTCAGAGTTTTCTGCTCAATCGCCGGGCTGAGCAAGTTTCTGCGTGGGAAAACGGAGATTTCAACGGTGACGGTATGCTTGATGTGTTTGATTTATGTGCAATGAAAAAGGCTATCACAGAAAATGATATATAAGCAGACAAACGCACTGTTAACTTTTTGTTAATAGTGCGTTTATTAAATGTTCATATATTTCATAGCTACTATGATATAATAATTATAACTATGTTATGATATGGGGTGCGTAATGAAAGCTGTATTGAAAAAACTTACTTCGTTTCAGATTATCCTTCTGGGATTTGCCGGTGTTATATTTACAGGTATGCTTCTGCTGATGCTTCCTGTGGCAACGGCAAGCGGAAAAAGTGCGGGATTTTCAGATTCACTGTTTACTTCTGTTTCCGCTGTGTGCGTTACGGGACTTATCACTCAGGATACTGCTACATACTGGTCAGGCTTCGGTCAGACAGTTATTCTCTTCCTTATTCAGATAGGCGGACTGGGCGTTGTATCCTCTGCAATGGCTCTTGTGTGGCTTACGGGAAAAAGAATAAACCTCAAGCAGAGAAGTACTATGCAGGAAGCAGTTTCTGCTCAGCAAGTGGGCGGAGTTGTAAGATTTACACGTTTTATTGTCACTGTTACCTTTTTTATCGAGCTTATGGGCTGTCTGATGTTTATGCCTGTTTTCTGCAGAGAATTAGGATTCCTCAAGGGACTGTGGTATTCTGTTTTTCATTCAGTATCAGCCTTCTGCAATGCGGGATTTGACCTTATGGGGTATAAGGAGCAATTTTCTTCACTTACCTCATATTCAGGAAATGTTCTTGTTAATGTTACGGCTATGATGTTGATTATCTGCGGTGGTCTCGGATTTGCCACATGGGATGATATCAGAGAGAATAAGCTTCAGTTCAGAAAATACCGTATGCAGAGCAAGGTTATCCTCGTTACTACAGGAATTCTTCTCGTTGTTCCTATGATATATTTCTTCTTTGTTGAGTTCAGTGGGTGGGATATGTCATTAAAGGATAAGCTTCTTGCTTCTGCCTTTCATACGGTTTCGCCGAGAACAGCCGGTTTTAATACTGTAAGCTTCAGTAGTATGAAACAGGGAAGCATCTGTGTGATTATCGTGCTTATGCTTATAGGCGGGTCTTCAGGTTCTACGGCGGGCGGTATGAAAACAAATACTCTTGCTGTACTTGTTTCTTCGGCAGTTTCTGTTTTCAAGCACAGAGATGATACGGATTTCTTCGGAAGAAGAATCGACGACGACAATATCCATCGTGCATCGGCTTTGCTTATGCTTTATCTTACCCTGTTTATTTCGGGCGGAGTGGCTATAAGCGTTATTGAGGATCTTCCTCTGATTGACTGTATGTTTGAAACGGGCTCGGCAGTCGCTACTGTTGGTCTGACAACGGGAATTACCCCATCGCTTGGCACAGCTTCAAGGTGCATACTTATGATTCTTATGTTTATAGGAAGAATCGGCGGTCTTACATTTATCTTTGCAGGTTCGATACATGATAAGAAAAAGTTTTCAAGGCTTCCCCTTGATAAAATAAGTATCGGTTAAATGAAAGGAGAATTTATTAATGAAATCAGTTTTATTGATTGGCCTTGGAAGATTCGGCAGACATATCGCTTACAAGCTTAATGAGCTTGATCACGAGGTTATGGCTGTTGATATGGATGAGGACAGAGTTTCGGCTGTTGTTGACTATGTAACAAGCGCTCAGATAGGCGATTGTACAAAAAAAGAGTTTCTTCAGTCGATTGGCGTCAAGAACTTTGATGTGTGCATTGTGGCTATCGGAGATAATTTTCAGAATTCGCTGGAGACAACCTCGCTTCTCAGCGAATTGGGCGCAAAAAAAGTCGTTGCGAGAGCAGCAAGAGATGTTCATGAAAAGTTTTTGCTGAGAAATGGTGCTGATGAGGTGGTTTATCCCGAAAAACAGCTTGCTCAGTGGACTGCTATACGCTATACCTCTGACCATATTCTTGACTACATTCAGCTTGACGGAGAATATTCAATTTTTGAGGTTACTGTGCCGAAAAGCTGGATAGGTAAGAGCATTATCCAGATAGATATCAGAAGAAGATATAATATCAATATCCTTGCGCTTAAGCATAATGGAAAAATGAACCTGAATATTTCTCCCGATACCGTTCTCGATGCCGATTGCACTATGCTTGTTCTCGGCGAGTACGATGATATCCAGAAATGCTTCCACATTTAATCGCAAAAATAAAAGCTGTCGAAGTAACAGTGATGTCCTAATAGGAATTTATGTGTATTTAGTGGGGGAACCTTTCTGAAGAAAGTTTGCCCCCACACCCCCTACAAAGACTTTTGAGTCTAATTTAAGCCCCATAGGGTACACACAACTAACAAAGTAGAAATCCAAGTATTTCTCTGTGTGTACCCTATGGGGCTTAAATTAAAACTTGAAAGTTTTAGGAAAGGAGTTTGAGGGATAACCCTTTTTCAAAAGGGTTTCCCTCAATATACTCATATATTCTCCTATAAGAATACCACCGATACTCCGACAGCTTTTTTGTGTCTATATACGGCTCTTTTTAATATTGGCTGTAAGCACGGCTGAGATTACTGCGACAGGGATTATCACCTGAATAATGCTGAAATCGTTAAGCAGTGCATTTACGCTGATGAGGGGATTGAAGCCTATATTTACCATAAATCCGGCTCCCAGCAGATATACGATCACGGGAAGGACGAATATGGCAAAGTTGATAAGCGTTGCCGACTGTGAACTCTTGCACAGGGCAGATACAGCGAGCATTGTAAGAGCTGTTATGATAAAGAAAACGAGCCTTGAAATCAGAATGAGAAGCAGATACTGTCCCACGGTCATATTGACGGGGAAGGAGATAAACTCTGTAATGCTTCTGATTGAAGCGGAAAGTCCGTCTGCGCCGTAATAGCGTGATACGGGAACGAGATACGAGATTGTGTACATCAGCCATGCCACAGCTCCGTAGATGGAAGCAATGGCGATATTACGCTTTATGTAGCTTCTTTTTCCCGATTTTGAGGAGCTTACAAGAAAGCTCATACGGTATTTGTTGTCGTTGGCAA
>SVNM01000054.1 GCA_015066875.1 Ruminococcus sp.
AAATCCTATTGCATAGTTTATTGCAATAGCTGCAAATGATGCAAAATGACCTGAAGGATCGCTGTAAAGTACAGGGTTTGCATTTGCGTAAAGATACTTGTTCAGCGATGTAGGATTATACTGTGTGCCCTGATATGTATCCATTGTGATAAATGTACCTGTTGAAGGATTCATATATCTTGCACGCAGATAATAATTTCCTGTAGTACCGTCAAGCTCTTCTCCGCAGTAGAAATGTGTATTTACTGTATTACCTGTTGAAGCGATTGTATTACCCCATGCGTCATAAGTGTAGCTGTCGGTTACAATGCCGTTTTCATCTGTAAGAAGTCTTACTGAATCGTGACCATCTGCAATATAGTAGGATACTGCATCACGCTCCTGAGAAACAAGACCTACGCCTCTTGTATAGAAGCATTTTACATTTCCGTTTGCGTCAAGCTCTGCGATAGTCTGAGTATAGGTGTTAACTGTATCGTTAAGGTAATAAGTATAATCATCGCCTGTCTTTTTGGAAATTCTGTTTCCTGCGTAATCATAGCCGTACTCTTCAACAACACCGTTTACATCAGCCTTTATAAGTCTGTTTTCAGCGTCATATGTGTAAACCGCAACCTTATCCGAAGATGTCTCAGAAATAAGATTTCCTGCATTATCGTAAAGATAAGCCTTGTCATTTTCAGAAACAAGCTGACCGAGAGCATTATAAGCGTAATTTGTTACATTTCCGTTTTCATTCTTGCTGATACGGTTGCTTACCTTGTCATAAGCATATGTGATCTCTGATACAGCACCGTCAGCTGAAACTGTTTTCTCACTTATAAGTCTGTAGAGCGCATCATATGCATACATAACGGTACGGTCATTTTCAATGATTGTAAGAATCTCGCCTGCATTGCCGTATGTATATTCATACTTGGCGATAATCTCGTTATTGCTGTTGTATACATACTCTGAAGCAAGACGGTTAAGTGCATCATAGTTGTAGCCGATCGTTACACCGTTGGGATATGTCATAGACGAACGATTGCCGTTTGAGTCATACTGATATGTTGTATATCTTCCGTTTTTGTCGTTAACGGCGGTCATTCTTCCGAGAAGGTCATAGCTGTAGTCTACTCTTCCGTAGGCTGTTGCAACAGATGTTTTTCTTCCGCAGAAATCATATGAATACTCAACATAATTTCCATTGGGATAAGTAATCTTTGCAAGACCGTTTGATTCATTATAAACAAATCGTGTGGTGCCTGTTTTGTCGCTTACAGAAGCAAGATTTCCGTCATTTGAATATGAATATCTTACAGTGCCGTCGCTTGTTGCCTTTGAAAGAACTCTGTTCTGCTTATCATAGGTGTATTTTGTGATATTGCCCGCAAAATCAGTTGAGCTTACAAGATTTCCCATAGGGTCGTAAGCGTTTTCAGCAACCTGACCCATAGCATTGATGGTCTTGACAGTTCTTCCGTTTGCGTCGCATACGTATCTTGTTACATTGTTTTCTGCGTCTGTAACAGCCACAAGATTTCCAAGCTCATCATATTCATAGCTTGTTACATTACCGAGTGCATCGGTAACAGATGTAAGTCTGTTGAGCTTATCATAGGTATAATATGTCTTATATCCGTTTGCATCGGTTTTACAGGTAATGAGTCCTCTTGCATCATATTCCGAAGATTCGCTTGTTCCGTCAGGATAAACGGTTTTAATACGATTTCCGTTATTGTCATATGAGTAAGAAGTTGTGTTACCCTTGCTGTCGGTAAATGCAGTAACGAGTGAATGTTCATTGTAAACATACTCTGTTCTGTTTCCGTAAGCGTCGATAACTGCTGTATTTCTGCCAATCTTATCATATTCATAGTATGTTACCGCACCTGAATAATCTGTTTCGGCAATAAGATTATAATTTGCGTCATACTCATAGGAAACGCTTGTTCCGTCTGAATAAGACTTCGTAAGCAGATTTCCTGCCTTATCGTATGTCATTTCAACTTTCTTGCCATATCTGTCTGTAGTTGAAATTGTATTGCCTTCCTTATCATATACAAAACTTTCTGATGTTCCGTCGGAATATACTATCTTTGTAAGATTACCCATTGTATCATAGGTATACTTTTTCTGGTTTCCGTTTCCGTCTGTCTCAACAGCTACCTTACCTATACTGTTGTACTCGCTTGAGGTAATATTGCCCTCATTATCAATGGTCTTGATAATATTTCCATAGCTGTCATAGGTGTAATACTCGGTAACGGTTCTTGATTCGCCGTCTGTATTATAGGTAATTGTTTTTGAAATACAGTTGCCGTATGAATCATATGCAAAATCAGCTGTTGTGCCTGAGCCGTCTGTAGCAGAAACAACATTTCCCTTGCTGTCGGTTGTCATATTGATATAGCTTCCGATAGCGTCGCTTATTGATGTCAGATTTCCTGAATTATCATAAGTATATTCTGTTGTATTGCCGTCAGCATCAGTTCTTGAAACAACTTCTCCTCTGTCATTATAAGCAAATGCGTCAACAACTATTCCCATTCTGTTGACAGAGGTAATGAGTCCGTTTGAATTATAGGTATTCTTTACTGAAACACCTTCTGCGTCAACTGTCTCAATAACATTTCCGTCAGAATCGTACTTGAAGGTTGTTACATTACCCATTGCATCTGTTTTGGAAGTAAGATTGCCTTCAGAATCAAAGGTATTGTAAATTGTATTGCCCATAGGGTCGGTCTGTGCAAGCACATTGCCGTAATTATCATATACAACTCTTGTAATACCGCCGTTTCTGTCGGTGATTATTTCTTCCTTACCCTCAACATCATGGTCATAGGTAATAGCATTTCCGTTTCCGTCAGTTGTTTTTATAAGACGTCCGTCATCATCGTAATCATTTCTTGAAACCATAAGACCTCTGGGATCGTACATCTCATAGATATAATGATTATCGTAAACAAATGATGCTGTATTATCAGCAATGTCGGTTACTGATACAAGGTCGCCGAAAACGTCATATGTATATGAAACCTTCTTGCCTGTGTAATCTGTAATTTCTGTGATTCTTCCTTCGCTGTCGTGGCTGAATGAAATATATTCTCCGCCTGTTGAGCTTATTCCGTCATCATTGAATGAAATTACATCTCCGCCGATAGTTGTAATACTGATAAGTCCCTTATCGGCATCAATAACGTATGCTGTACCGTCTGATGTGGTGTATTTGAAGCATGTGGGATTATACTCTGAAAGACTGCTTGTATAAAGCTTTCCGCCGTTGAACAGCAGATCATCGGCACTTACGTTGCAAGGAACAAGAGTTGCTCCCGAACCGTTTACAGAAGTATAGTATACTCCCACACCATACTGAATGGGATAGAACAGCTGACTTTCAGGAGTTGTACGCATTCTGAATTCATCAGCAATTCCGTTTCCGAGATCAACTGAAACTCTGTGCTGTTTTGTTTCGCTGAGATAATAGCTTGAGATAAATGAACCGCCTGAAACAGCCTGTTCCCAGTTTTCGCTCTGATTACAGCTGATGCTGAGATTTACATTATCGTAAGACATACTCCAGCCATAGCCGAATACGCTGTTTTCATTTATGTGACGGCTGTCGTATGAACGAAGAACTCTTACAGGAATTCCGTTCACATCAAATTCCATATCTGAGAAATCAAGTGAGAAATTACCTATAGCAAGATTTCCCTTAACGCTTACAGTAACGATATCACTTGCAGTTACATTGTCTCCGTAAACAGTAAATCTGATATCATAGTAACCGTTTTTAAGCTTTGTAGTATCAAACTCTGCCGAAACAGCGTTGTCTGAAGCAAATCTGCCTGTTGCAAAGGTGATGTAGCTTTCCTCGCCTGCGGGAGAGTATTCAAGTTTGTATTTTTCAAAGATATCTGCTGAACCATTTGCTGTAACCTCTACAAGACCGGCAAGCTCATCAAACTCTTCGGGTGATACGATTTCACATACATAATCGCCCTCAGGAGCAGTATAATCGTGGTCTACGATTACTGAAACTTCCTTTTCAACAGACTCGCCTTCTTCAGGCTTTACTGCGATTGTAATGTCGTATCTGCCTTCGTCAAGCATTGAGCTGTCAACTGTAGCTGATACTGAACCGTTTTTATCAAGCACGCCCTCTTCAACAAGGATTTTTTCACCTGTATCGTCAGAGTTGCTTATATATACCTTATATTCACTTCCGCTGAGTGATTCATCAGCATCGGCTTCAATTTTTATAACGTCATCAGCAGGAACATCTGACTGAGGTCTTGTGAATACGATAAGCTCCTCAGAAATTTCCTCATCAGTAGCCTGATTGCCTATCTGAACCTGATAAACAGCATATACATACGTTGTATTTCCGCCGTTATCTGTAACAGAAAGTCTTATTTCGTAAACGCCGTTGTCAAGGTCGTTTGTATTCCATACAGCAAGCTGTCCGTCACGTCTTTCTGTGAGTGAGGAATATATGGGAGTGTAAAGTGACTGTCCCTGTTTTCTGTATTCAACAACATAGTTTCTGATACTTGTTTCGTCAAAAGCCGAGCCCATAATCGCTACATTTCCCGATACGATTTCCTCATTTTCGGGAGATGTGATTTCAGCTGTGGGGAATACCTTGTCTGAGTTATCCTCGATTACAATTTCCATACTCTGACTTGCAGTACCGCCGTAAGCGTCAACTGTCTCAACCCTTACAGTTACCACACAAGCTTCTGCCTTGCTGAATCTGAATGATACAGGACTTTCCGCAATAAGCTCATCGTCCATATAAACCTTTACAGAAACAAGACCATCGGGGTCCTTTGCGTCGGCTGTAACATTTATGCTTTCGCCGATTTCAGCTGTCTGTGCAGATGAAGTAATTGTGATTTCCGCAGGAGTATCGGTTCTTTCAGGCTCCTGAGTAATCTCTTCAGACTGATTATGCTCTGTATCGACTATTGTTTCAGCTGTAACCTCTACAGTAATCTTGTAGAACGCCTTGTTTTCAGCCGAGTCGATTGCAGTAATGAGAATGTCGTAAGAGCCTTCAGTCTCAGGTAATTCAACAACAGCGATTTCACTGCCGTAAACCTCGTTTGAAGCTGAATGTACAGTTTCATAATTTTCAGTTCCGGACTGTGCAAGCTGTACAATATAGGAATCAAACTCTGCATTGTCGGTAATATAACCTGAAATTGTGAGAGTTGTTCCGTTTGAAGCAATGCCTGTCTCCTTGTCGATTACGATTTCAGGAGCTGTAAGGTCGCGTCTGTCTGTAACAGTTACAGTAGCTGAGGTTAATGCGGGATTATGTCCGATATCCATACATTCAGCTTCGATAAGGAGCTCGCCCTCTTCAGTACAGTCATAGAAGAAGCTTCCTTCAAACTCGCTCAGAACAATTCCGTTTACTTTTGTTTTCACGTAAGCTACTTCGGTATTGTCTTCAGCAGTTACAGAAATAAGAATACGGTCGCCCACTGAAGGATTTTCATCGGAAACAGTGAGAATAATTACAGGATTTTCGTTATCCTCAAAGAGATTTGTATTTTCATTCTTCTCGGCACGGATAACCTCGATACAGGGCTTGCTCCACTGACCGGCAAGGTCACACACCTGATATTTCTGGAGATAAACCTCATCAACATCAATTATCTCAGGAACAATTCCCTCGTGCCACTGATTTTCATCAATATTCTTCCAGTAGAATTTCTCTTCTGAAATGCCCTTGTTTTCCTTGCTTGAAGCGTCTGCGTCACAGGCTTCAAATGTAATATTGCAAAGGAACTTTTCAGGATCATCTGTTGCTAAAACTTCAGCGGTTACAGAAGCCTCAGGCATACTGTGAACATAAAGCTTTTCTGTCCACTGAACAGCATTTGATTTTTCTCTGTAAGAGTCAAGATATGTATTGCCATTTGTAGGATCATCTTCAACAACAGAGCTTATCTTATAAACACCTGTTGATTCGAGCTTTGCAAGAGGCTCATCGCTTGTAAATGTACCTGTTTCGCCTGTGCTGTTTTCGTAAACAGAAGCATCAAGCTCATACTTCCAGACCTGATTGCCTACAGGATCGTTCTCCTTATCCACATAGCTGTCAACATAAACTATCTCATCTGAAGTGGTGATCATATCCTCTACAGAGTAATCCACACCACCGAGGCTGTTGAGAATATAATTTCTGATTATTTCTTCATTTTTCAGTACATCATACCAGTCAGCGTAAATACCGTCTGCTGATCTGAGGATACTGTCATACTGATTTTTTGAATCAACTGTACCAAGACCGATAAAGCTTGTCTCGTTTTCAACCAGTGATTTTACAGCAGAACCTACCGCTGATTTTTCGGTAAGATCATATACGCTTTCCTCACTGAGATTGATTACATAATGCTCGGCAGAGTCTCTCCACTCGTACTCATCAAGAACTTCACTTAACTCGCTACCGTCAAGAGTTGACATCTTGATGTTGCTGAATGTAAAATATGACTGCTGTGAACATGAATGTGAGCCGTGACAGATAATAGGTCCGAAGCCTGTTCCCTTGTCTGTATCGGGAAGAAGGAAATTATCAATTACAGCTTCATCATTGATATATACAGACAGAATTCTGTCGCTTGCAATGATTTTGACATTGTAGCTGTCGTAAACATTTGCAACAGGAACGCTCATAAGAACCTTTCCTATGGCCTGAACAGAATTGCTTATTCCGCCGTTTCGGAAGTTATCTGCATTGACATTGTCAAGCTGGATAAGCTTGAATCCGCCCTGAGTAAGAAGAATACAATATCCGTTGAGGATATTCATTGTAACGGGAGCTTCTTCAGGATTTGAAGGCTCGGTTACTTCTTCTGTAATGGAAGTGTTGAACAGGAATCCACCGCCTTCCATACTATGCCAGTCGGTTTTATCTCTTACCATATCAAATGAAAGAACACGTTTAGCATTGATTCCGTCGTCAACGAAAAGCCAGTCACGAAGCGGAGCAACGCTGTATCCCATCATCTTGATTGAATCTTCCTCATATAGAATATGGCGTTCAAGAGTAGGAAGATAACGGTCATCATAATTATAGTGGTCGTATTCTTCCCACGCAAAAGTATCCTTAGCTGTAAGAGTTGAAGTAGATACAGTGGAAAGATTTACTGAATAGCCTTTGCTTTCAAGCTCCTGTTTAATTCTGCTGATATTTTCGTTGAGGATTTCCACATTCTCAACGTCTGCATTTCCAACAGTTACAACTATATCAACATTTTTTGCTTTACTGATTCCCGAATATGATACGGGAGCCTCATTTGTTACCTCTGTAACACAAGCGGTATCTGCAAGAGAATCAGTATTGCCAATAAGATAAGCTTCCTGAGAAATAAGGGACGGGATTGTATCATCAAACACCTCTGCAACAGCAAGGCTGAACTTATACTTTCCTACAGACTCAGCGTTGTATGTAACAACGGTTTCATTTCCCACGTTGAAAATTTCACTTGTTTCATCTGAGAAATCGCCGTCATTATCACTGTCAAAGCATACTGACCACACACGGCTTCCGATGGTATCACCGTCAAGCGAGTAAGATGTATCTTCAAGAGTAATTGAAGCTACGCCTTCGCTGTTACGCGCAACAACATCAGTCTCTTTCCAGAAGCCTGCAACAGGAGCAATATCCTCTGTGATGTTAAGGACCTCATAATAGACAATATCGTTTCCGTCCTTGTCCTTACCGCTTAAGGTTACGCGATAGATACCGGGCTCTGTAATAATAAGATTTTTTCTTACGCTGTCGGAAGAAGCCTCATCTATTCTGATATTCTCAGCCATAGCAGGCTCTTCAGCAGAAAATTCCCACTTAAGCGACTCTGTATCAATACTTTCAATGCCAAAGCTTTCAGATATATCAAGAGTTATCTTTCGGTTTTCCTTATATGATCTCTCAAGATCCTTGAATGTAATGTCAGGACCGAAATCTATCAGCGTCTTATCCTCATTGCTGTAAGGATTAAGAGTAAGCTTAGTACCGTTGAACTCTACATTTTCAGCTACGATCGAGCCGTTTACCGTAAGATTTTTTGCGTTGAGCTCTACTGTTCCGTTAGGAGCATAAATTATTCCGTTAATAGTTACATCTGCACCCTGAACAGTAATGTTTCCGTCTGTAGAGTAAAGGAAAATCTCACTTCCTTCAGCATTTTTAACGGCGTCGTAACGGATATTTCCGTCAGCTCTCACATATCCTCTGCCTGAGAATTCAACTCTGGGGATATCAAGATCGCCCTTGACATAAAGCGACTCTGAAAGATTGTATTCTGTCATATCAAGAACAGTATCTTTCTCGTACACTTTATGATAGTATACACCGTTGCTGAGCTGTGATGTATAATCAGGCTTTACAGTTCTGCCGTTGAGCTTTTCACCGGCACTTACATTACCTGTAATCTTGTCTGAATTCACGCTCTGACTGATTACACAGGGATTAGCTCCGAGGTAATTGAATTCATCGCCTGAAAACACATTACCGTTGATGACAGCATTGTTTGTGTTTACAGTAATATCCTCGTCTGAGTAAACAACGTAATCGGTATTGAGATATACAGCAAAAACACTTGAAGGAAGACTTGCTACTCCGAACTGAAGTGTCAGAATTGCAGAAAGGCTTGTAGCCAATGCTCTTTTAGAGAATTTCTTATTGTGCATTTTTCTTCTCCTTTCTGCTGAAGTAATAACTGCCAAAGGCTGATACAACTGCAATCAGCATGAAAACAGCTGTTCTTACAACAGTTTTTGTAGATGTCTTGGGAGAAGAAATCTGTGCATTGTTATCTGTTCCTGTGTTTGCGGTATTTCTTATTCCGTATTTTGTTGAGAACACTGTATTAACAGGATTTTTTACAGGCTCCCACTTAACTGCGACAGAAGCGTCGGAAATAGCATAATTTATATCGGGAGAATAGTCCCATAAGCTGTCGTAAATATTATACCAATCAGCAAATGTTATGCTTGAAGGCATAAGAGCACTTCCGCTGAGTTTTCCGTAAGCAGAAACTGAGGAATCATTGCTCATTTCAGCTTTCCAGTCAGAAGGAAGCTTTTCTGCAAAAACCGCTTCCTTTGATATACTCACATTGTCAGCGCTGAGTCTGAGTGTATCATCATCTGCAATTGCAGGGTCTATAAGAACTCTCACTCCGATGCTGTCATTTTCTCCCGCATTAAGAACAGTATATGAAATATTCAGCATATCCTCATATCCGGGAGTATATCCTTCAGCGAATGTAAGCTCCTGACGAATCTCCACATCGCCGAATTTCTGTGAAGAAGTATGACACTTTTTCTCAGCATTGTATTCAGGCTGTGAGGTATCAACACCTCTGCCATAAACGTAATTCTCTCCGTTTATGCTGATTGTTGTGTAGCCCGAACAGAAATTTCTGTATGTAATATTCTTGTTGTCATCTGCCTGATTACCTGTTTTTCCGCCTGTAGTTGCAAGACGGAACTGCAGATATTCACTTTGCTCGCTATGCTGATCAACGGTAAGACGTATAAACGAGTTCTCAAGCGAAGCGTCCTTCAACGAAGCCTGATTATCGATAGCATAGGTAACAATACCAGCAGTAAGCAAGCCTGCAGAACATACGGCAAGCAAAGCAGATGCTGTCCGTTTAATTTTCATTTTTAACCCCTCTTTCAAAAAATCAATTTTAATATTACTGTACAGATTATGAAATCTGCCTGATATTCACTGCCGAACATCAAAAGCAATAAAGTACTATTAATTTATCTATTTTACAAGTATCCATAATCCATACCTATATATAATACCATATTATGTAAAAAATATATACTGCTAATTGTACCAATTTTTTATCTTGGTAAAGCAATAAATTTAGAGCAATGTTACAAATTGCAGTAATTTCATCAAATATTACGTTTTGTATAACGGTGTATTCTGTCATCAAAGCATTGACAAACCCGTAAGAAAATGCAAAACATATGCTTCAGATGTAAAATTGTCTTGAAATTTCCGTTCACAAATGATATAATAGTATAAAGCAGTAAGATTAAGGAGGAATGTCATATGAAAAAGAAACCGCTTATCGGTGTTATTACTCCTGTACTGGCACGTTCTTTTGTGAAGGATATGCTTCGCGGTGCCATTGCACAGCTGAAAATCTGCGGTTGGGATGCTGTTATTCTGGCTCCGCTTATTCAGTTTGAAAGTGCTACCTCTGAACACGCACGTGCAGAACGTGAGATTTTCCGTATGATCGACTCTCCTGATTTTGACGCATTTTTATATTTTAAAGACGAAGCTACAATGAGCACAGATGTGGTTGCTGAGATACAGCGCCGTCTGATAAATTCAAAAAAATACGTAATGACTGTAGATGAAATGGCACATCCTGTTTTCGACAGCACTCAATATGATGACTACGATGATTTCAGCAAAATAGTCGAGCATCTCATTGAAGTTCACGGATACAAGCGTATTTACTGCCTGACAGGTCCTGAGGAAAGTCATCAGGCACAGACACGTCTGCGTGCATGGAAGGATCGTATGACTCAGCATGGATTGTTCTTTGATGAGACATATTATGAACACGGAACATTCTGGTACGATTCTGCCATTGCATATGCAAAAAAGCTAATATCAGGTGAAATTCCTATGCCTGACGCAATTGTCTGCGGAAATGATATAATGGCGGTTTCACTTATAAAAGAGCTTATTGCGGGCGGTGTACAGGTACCTGATAATGTGGCTGTTACAGGCTACGACGGATATCCGTTTACTACAAATACTGAAGTTACCCTCACTACATACACACGCAATCACAAACAGCTTGGTGCAGATGCTGTAAGGCGTCTTTACCGCAATATTACAGGACTTCTGTGCAGTAAGGCTCAGTTGATGAACAGCGGTTTCTGTGTCGGCAGTTCATGTGGCTGTACAAATATTCCAACAAAACAGCTTATACTCGATTCTGACAGTATAATCCCCCGTATGTGGAGCGATTCAATGTTCGGTATAAGTATGACGCCTGATCTGGCACAGGCAAAATCTATGCCCGATCTGCTTTCAAGAGCAATGTATTATGGAAAAATGCTGTATGAGGTCAAGGGAATACGTGTATTTCTCAGCGAGTCTGACGGTACATTCCGTTTGTCAGCCTCATATGAAAGCGGTGCCATGCCACAGATTCACAATGATCTTCTCCCTGCAAACAGTGCTTCGGCTTTTCTGTCAGGCTGTTCAGAATCTGAAATAATATTTCTCTCTCCTCTTCATATGAATTCACGACAATTCGGTCTTATTTCTCTTGAGTACTCAGGAAACAGAATCTACGACGATAACTGGCTTCATTATATCACTGAGTTTGAGCTTGCTCTGGATCGTATGCCCGATAACGAATCAGAACAGCTTACCGCATCAAAATCTGTTCTTAACCGCAGTGTGATGTGCGAAAAGCTGAAACAGCTCCGCAAAAAAATGAAGGAATCCCCTGGAGAAAACTGGACCGTTGAACAGCTGTGTTCTGAGAGCGATCTTCCCAAAAGCACTCTTCAGAAGCACTATAAACAGCAGTTTCACAAGAGCCTTTTTGAGGATCTGATTGATTTCCGTGTGGAAGAGGCAAAGCGTCTGCTAAGGGAAACAGCTCTACCGTTGAGCAAGATTTCTCTTTTATGCGGTTATTCCACCGAAAGCTATTTTATGAAGCAGTTTAAGCGTATCACAGGCCTTACACCAACCGAATACAGAAACAAGAACTGATTTCAACAGCAAAACTCCTCTGCTGAACGCTTAAACATTCACAATATACAATATAATCCGTAAAACAAAAACGGAGTGGGTTTAAGGGTACTGTCTATACGGAAGCATTATGCGTATTTAGTGGGGGAAACCCTTTTTCAAAAGGGTTTCCCTCAATAATTCACGTAAATACTTCTATATGGGTAGCGCCTTTATTTCAGCCCGCTCCGTTATTTTTATTGAATTGAATTCAAGATGCAATATTCAATTCAATATCACCAGTATCGCTTGTAATTTTGCATTTTCCGCCTGTAACTGAATCAGGAACACTTATGCGACCTGTTTCAGAATCTGTCTGGAAAATCTTATCAGAACGCAGAGTTCCTGTTATATCGCCTGTACTTGTATCTACGAAGATTTCAGATGCATCGCTGTTTTCGAATTCTACATCGCCTGTTTCGTTTTCAATGTTGAAAGCTCCGTCAGCAACTGTGTTCTTAAGATTTATATCTCCTGTATCACTTTGCGCATCAAGATTTGCACAGGAAACATCATCAAGATAAATATCACCTGTGTCAGTGTCTGCCTTGATATTGCCTTCTGCTGTAACAGATTCAAGCTTCACACTGCCTGTATCAGAGGAAAGCTCCAGATTTTCAGCTGTAACCTTTTCCACAAGGATATCTCCTGTATCAAGATTAATTATTGCTGTATCTGAAACAGTTGCAAACCATTCCACATCTCCTGTATCACTGTCAATGTTAACCTTTTCAAAGGCGAAATCCTCAGGCATTGTAACATCACCTGTATCTGTATCGACCTTAAGAGAAGCATATTCGGCTTCTGGAAGATAAACAGTCATCTTGTATGAACCTACAAATACACCGAACTTATCGTACCATTTGCGTGTATCAGTCATATTTATTACAAGAGTACCATTCTGTACAGACACATTATGTCTGAGCTTTTCTGTTTCCTTACATTCAACTGAGCACTTTTCGTCCTCTGAGAGCATAAAGGTTATGTCAGTAGTATAAACGTCAATAGAAATTTTATCAAAGGACTCGGATACTGTGTATGTATTTGTTTCAAATTCTTCAGTTGAAATTGAAGCGAAATTCCAGTCACGATTTGCCATTGTCACCACAAATCCGATTAATCCCACAATTACAAGCACTGTAGCAACAATAAGTAAAATTTTCCCTGTTTTTTTCATAATTAGTTATCCTTTCCCACAAACAATGATTTTATTCCCACAGCTATTTTTTTGCTGAGTTTCCAGACAAACTTTGTAAAGGCTTTGCAACCAAAGAACATAAATATTGAAAAACCGATCAGCATAATTCCGGCAAAAAACAGTTCAAATCCGGTTTCCCCCCCTGTATCTCTTACAAATACAGGCGAAATTAGTACTGTCCAGATTGCACTGAATAAAAAGGTTATCATAACTACCCATAACAAAAGTACAAAAGACCAGATTAATGCATATACGGTAAATAAAAACGCAAATAAAACAATCAGCAAAGCGATCCACAACGGCGAACCAAGCACAAGTAACAGAATCTCCCAGCCCTTCAGCGAACGCTTTGGCTTTACCTTTTCTTTCACCAGTTTTGTTAACGGAGTATCCTCCGGAATCTGTGTTACCAATGTCTGTACAGAGCCTATCTCTGCCACAGCTTCTTCCTCTGTCAGACCTTCTTCCATACGGTCATCAATCATCTCGCTGTAAAACGTAAGACGTTCATCAATGTCCTCCTGCGGAAGTCCGGCAAGACCGTTTTTCAGCTTTTCTGAAAATTCTTCTTTAGTCATTTTCGTCATCCTCCTTTGTAACAAAGCGGTATATGGATAAAATTTCCTTCCAATCGTTTTTGAATTCTTCAATTCTTTGCAGTCCTTCACTTGTAATATGATAGTACTTTCGCAATCTGCCACCGTGTTCAGCAGTGCGGACAGTCAGCATATTGGCTGATTCCAGACGCTTCAGAATAGTATACAGAGTTGATTCGGAAAGTTCGATATACGGCTTCATATCCTTGATAATCTTATATCCGTAGGAATCTTCATTTTTAATTGATGCCAGCACACAGACATCAAGCAGTCCTCGTTTCAGCTGAATATCCATACAATACCTCCTCTCGTGTAATACATCATATCACGAAGTATTGATATTGTCAAGTACTCTTCTGAAAAAATTTTTTTGATAATATAAAAGTTCTTAGCCGGAACAGCAAGCAAAATACCGTCTATGGCAGAAAAAGCAAGATTCGAAAAAATTTTCCCGACTTTAACATTTCTCAAACATTTCAAAAACATCTCACAAACACATCGCCTGTATAATAAAACCATAATCTGAAACGATATATCAAGGAGGACCTTTATTATGAACAGAAATGATACAGAATTTATGGTGCAGAAAATCCGTACACAGTATATGGAAAAGGACAGCAGTGAGAAAAATCTTGATTTACTCCGCGAGCTTGACAAAGAAGTAAAACTTCCCGCAAATGTATTCGGTTATGTTTTCGGCAGTATTTCCGCAATGATTATGGGTGCCGGAATGAGCTTTGTTATGACAGATATGGGTGAGCATCTCGGCATTTCCAACGCAATGCCACTTGGAATAGTCATAGGCACTATCGGTATGCTTATGGCAATCGCTACATATCCTGTATATAAGAAAATTCTTACTTCAAGAAAAGAAAAATACGCTGACAGAATTCTTGAACTCAGCGAAAAAATAATAAATGAGGAGAAGTAAAATGAGTAATGTCAAAGAATTTTTCAAGAACGCATTTGAAGATATGAAGGAA
>SVNM01000004.1 GCA_015066875.1 Ruminococcus sp.
CTGGCTTGTGTTCACACAGTCTCTTTCGGGAAAGAAGATACCCTACTCCTCTGCAATGCCCGTATATACAAGGTCGAATATATACAAGTATCTTCCGGGAAACGTTTTTCAGTATGTGGGAAGAAATCAGCTTGCTTCGGATATGAACATCAGCCACGTTGATGTAGCCTGTGCAACTGTTCTTGACGTATTTTTCTGCGTTCTGTGGACGGGAGTAATCTCGGTTATTCTTCTTGGCACAGCCATAACAGCTCTGCTTGAAAAGTACGGCAGAAATATCCTTATTATCGGAGCTGTGGGTGTAGTAGCAGTTATAGTGCTTGCGGTTATAGTGCGGTTGAAATTTATGGATAAGGTAAAGGGATATCTTTCAAGATACTCTAAAGCCTTTGAAAAGGAAAACAGGGGAAAGCTTATTCAGGGCGTGGTTTACTATCTTGTGCACAACAGCATTTCAGCGGTTATGTACTTTCTGTGCCTTGCTCTTGTTTTCGGTGACTCAGCTACCGCTTCAGAGCTTGTATCTCTTACGGGAGCATTTCTCTTTGCGTGGATTATCGGTTTTGTAACTCCGGGCGCACCTGGCGGAATAGGCGTAAGAGAATCGGTAATGATTTTTGTCTGCGGAGAAAAACACGAGGAAAAGGTGCTTCTTTTCGTGCTTGTAATGAGAATAGCGTCGGTTGTTGCAGATCTTACAGCATTTCTTATAGGACACATCTATCTTAAAATCAAATCCAAAAAGGCATAAAACAAGACCTGAGAGGTAACTCTCAGGTCTTGTTGCTTTCTGATATATCCGCCCCTACATATTCGTAACCAATATACAAACAAAAAGGGCGGAAATTTCCGCCCTTGCATCAGGTGTTTTATTTCTCCTCATAAACAGAAGAAGCGATATCCACAGTTTCCTTAGCGTCCTTAGCGTAGAAATCAGCGCCTATCTGCTGAGCATACGAAGCGGTAAGCACAGCTCCGCCCACAACGGTTTTACATTCGGGATACTGCTCGCTGAGTAGCTTTACAGTATCAGCCATAGCTCCGAGAGTAGTTGTCATAAGAGCGGAAAGTCCCACGAGCTTTACCTTGTGCTCAACAGCCTTATCAACGATAAGCTGAGGGTCAACGTCTTTTCCAAGGTCGATGACGGTAAAGCCATAGCTTTCAAGAAGCACCTTTACGATATTTTTTCCGATATCGTGGATATCTCCCTTAACGGTAGCAAGAACGATTTTTCCCTTTGAAACGGGAGCTTCGCCCTTTGCGGAGATTTTCTCCTTGATAATCTCAAAGCAAGCCTGTGCGGATGTAGCTGTGAGAATAAGCTGAGGAAGGAAGATTTTTCCCTTTTCAAATTTTGCTCCCGCAGAGTCCAGCGCAGGAATGAGGTAGTCGTTGATAACAGACATAGCGTCTGTGGTTTCAAGCAGAGCCTGAGCAGATTTCACAGCGTCGTTTTTCAGTCCGTTTTCCACAGCGTAGATAAGGTCGCCGGTCTTGTCTGCAACGGCTTCGGGAGCCTTATTTGCAACAGGAGCCTGAGCATCTCCGCCGTAAGCCTTTACAAATTCGATGCAGTCCTTATCGATAGCGGAGAGAAGCTTGTAGGAGCGTACAGCTCCCATAATGGACTCAATATTCGGATTGATGATAGGAAGGTCGAGTCCCGCATAAAGTGCCATAGTGAGGAAGGTGCGGTTGAGCATTTCACGGTTTGGCAGACCGAATGAGATATTTGAAACTCCCAGCACAGTTTTAAGTCCCAGCTGTGATTTTACCTTGTTAAGAGCGTCAAGGGTAGCCATAGCGCCCTCCTGCTCAGCGGAAGCGGTAAGTGTAAGGCAGTCGATGTAGACATCTTCACGGGGGATACCGTATTCAAGGGCACGGCTGAGAATTTTCTCTGCGATTTCAAAGCGTCCCTGAGCTGTTTTGGGAATACCGTTCTTGTCGAGAGTAAGTCCCACCACAGAGGCACCGTATTTTTTTACAAGAGGAAGGATAGCGTCCAGAGACTCGTCCTCGCCGTTAACAGAATTCACAACAGGCTTGCCGTTATAGACTCTCAGTCCCGCTTCAAGCACTTCGGGAATGGTAGAGTCAAGCTGAAGGGGAGTATCGCAGATGCTCTGGATAGCCTTTACAGCGTTAATCATCATAGCTTTTTCGTCGATGCCGGGAAGTCCAACATTTACATCGAGAATATCCGCGCCCGCATTGACCTGTTCAACAGCTTGTCCCAGGATATAGTCCATATCGCCGGCAAGCAGAGCTTCTTTAAAGCGTTTTTTTCCTGTGGGGTTGATACGCTCGCCGATAACTCTCGGTTGAGAAATATCGACATAATTTACAGCAGAGCATACTCCCACCCTCTGTTTAACATTGCGGTCAGCGCACTTTTTATCCTTGAGAGCTTCAGCGACGGCTTTTATATGTGCGGGAGTTGTACCGCAACAGCCTCCGAAAATTTTAACACCCATTTCAGCAAGCACAGTTGCGCTTTCTGCAAACTCATCAGGACCCACACTGAATTGGTTTGTAACAGGGTCAGGAAGTCCCGCATTGGGTTTAGCAACAACAGGAAGCTTTGTAAGAGTGCAGATTTTCTCAATTACGGGAGCAAGCTCAACAGGTCCCAGCGAGCAGTTTACTCCCACAGCGTCAGCGCCCAGTCCCTCTGCAACAGCAATGAGACATTCAGGAGAAACTCCCGTAAAGGTACGCTGATTTTCCTCAAAGGTCATAGTAACGATTACGGGCTTGTCAGAATTTTCCTTTACCGCAAGCAGAGCAGATTTAACTTCATAGAGGTCGGTCATAGTTTCGATAACGATAATATCAGCGTCTTTTCCCGCAAGAACAGTCTCCTTGTGGATTTCGTAAGCTTCTTCAAAGCTGAGGGTGCCCGAAGGCTCAAGAAGCTGACCTATGGGGCCTATATCAAGAGCAACAAGAGCTTTTCCCTCCACAGCCTTTCGTGCATTTGAAATTCCCGCAGAGACGATTTCAGCGACAGTATAGCCTGTGCCTTCAAGCTTGAAGCGGTTTGCTCCGAAGGTATTTGCATAAACTATATCAGAGCCGTTTTCCGCATAAGCGCGGTGGATATTCATAACAGCCAGCGGATTTGTAATATTGAGAAGCTCAGGCACGTGACCGGTCTCTACGCCCGCTGACTGAAGCATAGTACCCATTCCGCCGTCAAGGAAGAGGAATTCACGGTTGTTGAGAAGCTCATAAAACTTATGGGACATACATATCACCCTTTACAAAAATAAGATTAAACGTTTTCACAGCTTGTACCGAGGAAGCGGAAATATTCAAGGCTTGAGCTGAGGTCGTTGAGTATGATTTTGGCATTTTTATCGGTAACTCTGCCTGAAAAGTCCAGATAGAACATAACCTCAAAGCTTCCGTCCTTAACGGGACGGCTTTCCAGCTTGCAAAGGTTCATACCGTTGATGTAGAACTTGGTAAGCAGGCGGTATAGGCTACCTTCGGTGTGTGGGATTTTCAGCATAACCGAGATTGTATCTGCGTCATCTGTAACCTGAAGATTTTTTGAAATGCAGATGAATTTTGTTCTGTTTACGGCGCAGTCTGAAACCGCATCTGAGATAATGTGAAGTCCAAGCCTTTCAGCGCACTCCTTAGAACAGATACAAGCGATATTTTCGTCATCAGAGCTGTTCTTCACAAGCTCTGCAGAAGTGGCGGTATTACTGTAATCGCTTGTTTTAAGCTTATGGTGAGCGATATAATCCGAGCACTGCGCAAGAGCCTGCGGGTGAGAGTAAATACAGGAAATATCGCTGATGGGGATATCCTTTTTTGAAGCAAGGCAATGATTTATCTCAACGCAGACAGTCTTTACGATATAGACATTATACTTGCCCATAAGGTCGTATGTAGCCGTTACCGAGCCGGCGGTTGAGTTGTGTACAGGGAGAACTCCGTAATCGAGCTCACCGTTTTCCACAGCCTTGAAAACGTCCTCGAAGGTGGGGTAGAATTTCAGCGGTTTCTCACCGAAAAGAAGTCTTGTGGCAGTTTCAGAATTAGCGCCTGAGGTTCCCTGACAGCCGATATTGGAAGCATTTTCAAAATCGGGAACAGTGAATGAGTAATCGGGTGAATCGGCAAGGAGACTGCGGTTCTGAAGCTGTTTGCTTATATCCATAATTGTTGTGAAAAGAGCACCTGTGCCGTCCTCAAGGGAAGGATCGCCTGTAAGCTCTTTTATACGGCTGATTATTTCAGCCTCACGGTTGCCCTGAAAAACAGGAAGATTATTTACACGCTTATATTCAGCAACGCCCTTGCAAAGCTCCATACGCTTGAGAAAAAGGCTTAAAATCTGATTGTCGATAGAGTCGATACCACTGCGAAGCTCGCTGAGATCCATAATAATAAAACCTCCGTAAAGAAAAAATCAAAGCTCACGCCATAAATAACGGAGCTCTATATGGTCATTAGTACCTATTGTAGCAGATTTTTTTGTAAAAATCAATAAAAAACGGATAAATATATTGCAAATTGAGGTGTGAATGTGCTATAATAAAATAGACTACGAATAGGCTGAAAAGGCAAGACTGCCCACGACGCTGAGTTTCGTGGAATTCAGAAGTCCTGTTTTTGAATTCAGGCTCTTCAAGGAGATATAAGATGAAAAGAATTCTGGGGATAGACCCCGGCTATGCTATTGTGGGATTCGGTGTTCTCGATTACGACGGCGTCAGATTTACTCCCGTTGAGTACGGCGCAGTGCTTACTGAGGCAGGAACTCCTTTTCCGGAAAGGCTTCGTGCTATCCACGAGGATATCGAGTTTATTTTTGACCGTTTCAAGCCCGATTGTATGGCGATTGAAAGGCTTTACTTCACCTCAAACCAGAAAACTGCCATTGATGTTGCTCAGGCAAGGGGAGTTACGGTGCTTTCGGCTTCCAAAAGAGGAATTCCCGTATCCGAGTACACTCCGCTTCAGGTAAAACAGGCGGTCGTAGGCTACGGCAAGGCTGAAAAGCATCAGGTAATGGAAATGACAAGAAGTATTCTCGGACTTGCACAGATTCCCAAGCCCGATGATGCGGCTGACGCTCTGGCAATAGCAATATGTCACGGTCACAGTACAAGATTTGATTGAAGGGGATAAAGATGATATACAGTGTAAGAGGCAGGCTTGCAGTCAAGGAACTGAACTTTGCCGTTATTGAGTGTGCGGGCGTGGGCTACGGCTGTCGCACCACATATACAACAGTATCAAAGCTGGGCGAGATCGGTAGTGAGGCTATGCTTTATACCTACCTCTATGTGAGAGAAGATGTGGTAGAGCTTTTCGGATTTGCTACCCTTCAGGAGCTTAGCTGCTTCAAGCTTTTGATAAGCGTATCAGGAGTGGGCCCTAAGGCGGCGACAGCTATTCTGTCAGACGTTGATCCCGAACGCTTTGCATTCCTTGTTGCTTCGGGCGACAGTAAATTCTTTACAAAAACAAAGGGCATAGGCGCAAAAACTGCCCAGAGAATCGTGCTTGAGCTTAAGGATAAGATTTCTTCGGAAACGCTCAGCGGTTCGGTTTCAAAGGACGCTGCAGTCTTTTCACAGGCTGTTTCGGGCGGTGGCGCAACAACCTCGGTTTCAGAGGCTTTAGAGGCTCTTATGGTGCTTGGATATTCACAGGGCGAGGTTGCTCCCATACTGGGCAAGCTTGACGCATCATTAAGCACACAGGACCTTATCAAGGAAACATTGAAATTAATCGCGGCAAAAAACCAGCGATAACGATAATAAATCAAATATGAAAGGAAGAAATAACCATGAATCTCGACGAATTACTGAAAGCTGCAATAACCGATCCTTCAAAACGCTCGGTATTTTTACAGACTCTTATCAAGAGCGACGTTTACGTAATCTGTAAAAATCCCGTAAAACAGGAAAGAGGAAATAACGAAGGCATCAAGCTTGAGCTTATTACCACACAGAATCCAGACGGGGATATCTTTATTCCGTTTTTCACAAGCTTCCGTGCTCTTCAGCAGTTTGCAAAAAGATACGTTGACTGCTATAAGATCAACTGTCTGAGACTTTTCGACCTTATCCAGTCGGTTTCAGCTGTTCTTAACCCAAATTCATACGGCAAGGAGTTCTCTTCACAGGAAATAAAGAGTATCCTTCTTATTGCCCAGAACCTCAAAATCAAGGCAATTTCATATAACGAAGCCGATACTATTTCCTACCGTCCTTCAGAGCGTTCACTTGGACATATCACAAAGGCAGCTTCAAAATTCCTTGCAAAGCAGCCTAACGTAGAAAAAGCTTACATAATGGAAATGATCAAGGGCTGTGAAAGACCTCAGATCCTTATCGTTCTTGATATGATGGGAAGCACAAGAAAGCTCTTTGTGCCCCTTTCAAAGTACCTTTCAAAGGTTGTAAAGAGCAACGAGCACCTCTGCTTCATAAGCCTTGAGCAGGATATGGGCAAGAAGGCGGCCGCTACGGTAGAGCCCTTCTACGTTCGTAAAAAGAGATATTTTGAAAAATAAAACCTGTGGCAGACATCGCTTTCTGTAAAGCTTTTCGGAAGGCGGTGTCTGCGTTGTGCCGATTAAGGCACTTTGATTATTCCCCGAACAGGAGTTGATAAAGTGATTCAGACAGAGGAAATGGAGTTTGCCCCGCGTGTTATTACTCCCGAAAATACCGCAGAGGATAACGAAATAGAGGGCAGTCTCAGACCTCAGACACTGCACGAGTATATCGGACAGGATAAGGTCAAGGAAAATCTGGCTATCTATATCGAGGCCGCTAAGCGTAGGCAGGAGCCTCTTGACCACGTTCTGCTGTACGGCCCGCCCGGATTGGGAAAAACTACTCTTTCGGCAATTATTGCCCACGAAATGGGAGTAAACCTGAGAATAACAACGGGTCCCGCTATCGAAAAGCCCGGCGACCTTGTTTCGCTTCTTACAAGCCTTTCGGAAAACGATGTGCTCTTTATTGACGAAATACACCGCCTTTCGCGTGCTGTAGAGGAGATCCTCTACCCCGCACTTGAGGACAGAGTTATAGACATTATCATAGGAAAAGGTCCTTCTGCACGTTCGATCCGTATGGATCTCAAGCCCTTTACTCTTATAGGCGCTACCACACGTGCCGGCCAGCTTTCTTCTCCTCTGCGTGACCGTTTCGGCGTTATCCACCGTCTTGAGCTTTATACAAAAGAACAGCTTACGGATATCGTCCGCAGAAGCAGTATGATTTTAGGTATTCCCTGTACTGCTGACGGAGCATCGGAAATCGCAGGCAGAGCACGCGGTACACCCCGAATTGCAAACCGTCTGCTTAAGCGTGTGCGTGATTTTGCCGATGTTATGGGAAACGGCGAGATCACTCAGCAGATTGCTACAATCGCACTCAGCCGTCAAGAAATAGACTCGCTGGGACTCGACAGCCTTGACAGACGTATGCTTGAAATGATTATCAAGGGCTATGGCGGAGGTCCTGTGGGACTTGAAACCCTTGCTTCGGCTATCGGCGAAGAGCCGGTTACTCTTGAAGATGTCTGCGAGCCCTTCCTTATGCAGCTCGGATTTTTAGGAAGAACTCCGAGAGGACGCTGTGCCACAAAGCTTGCCTATGAGCATCTGGGTTTTTCTGTGCCCGATAACGGCAATGGCTCTGACGACGGACAGCTTACACTATGATTTATTCAAAACGGAATCTGCGACATAACCGCAGTGTTGAAAAAGACCTTCCCTGTGGAGCACTTCTAAATGGTCAGGGAATGGGCAGACTTTCACAGATGAGATACGGAGTCTCTTTCGTGAGACGCTGTGGCTGTGAGTGCATTGCCGTATATAACGCTCTTGCTTTTATGAAAAAGAAGGTGCCTCTTTCAGAGGTTATTTTCCGTATGGAGCGTTACGGCATAATTTTCGGTCTGCTGGGAAGCAGTCCCTTCTGCTTCAGAAAAGTGATGAAGCATTTTGACGCTGAATATACGACAGAGGATTTCTCAGGCGAGGCTTACATCATAAGCTTCTGGACGAAAAAGCCTTTTCTGTCAGCAATACACACGGTTTTCTGCGTTGAGAATAACGGCGCAGTAACCGTTTACAACAGATATAATAATCTCGCCGATAAAAAGATATATTCTTCACTGGGCGAGCTTACATACGGACGAAAGCCTGTTTCGGTTTACAGATTAAAAAAGTCCGTATAAATAAATTTTGATAGGAGATATTATAATGGGAAGATTATTTGGTACAGACGGAGCAAGAGGAGTTGCTATTACTGAGCTTACTACTGAGCTTGCTATGCAGATAGGCAGAGCAGCAGCTCTGGTGCTTACAAAAAAGGTAAGCCATAAGCCTCAGATTGTTATCGGCAAGGATACAAGAATTTCATCTGATATCCTTGAAGCTGCTCTTTGCGCGGGTATCTGCTCTGTCGGTGCTGACGCTATTATACTGGGAGTAGTTCCCACCCCTGCTGTTGCATTTCTCGTTCAGGAGAAAAATGCCGATGCGGGAGTTATGATCTCGGCTTCACATAACAGCGTTGAGTTCAACGGCATCAAGCTTTTTGCTTCAACAGGCTATAAGCTCAGCGACGAAACAGAAGAGGAAATCGAGCGTCTTATTCTTGATAATCCCGAGGAAATCACCCTCGCTTCACATACATCAGTGGGAAGAATAACTCACTGTGATACAGCTGTAACTGAGTACATAGAGCACGTAAAGGCTTCCATAGATACGGATTTAAGCGGTCTGAGAGTTGCTCTTGACTGTGCAAACGGAAGCTCATCAGCAACTGCAAAGCGTCTTTTTGAAGAGCTTGGTGCAGATGTAAAGCTTATCAGCGCAGAGCCCGACGGTACAAATATCAACAAGAACTGCGGTTCAACACATATGGAAAATCTTATGAGCTTTGTTGTGGAAAACAGCTGTGACTGCGGTCTTGCCTTTGACGGCGACGCTGACAGATGTCTTGCCGTTGACGAAAAGGGCGAGCTCATTGACGGCGATAAGCTCATTGCGATCTGCGCAAAGGCTTACAAGGAACAGGGCAGACTTAAAAATAATTCAGCTGTTGTTACAGTTATGACAAACCTCGGCTTCAGATATTTTGCAAAGGATAACGATATCGATATCGTTACAGCCAATGTGGGCGACCGCTATGTGCTTGAAAAAATGCTCGACGGTGATTACAATATCGGCGGTGAGCAGAGCGGTCATATCATCTTCCTCGATAACGCTACAACAGGCGACGGACAGCTCTCAGGCGCAAAGGTGCTTGAGATACTTAAGAATTCAGGCAAGAAAATGAGCGAGCTTGCCGATGTTATGCAGAAATTCCCACAGGTAATGATAAATGTACGCATTACTCCCAAGGATAAGGAAGTATGGAAAAACGACAAGGCTATTACAGGTCTTATCGAAGAGCACGAGAAGACTCTCGGCGAATCAGGCAGAATTCTTGTACGTGAAAGCGGTACCGAGCCCCTTATCCGTGTAATGATCGAGGGTAAGGATTTTGCTCAGATAAACGCAATGGCTATGGAAATCGCAGATACTATCAAGGAGCGTTCGGGAAAGTAAACGTAAAAAAGGATTTGCTTATGAAAACGATTAAGCTTTACTGGTCTATGCCTATTGAAATTGATGACTTCTTTGATAGCGAAGAGCGTAAGGATGTCGGAATTTATTATATCACACGAAAACACGGTAATAAGGAGACTCCGCTTTATATAGGTATGACTTCCGATAGTTTTAATAACCGTATGAAAAGTCACAAATATTGGCTGAAAGAATATCGAGGCAAAATTTTCATTCGACTTGGGCGAATAATTTCCCCTAATTGGTATGAGTGGGATAAACATCAACAGCTTATCCACGAAACAGAAAGCCTCTTGATTTACAATATGCGTGATATTCTTCGAGAAAATACAACAAACACCAAAAGCGTGTTTATTTCTGAGGATACCATTGTTATCAATTACGGGCACAGCAGTGTAATTCCCAAAAGAATAACGCATTATGCCTGAGCAGCCTGCGATACATTATCCATAAGATGTATTGCAGACATATTACTTTCAAAAAATACCCTGAAAGGGAGATATAAATTTGAGAACAGCAAAAAACTGGAAAGACTATATAATTCTTGACACCTCAGACGGTGAAAAGCTTGAAACCTGGGGCGGAGTAAGCCTTGTGCGCCCCGATCCCCAGATAATCTGGAAAACCCATAAGAAGCACCCTCTCTGGAAAGGTGCCGACGGTCATTATCACCGCTCTGCTTCGGGCGGAGGTAAGTGGGAATTCCGCAAAAAGCTTCCCGAAAGCTGGAATATCAGCTACGGCAATCTTACCTTCAACATTCGTCCCACAGGCTTCAAGCATACGGGACTTTTCCCCGAACAGGCTGTAAACTGGGACTTTATGGCTGATAAGATAAGAAATGCAGGCCGTGAAATAAGCGTGCTCAACCTGTTTGCATATACAGGCGGAGCTACTCTTGCCTGTGCAGAAGCCGGCGCTTCAGTGTGCCACGTTGACGCTTCAAAGGGTATGGTGCAGTGGGCAAGAGACAATGCAGGCGCATCAGGACTTTCAGATCGTCCTATCCGCTGGATCGTTGACGACTGCGAGAAATTCATCGCCCGTGAAATCCGCAGAGGAAGAAAATACGACGCTGTTATTATGGACCCTCCAAGCTACGGCAGAGGTCCGGGCGGAGAGGTATGGAAGCTTGAAAACTGCGTTTTCGATTTAGTGAAGCTCTGCGAGGGCGTTTTGTCCGACAATCCGCTGTTTTTCCTTATAAACAGCTATACTACTGGACTTTCACCCTCTGTAATGGGATACATCCTGGGCACAGTGCTTACCGATAAATTCGGCGGAGAGGTGTCCTTCGACGAAATCGGACTTCCCGTTCAGTCAACAGGAATGACTCTGCCCTGTGGCTCTACAGCTATATGGGAGGGCTCAAAGTAATCATCAGAGAGGAGAAGCTGTAATGGCAAAAAAAGGAAAAAGATTTGTAAAGATATACTCTCAGGGACTTGCTCCCTCAATCGAAATATGGGTTGATAAGACTACGGGAGTAAATTATCTTTTCCGTTCCGACGGATATGCAGGCGGACTTTCACCGCTTCTTGACAAGGACGGAAAGCCTGTAATAACTCCACAGAGCGAGCTTGAGGAACTTTAATGGAAAAAATCATTGAAATAAAGGGACTCCGCTTTGCCTATCAGGCAGAGGGAGAAAAAGAAAAGGCTCCCGAGGTTTTAAAGGGAATAGACCTTGAAATCGGCGAGGGCGAGTTTGTTGCTGTGCTTGGACATAACGGTTCGGGAAAATCCACCCTTGCAAAGCACCTCAACGGCATACTTGTGCCGACTGAGGGCAAGGTTTACGTGGGCGGTATCGATACTGCCGACGAGGAAAAGCTCTTTGAGCTTCGTCAGTGTGCGGGAATGGTTTTTCAGAATCCCGATAACCAGATAGTTTCTTCCATTGTGGAGGAGGACGTTGCTTTCGGACTTGAAAATCTTGGGGTTCCCTATGAGGAAATGCGCGAAAGGGTAGACGAGGCTCTTAAAGCCGTTAATATGTACGATTACCGTATGCATTCCCCAAGTCAGCTTTCAGGCGGACAGAAACAGCGTGTGGCAATTGCGGGAATAATCGCAATGCGTCCCAAGGTGATAATCCTTGACGAGCCCACAGCTATGCTTGACCCGAAGGGAAGAAAAGAGGTTCTTTCCACCATAAAGCAGATGAACAGGAAATTCGGCATTACCATAGTTCTTATCACACACTATATGGACGAGGTTGCGCAGTGCGGACGTGTTGTTGTTATGGATAAGGGCAGGGTTGTGCTTGACAATAAGCCCGAAAAGGTGTTTTCACAGGTAGAGCTTCTGAAGAAAATCGGTCTTGATGTTCCTCAGGTCACAGAGCTTATGTGGGAGCTTAAAAAAGAGGGCTTTGATGTTTCAGACGAAATAATCACCGAACAGGACTGTATCAGCGAGATACAGAGACTTTTCGGAGTGAACTCTTAATTATTTATTAAGCAAGGAGCGATAAAAGAATTGGCAATTCTTAAAACCGAAGAACTGACATATACCTACAGCGTGGGAACTCCGTTTGAGAAAACAGCTGTAGACCACGTAAATCTTGAAATTGAAGAGGGCGAAATGGTGGGCGTAATGGGTCATACAGGCTCAGGAAAATCCACCCTCATACAGCACTTCAACGGACTTTTACAGCCTACGTCGGGAAAAATATACCTCGACGGCAAGGATATCTGGGAAGATAAAAAAAGCATACGTGATGTCAGATTCAAGGTGGGACTTGTATTTCAGTATCCCGAATATCAGATCTTTGAAGAGACCGTTTATAAGGATATCGCCTTTGGTCCGAAGAATATGGGGCTAGACGACGCTGAGATAAAGAGAAGAGTTCTTGAAACCGCAAACGATATCGGTATTCCTGAGGAGCTTTTACAGCGCTCTCCCTTTGAGCTTTCAGGCGGACAGAAACGCCGTGTGGCTATTGCGGGCGTTATGGCTATGGAGCCTAAGGTTCTTATCCTGGACGAGCCTACTGCCGGTCTTGACCCAGCAGGAAGGGATAAAATCCTGGGACTTATAAAAAAATATCATCAGCGTACAAAAAATACAATACTCATAGTCTCGCACAGTATGGAGGATATCGCAAAATTTGCCGATAAAATCCTTGTAATGAGCAAGGCAAAGCTCTTCTGCTATGACGAGACGGTAAAGGTTTTCAGCCGTGCCGATGAAATAGAGCAGATAGGTCTTGATGTTCCGCAGATAACACGTGTTTTCGGAAATCTTAAAAAATCAGGACTGGATTTCGGCAAGGAGGTCTACACAGTAGGCTATGCAAAGGAGCTTCTTATAAAAAAGCTCAGAGAAAGAGAGGGTCTGTAATTGCTCAAGGATATAACAATAGGACAGTTTTTTCCGGGCGAAAGCGTAATACACAGGCTCGATCCCCGATTCAAGATAATAATAACGCTCATTTTCATTGTAATGCTCTTCACAGGCGATTCGATAATCTGTCTTGCCATAGGAGGAGTTTTTACAATTTTATCAATTATATTGTCGCGTATTCCCGTGAAGATGTTTGCAAAAAGCATAAAGCCACTGTTGCCGTTTCTGCTTATTACAGCGGTGCTTAATCTGCTTTTTGTAAGCTCAGGCGAAATCTACTGGCAGTGGAAATTCCTTAAGGTAACCTCTGACGGAATAAATATAAGCGTGTTTATGATAATCAGAATTATTCTGCTTATTGCAGGAAGCTCTCTGCTTACCTATACAACATCGCCTATAACTCTGACAGACGCTATAGAAAGGCTCCTTTCACCGCTTAAGAAGTTTAAGCTTCCCGTGCACGAGCTTTCTATGATGATGTCGATAGCTTTAAGATTTATCCCCACCCTTATCGAAGAAACCGATAAGATTATGTCGGCACAGAAGGCAAGAGGAGCCGAAATCGACACAGGAAGCCTTACAACAAGAACAAAAAATCTTATTTCTGTTATGATACCGCTGTTTGTTTCAGCTTTCAGACGCGCTGATGAGCTTGCTACTGCGATGGAGTGCCGATGCTATAACGGAGGCGACGGCAGAACAAGACTCAGACAGCTTAAATCTTCCGCAAGAGACTATATAGCTCTTGGAATTACAGTGCTGTTTCTTGTGGCAGTAATCGTAACCGACAGAATAGTTTAACATAAATTCAAGGAGTATCTATGGATAAGAACAAAACAGAAAATCTGCAGGGAAAAAGACTCAGCAGATTCAAGGAAAGCCGTTTATATGATTTTATGTACGAAAAGGGAGCTTTCAATTTCCTTCTTGCATTTCTCATTCCCGCAGTAATTATGACCTGCGCCTTTGCAAATCAGGGAATTCACCCTTTCGGAAATAATCAGATGCTTGTTGTTGACCTTTGGCATCAGTATTATCCCTTTTTCCGTGTTGTAAGGGAAAAGCTACTTACGGGGGGATCATTCCTTTATTCATGGCAGAATGGTCTGGGCACAAATTTCCTTTCGCTTATCGCATATTACGCATCAAGTCCTCTTAACTGGATTTCAGTGTTTTTCAATGAGGAGCACGTCCGTGACGCCCTTACCTTTATTCTCATTGCGAAAATCGGCTTTGCGGGAGCATTCTTCAACTGCTTTTTAAGATACACCTTTAAAAGAAAAGATTTTTCAACCTGTATATTCTCAACATTATTTGCTCTTTCAAGCTATATGCTGGGATACTACTGGAATGTAATGTGGTTTGATACAGTTGCTCTCTTCCCACTTGTTATGCTGGGAGTAGTGGCAATCTGCCGTGAAAAGAAGTGGAGAACCTTTACCTTTGCACTTGCTCTTTCACTTATCTCAAACTACTATATAGGATATTTTACCTGTATTTTCACAGTCTTTATGTTTGCCTGTGCAATTATAATCTATGCAGAAGGCATAAAGGACTTCTTTGTAAAGCTGTGGATAATCGCCCGTTCGGCTGTGCTTGGAATAGCTCTGGGCGGATTTATCCTTCTTCCCGCATATTTCGGACTTCAGCTTACAAACAGCGCAAACAACAGCTTTCCTACAGACCGCTCATTCACAGAAAGCTGGATAGATATTTTCGCAAACCTTATCTCCTACAGCGAGCCGGCTACTAAGGAGGGACTTCCTAACTTTGCCTGTGGTATGCTTGCAATAGTACTTTTCGGAGTATTCCTCTTCAGTGCGGGAATAAAAATCCGCGAGAAGATATCAGCTCTGCTTATGCTTGCTCTTATAGCGGTAAGCTGTAACCTTAACATACTCAACTATATATGGCACGGTTTTCACTTTACAAATATGATACCATACCGTTTTGCCTTTATATTCTCATTTGTGCTTATTGCATCAGCCTACAGGGCATTCGATGTTATGACGGCAAAGGGCATTAAGATATATCAGCTTATATTTATGCCTGTTTTCCCGGCAATAGTTATCGCACTCAACTACTTCAAGGATAAAGAAGCTTTTGCCTTTAAGGGAGCTATACTCAGCTCGGTAATCATTGCGGGCTCATATATTCTTATATTCCTTGCGGTAAAGTGCTTCGGCTTCAAAAACAAAAAGGTTGCAACAGCTATTTTAAGCATTTTTGTGGGCGGAGCTGTCATTACCGAGTGCTGGAGCAATGCTTCGCTTGGCGTTAAGACCGTAGGTACTTCAAACTATACCTCATATCCTTCAAGAGGTCAGGAGGTTGAGTCGCTTCTTGATACAGCACGCTCAGCAGATGACTCTCCTTTCTACCGCACCGAGATGTATAAGACATACACTCTCAACGACAGTGCACTTTACGGCTTTACGGGAATTTCACAGTTCTCTTCCGCAGCAAATGTGTCTGTAACACGCTTTATGAAGGCTCTGGGACTTTACGCTTCAGAAGCAGGAAACCGCTATTACTACAGAATAGCCACTCCCGTTGTAAATACTCTTCTGGGAGTAAAATACATTATCTCAAGAGAGGGCGATATAAAGTCAAATGAGCCCGCACTTGAGTTTTCGGGCGTTTCGGGAAGCACCTATATGTACGAAAACAAGTATCCGCTTTCACTGGGATATATGGTGGAAGGCAGAGTTTTCGATACAGAAAAGATAGCCTACGACCACCCCTTCGACTATCAGAATAAAATCGTAAAACTGCTTACAGGCATTGAAGAGAACTGCTTTGAACCTCAGCCTGTAGCTCTTGCAGAGTACAAGAATCTCAAAGTTACAAAGAAAAATTACGGCAACTACTCGTATACCAAGGAAAACGGCGAAAACAGCGATGGTAGCGTAACATATACCTACGACGGCATTGACGGCTGGTATCTTTTCGGCTATGCCAATAACGGTGCCTGTGATAAGGTCAGTGTTGTCAATGGTCGTGAGAGCATCGACGCTAATATCGCAATCGACGATTATCCGATTATTTTCCCTATGGGCAATGTACAGTCAGGTGAAACGGCAGAGGTTACTCTGCACGCCGAAAAGGAAACAGGACAGGGAAGCTATAAAATCCTTGTTTACGGTATGAGCGAGGAGATTTTCCAGACAGCCTATGAAAAACTCGCCGATGAACAGCTGGAGATTACCTCTTTCAGCGACAGAAAAATCATAGGCAGAGTAAATGCCCGGAAGGACGGAGCAATGCTCTTCTCAATGCCTTATGAAAAGGGCTGGAGCGTCTATGTTGACGGGCAGAAGGTAAAGACCGCAAAGGTTATGGGAGCTCTGCTTGGTGCACAGGTGCCTGCTGGCGAGCACGAAATAAAGCTTGTTTACACTCCTGAGGGCTTCACTGTGGGAGTCACAGCAACCTTTGTAAGCCTTGCACTGTGTATTCTGATTTCTTTCTTTGACAAAAAGAGGAGAAACAGACTCGCTGAGAGTGAATCTGAGGAAGCTGAGGACAGTAAGTCCGAGGAGACTTCCGCAGAAAACGCAGAGTCTGAGGGAACTCCAGCAGAAAACGGAGAGTCTGAGGAAACTCCAGCAGAAAATGCAGAGTCTGAAGAGACTCCTGTGGAAAACGCAGAGTCTGAGGTGACTTCCGCAGAAAACGCAGAGTCTGAGGAGACTCCTGTGGAAAATGCAGAGTCTGAGGGAACTCCCGAAGAGGAGGATAATGATAAATCTGCCGTGTGTGGAGATGAGAATGAGAAATCTTAAAGTAACTATCGCCTACAGAGGCACAAATTATCACGGCTTTCAGCGTCAGAGCAACGCTGTTACCGTTCAGGAGACTCTTGAAAAGCACCTTTCAAAAATTCTGAATGAGCCTGTTACGATTACGGGATGTTCACGCACCGATACGGGTGTTCACGCAAATATGTTCTGCTTCAATGTGAAAACAAACAGTAAAATCCCTTGCCGTGGCTTTGTAAGAGGAGTCAACGGCGAGCTTCCTGAGGATATTTCAATCCTCAGCTGTGAGGAAGCAGAGGAGGATTTCCACGCGCGTTTTGACTGCAAGGGTAAGGAGTATATCTATAAAATCCATTGCAGTGAGTCGAAAAATCCATTCGCAAGCGACCTGATGCTCCACTATCGCAGACCACTTGACCTTGAAGCTGTGCGCAGAGCCTGTGCTCATTTTGTGGGTACCCATGATTTCTCATCATTCTGTGCCGACTGCAGTACTGTTGCTACCGCAGTAAGAACAATCTACTCCTTCAGGGTGGAAAAATACGGAGATACCGTTGTTGCTGTTGTAAAAGGCAACGGATTTCTGTATAATATGATAAGAATAATGGTGGGAACTCTTTTAGATGTCAGTGAGAAAAGAATTTCCCCCGATGACATTCCCGACATAATTCAGGCAAGGGACAGGTTAAGAGCCGGACGTACTGCTATGGCGCACGGACTTTACCTTAACCGAGTATTTTACAGCGAAGAAGAGCTTTTCAAGGAAGGAAAGGAGGCTGATATAAGTGCCTATGTATGATGCCGATGATATCGTCGAGCTGAAAAACCGTAAAAAAAGACGAAAGCGCCTTATAAAGCTTCTGATATTCCTGCTTATTTCACTGATAGCACTGGGACTCTACCATTACAGGGGAGAGTGGCTTCCAAAGCTTCAGGGACTGGGCAAGCATTATCAGACAATCAGAAACTCAGGCCGTCTTGCCGAGGGAAACTTCCCCATAGAGATAAACGGCGGTGCAGAGTATCAGTTTGAATACAGCGAGGATACGCTGTTCAGACTTTCAGACGCATATATATATTACTACAATACCGATGGCGGACAGCTTAAAAAGCGTCAGCACGCATTTACAAACAGCGTTCTCAATGTTGCAGGTGAAAATGCCCTCATCTTTGAAAGCGGAGGAAATGAGCTTGTTGTTGAAACTCAGGACAATATCCTCTACTCAAAGCAGATGGAAAACACCATAATTTTCGCAAGAATAAGCAAGGAAGCATATACAGCCGTTGTAACCACATCTGATAATTATGCCTGCCAGCTCACCGTTTATAACAACAAGGGCGAGAATATCTATCAGAGAAACTGCGTAGAGCGTATCAACGATATCAGCTTTACAGGCGACAGCGAGGGCTGTGTGCTCAGCTATCTTGGAGCAGAAAACGGTACCCTTGTCACAAGTGTTCAGAAGATAGACTTCAGCGATGAGAACGAGCTGTGGACATCGCCGGGAATCAACACCTTTGGTCTTGAGACATATTCGGCTAACAGCGGAGCCTTTGTGCTTGGATACAGCTCCTGTGCATATGTTGATAAAAACGGAGAGATTACCTCGTTTTACGAGTACGACGGCGACCTTGCAGGCGGTGACAGCAAGGGCGGAAAATCTGCCGTAATCATCAACGATGACGAGCGAAGAAAATATACAATGGTGCTTTTTGATAAGGAGGACGAAACTCCCATAACCATTGAATTTGACGATCCCCTTGAATATGTAACCGTATATGACGGTCTTGCATATGTTATGAGCAAAGAGTCGCTATGTGCCTATGATTTCAGCGGAAATCTGAGATCTACAGCCGATGTAAGCGATTCCTGCACACAGTTCAGAAGAAGCAGTGATTACATCTTCCTTATGAGCTATAACCGAGTTGACAGAATAGACTACAACAGCTGATAATATTTTAAAGGAGGCTTATTTATTATGAATACAGAGTTCTGGTGGTTTTTTGATGCAGTGGCAGTTGTAATACTGCTTGTTACAGTTTTTCTTTCAGGAAAGCGAGGCTTTTCAAAATCAATCGTAACGTGCATAGGCTGTATCGTTGCAGTTGCACTTTCTTTCCCTCTGAGCAGACAGATGGGCGAGATATTCTACAACAGCAGTATCAGCGAGAGCAATGTGAAGGCATTAGATAAGGCTCTGGAAAAAAACAGCGTGCCCGATAAGATGAAAACCTACATAGAGGGACTTGGCTACAGCATAAGAATTGATGAGGATATATTTGCGGATATTCTTACAAATGAGGAAAAAGATGTTTACGATGCCCTGTACACCTATGTAAACAACATAAACGGCAGAAATGTTGACGAAAAGTCTGAGTTTGAGGAAAAGCTCACAGAAGGCTTTGCACTTACAATCGGAAGTATCGTTAAACAGGAGCTTACTGCTTATGAAGCAGAATATGCCGAGAATTTCATAAGAACAGAAGAGGGCAGAGCTCTGCTTGAAGAAAATATGTATAAGGTCTGCAATCCCAATACAATGGTGGGTGCAGAGTATATCGAAGCGAACTTTGTAGCTACAGGTTCAAAGGAATTCGTGAGAGTTATGAGCTTTGTAATACTCGTTTTTGTGATTATGATTATCGTTAAGATAGTTGAAAAGCTCATTCACGGCGAGGAAAATCCCGACAGAATAAATAATGAGCTTGCAAGCCATATTGCAGGCGGAGTACTCGGCATTTTTGAGGGACTTATGCTTATTTTCGTGGCATCGGCTTGTGTAAGAGTAAACATAATACTCGGTTCAGACAATATGATGATGTTCAACAGCGAAACAATCGACAAGACAATTGTTTTCAAATATGTATATAATCTTGTGCTGAAGATTTAACAATATGACCTTCAGCCATTCCATACAGCAAATTTTTTAGGAGGTTATCAGCCTGATGATAATGTGCACAAGATGCAAAAAAAGACCCGCAGTAGTGTTTATAACATCAATGCAGGGCAATGAAAAGAAGAATGAGGGACTCTGCCTTTCCTGTGCAAAGCAGATGAATATTCCACAGGTTTCAGAGTATATGGAAAAGCTTGGTATTACCGATGAGGAAATCGACCAGCTTTCCGACCAGATGATGAATATGCTTGACGGCGACAGCTTTGAAATGGGCGGTTCGGGATTAATGCCCGAATTCCTCAGCAGTATGTTCCAGAATCCTCCCTTTGATGAGGCTTCGGGTGAAAGCTCAGCTGTTTCAGAGGGTGACGCTCAGACAGGCGGAGACAATGATAATAAGGAAGCTCAGGGAAAGGGCGAAAAACGCGGTCCCTTCGGCTTTGGCAGAAAGGATAAGAAGCCAAAGGAAAAGGAGCTTAAATTCCTTGGAAGCTACTGTACAAACCTTTCACAGAAGGCTTCTGAAGGAAAGCTTGATGCCATTATCGGCAGAGATAAGGAAATTGCAAGAGTTATCCAGATTCTTTCAAGAAGAACTAAGAACAATCCCTGCCTCATAGGCGAGCCGGGCGTAGGTAAAACAGCCGTTGCCGAGGGTATCGCTCAGCGGATCAACGAGGGAAATGTTCCCTTTAATCTTGCAGATAAGAAGGTTTACCTGCTTGACCTTACCGCTCTTGTTGCGGGAACACAGTTCCGTGGCCAGTTTGAAAGCCGTGTAAAGGGACTTGTTGATGAGGTTAAGCGTGAGGGAAATATTATCCTCTTTATAGACGAGGTCCATAACCTTGTTGGCGCAGGCGACTCTGAAGGCTCAATGAACGCTGCGAATATCTTAAAGCCCGCTCTTTCACGAGGCGAGGTACAGGTTATCGGTGCTACTACCTTCGGCGAGTACCGCAAGTATATCGAAAAGGACTCTGCTCTTGAGCGCCGTTTCCAGCCCGTTACAATTACCGAGCCTACTGTTGAAGATACCGTTGATGTGCTTTTGGGAATCAAGAAATATTACGAGGACTACCACAAGGTCAAGATTTCAGATTATCTGCTGAGAGTCTGCGCTGTTCTTTCCGAACGCTATATCACAGACAGATTTCTTCCCGATAAGGCTATAGACCTTATGGACGAGGGCTGTGCAAGAGCAAGCATACGCTCGCCTGAAATTGCAGATTACGATAAGCTTAAAAAGGAAATACAGGCTCTTGAAGCAAAGGAAAAGGAGATTTCTGAGCAGACTGAGCCCGACTATCAGGCTCTTGCAGAGGTTAAGGGAAAGCTTATCCATACACGTGAGCGTGAGGAGGAGCTTCGCGTCAAGGCTGAAAATGTAGAGGTTACCGAAGAGGATATCGCTAAGGTTGTAGAGCTCTGGACGGGTATTCCCGCAAACAAGATTGCCGAAACAGAGTTTCTTAAAATTGCTCGTCTTGAGGGAGCACTCAAAAAGCGTATAATCGGTCAGGACGAAGCAGTAGAGCTTCTTGCAAAGGCTATCAAGCGTACAAGAGTTCACCTCAGCAAGCGTCGCAGACCTGCTTCATTTATCTTTGTAGGACCTACAGGTGTGGGAAAAACCGAGCTTGTAAAGGCTCTTTCAGAGGAAATGTTCGACTCTACCGAGCCTCTTATCCGTCTTGATATGACCGAGTATATGGAAAAGCACTCGGTTGCAAGAATGATAGGCTCTCCTCCCGGATATGTTGGCTATGACGAGGCGGGACAGCTTACCGAAAAGGTAAGACGCAAGCCCTATTCGGTAATTCTCTTTGATGAAATCGAAAAGGCTCACCCTGATGTAATGAATATTCTTATGCAGATTCTTGACGAGGGTAAGGTTGATGACGCTCACGGAAGAACTGTAAACTTTGAAAATACAATTATCTGTATGACCTCTAATGCCGGCTCTACAGACAAGTCTACAGGTGCGGGCTTTAACCGTACAGATAACGATATCACACGCGATAAGGCTGTAAAGGGACTGAGAGAGTTCCTTCGTCCTGAATTCCTTGGAAGAATAGACGAGGTTGTAGTATTCAGCCAGCTTACCAAGGAAAATTATGCCGAGATTGCAGGTCTTATGCTCAGCGAAATGCGTGAGCCTCTTGCAGAAAAGAACATTGCTCTTGAGTATGACGAGAAGGCTCTTAAGGCAATTGCAGAGAAGTCTCACGGAGGCAAGAGCGGTGCAAGAGATATCCGCCGTGTTATCCGTCAGGAGATAGAAGACTCTGTTGCAGAAATTATCATTGAAAAGGCATCTGAAATTAAGACTATTTCAATATCTGCAGATGATAATAATAATATAACCGTTAAGGGCATTGAAGGAGTGGAGTAATTATGAGGAAAAAGCTTTCATTAATTGCGGTGGCTTCAGTTTTGGCGCTCTTTGCAACAGGTTGCGGAGCCGATGGCAACGGCTCTGAAGAAAGCAAAGCGATAAAGCTTCCCAAATCAGGAGCTACTCCCGTTCTTTCCCTCAGTAATGCCGAGGGAAGCCCCGGCGAAACGGTAGAGATCACATTGTCTGTAAAAGGCGCAGACAACAAGTGGTGCTCAAGCGGTGTACACATAATTTACGATGAAAATCTTGTATGCGTTCCTTCAGAAGCAGATCCCGAAACACCCTCTTATAAAAAGGGACCCGCTGTTGAGGAAATGATGGCGTGCATAGCAAAGCTCTGGACGGATAAGCTTCTGCCTGAGCTTGAAAAAGATAACAAACATTCAGTATTCTTCTGCTCTGCGGGCGACGGAGACTGCGGTAAGGACGGAGATATCGCTACCTTTGAATTTGTAATTCCCGCAGACGCTCAGTCGGGCAAGGTTTATGATATCGAGTTTTTCTACCGCGAGGGAGATATGTTTGCAAACAGCGCTTCAGAACAGGATTTTCAGGATTACGCATTCAGTAACTGGCAGAATGGCTCAATTAAAGTAAAATAATAAGGAGTTTTGAAGATGAAAAGACGATTTACAGCGTTTGTCACAGCAGGTATCACGCTTCTGACAGCAGGTCTGTCGGCTTTTACCGCTGTGCCCGATGAGGTTTCGGCAAGTACCTCTGAGGATATAAAAATAATGGCAATAGGCGACTCTATTACCGATGGCTACGGTATAACAGGCTCATACAGAAAATATCTTGACTATGCTCTCACACAGAAGGGCTACTCTACAGATTTTGTTGGCATCAAGGACGAGTATGACGTTACCTTTACCTACAATGGCGAAAGCTATACCTATGATAACGCCAATGTGGGCTACAGCGGTTACGCTATTCAGGCTTACAACGGCAGAAGCGGTATTTACGAGACTCTTTTCGACGGCTGGAATGTTATTACCGATAAGGATCCCGATATTATTCTCCTTCAGATCGGTACTAACGACCTTCTCGACGCTCGTCTTGACCCCGTAAGCAATGCGGGAGATGTTACTGCAACTACAAGTGCTTATGAGCGTCTTGAAAACCTTGTTGATAAGATTCTTGAAAGTATGGACGATACGGATATGCTTTTCCTGGCTTCCGTTCCCTATATCGACGCTGAGGTTCGTTATGACTGGCTCAGCGCATACAGCTGGAATTACGGACTTGATACAAGCTCTGCAAATGCTGAGCTTACCGCTAAAGTAAATGAGTGCGTTAATATATATAATGCTAATTTACAGGCTATGATCACTAAAAAAAGGGTTGATGCAACTTTGGCAAATGAAGAATCAAGAATACGCTTCTGCGATATCAACAGTGTTGTTGATATGAAAACTCAGCTTGCTGACGGAGTTCACCCCAACGAGTCAGGCTATGAAAGTATGGGACTTCACTGGGCAGAGCTTATCGGTACATATCTTGAAAACGGCAATATTACAACTCAGCCGTCAACTTCAACAACTACAACAACCTCTACTTCCACAACTACCACAACCACAACCTCATCTGAGATAACAACAACTACAACTACCACAGAGGCTTTCAAGTTTGAAACTCTTGTGTATGACATCGACATCTCAGACAGAGAAGAAGGCTATGAGTATACTGTAAAGGCTCAGTTTGACGGAGCACCCTATGCAAGTCTTGGTGGCTGTATCGGATACGGCACAGGCGCTTCTGACTGGGTAAATCTTGACTGGAGCGGTTCTCTTGACGCAGACGGAAACAGTGTAATCTCAATTCCAATCAGCGATATCCCCGTGAGCTTTGAAAGCGCACAGATTCAGGTATGGTGGTCAAATACATGGGATAACGAGGCAGGCGCTTCAGTTGACCAGCCTGTAGAGCTTATCGGCTACACAGTTGAAAGAGACGATACAGATATAGTTACAACAACTACTACGACCACTACCACAACTACAACCACCACAAGTACTACTACGACTACAACTACTACCGAACGCATAGCTCTTTTCCCGCTTATCGAGCCTCTTTCAGACAGCGTGGTTGCAGGTGAGGAATTTGAAATAAATATTCTCGCTTATATGAAGGACGAGACAACGGCTATCCCTGTTGAAAAGCTTATGCTCGGCTTTGTGAATGAAGGCGGGTTTGAAATCGTTTCCGTTTCTGAGACTTCACCCGCACTGGGCGGAGCTGATGTTGCATATGACGAAAAGACAGGAATCATCACAATTATCTGCGATAAGGCTACACAGGCAGTAAAGCAGGAAATCATTGTTACAGTTACATTAAAGGCTCCGGAGGATATTCAGCCCGGTGAATATGACATTTACCTTGACGAAGCTCTGTGCGGACTCATCACAACAGGCGGAGCCGAAAGCGATCAGCTTAATATTCTTCTTTCAAAGCAGACAATAACTGTTGTTGACGAAAGCGAATACAGAATTGCCGATCTTGTAAAGCTTACAGATTATCTCCTTGGCAGAGACAACAGCGGAATAACAGCTGAAAACGCTGAAAAGTACGATATGAACAGCGATAAGACTCTTGATGTATGGGATCTTATTGACCTTAAGGTTTATCTTACAACACCGACAAGAGTGACAAGTAGTAATTCGACGTCAACCAACATTTACCGTCCTTCATCCTCTTTAACCGATATCGATGAGGAGTCAGACATTGAAGCAACTGTCGTTGACTACTTTAAAAACAGCGCAACCCTTTCATAAAAGCAAAAGCCTCTCTGAATTTCAGAGAGGCTTAAATATTTGCATAAAGAAAGACCTCACGTATCCCGTGAGGTCTTGTTTTTTACTTATTTACAGATCAAGCACCTGTGCCTGTTACGTTGAATGTAACCTCAACTGTTGTCCAGCCGTCAGCGAAAACAGCCTTGTCAACGATCTGAGCTGAATACTCAGCGTTTCCGTAAACTGAACCCTCAGCAGTGTGAGCGTCCTCGGGAGCAGCTGAAACCCACTCGTTGTAGATGTTTGAACGCATTTCCTTGCCGTCATCAGAAGATGTGTAAGGCTTAGCGATCATCTCAACCTCGTTGCCGTCGATCTTGATGCTTGTGATGTCGATTGACATATTAGGATAAAGTGTAGTACCGTCCTTAACGATTACAGAAGCGAAAGAACATCCGCTGGGAACATACTGGTCATTAACATCGCCTGTTGTGTCATAACGGAAGCCGTTTGTATCAGCAGTAACGCTTACAGTGTACTCGCCATCGCCATTGATAGTAGCAACGCCTGCATCATATGCGAGCATATAGCCTTCATCGTCAACGCTTCCCCAGTACTGAATCCACCACTGACCGTCAACGATAGCAAGGTAAGCATCGCCTGACTCAGCGCCGATGGGATCTTCAAAATCAGCTGTATCAGCAGCCTGAGGAGGAGCTGTAGTTTCAGCAGCCTCAGTAGTAGCTTCTGTAGTAGCCTCAGTAGTAGCCTCAGTAGTTGCTTCTTCCTTGCCACCTTCTGAGCTTTCGCCACAAGCTGTGAAAGCGCCACAAACCATCATAGAAGCAAGAAGACAAGCTAAAAATCTTTTTGTTTTCATAGAAATAACCTCTTTCTGATAATAATAAACATTTTTCACGGATACAGCCTACCTAAAGCCGTATCATAAAGCTGTGCAGATCAGTCCGTAAAGAACAGAGGGTGAATCCACACTATCAGCTATTATAATAATACACAATTTTCGCATCAAGTTCAAGATGCTAAATAGACAAAATTGAGCTGTCAGAACAGTGATATTTGTATAAACCTGACGTAAAACAGCCGAAAAATATTACAAATCGGTTAAAAATAACCAAATCAAGCATCTGCGTATCTTATGAAAGCTCGAACATACCTGTGTAAAGCTGATAGTATTTACCCTTCTGAGCGATAAGGTCATCGTGATCGCCACGCTCGATGATTTTGCCGTTTTCAAGAACCATAATAGCCTGCGAGTTGCGGACTGTTGAAAGGCGGTGAGCAATAACGAAAACGGTACGTCCCTCCATAAGACTGTCCATACCCTTTTCAATGTGGGATTCGGTACGTGTATCGATAGAGCTTGTAGCTTCATCGAGAATAAGCACAGGAGGGTCTGCAACGGCTGCTCTTGCGATGGCAAGTAGCTGGCGCTGTCCCTGGCTGAGGTTGGCTCCGTCAGCGGTAAGCATAGTGCCATAGCCATTTTCAAGGTGGCGGATAAAGTAATCAGCGTTGGCCAGTTTAGCTGCGGCATAGATTTCCTCATCGGTAGCGTCAAGCTTTCCGTAGCGGATATTATCCATAACAGTACCTGTAAACAGGTGGGTATCCTGAAGAACGATAGACTGCGAGCGTCTTAAATCGTCCTTTTTGATTTTATTGATATTGATGCCGTCATAGCGGATTTTACCGTCGGGAACATCGTAAAATCTGTTGATAAGGTTAGTGATTGTGGTTTTTCCTGCACCTGTAGAGCCTACAAAGGCGATTTTCTGTCCCGGCTTAGCATAAAGGCTTATGCCATTGAGAACGGTTTTGTTGGGCTCATAGCCGAAAACAACGTCATCGAACTCAACATTACCGCGAACCTCGGTATAGGTGATAGTTCCGTCAGACTTGTGGGGGTGCTTCCACGCCCAGCGACCTGTACGCTTGTCGGTTTCGGTGATGGTGCCGTCCTGTGCGATTTCTGCATTTACAAGAGTAACATAGCCGTTATCCTCTTCAGGAGTTTCGTCAATTACCTTGAAAATTCTTTCAGCACCCGCAAGAGCTGTAAGCACCGAGTTAAGCTGTTGTGAAATCTGGGTAATAGGCTGTGAGAAGGAACGTGTGAACTGGAGATAGGAAATAACAGTACCCACAGTCATAGCACCGATGCCGTTGACAGCCATAACTCCGCCTGCAATAGCGGTCATAGCGTAGTGGAAGTAGGAAAGGTTATTCATAATAGGCATAAGGATATTTGCAAAGGTATTTGCACGTGTAGAAGCCTCGCAGAGACGATTGTTAAGCTCTTCGAACGCTTCGTCGGCGTTATCCTCATAGCAGAAAACCTTTACAACCTTCTGTCCCTCGATCATTTCCTCGATATAGCCGTTTACAGCTCCAAGAGCAGACTGCTGAGCGATAAAGCCCTTACTGCTTCTTGAACCGATAGCTCCGATAACTCTGATAATGATAAAGAGCATTACAATAACGATAATGGTAAGTTGCCAGCTGTAGATAACCATAGCTGTGAAAACTCCCACAATGGTGATAGCAGAGGAGATAAAGTTTGCCACACTGTTGCTGAGCATTTCACGGATAGTATCAGTATCGTTTGTAAAAAGGCTCATAAGCTCGCCGTGAGTATGCTTATCGAAGAAGCGTATAGGCAGAGCCTCCATTTTATCGAAAAGGTCAGTTCTTATACGCATAAGAGTTGTGGTAGAGATAGTCATCATCATACGCTGATAGAAGAATGTGGAAAGAGCGCCGAGAGCGTAGATGCCTCCCATAACTGCGAGGATAGAGAGAAAGCCTGAAAGGTCGGGATTTTCCTTTCCGATAAACGGCTCGATATAGTTGTCTATAAGAGGCTTAAGCAGGTAATTTCCCGCAACGCCCGCGCCTGCGCTGAGGACAATTCCCACGACAACAAGAACGAGCTGAAGCTTAAAGCCGTACATATAGCTGAAAATTCTCTTGAAGGTTTTAAAAACATTCTGCGGTTTTGCAACCGGTCCCATATTTCTTGGAGGCATTATTCATCAGCTCCTTTCTGCTGAGAGTTGTAAACTTCCTGATAGATTTCATTTCTTGCAAGAAGCTCAGCGTGAGTACCCATATCGTCAATTTTACCGTCTTCCATAACAATGATTCTGTCAGCGTCCATAACAGATGAAATTCTCTGGGCGATAATAAAGGTCGTGGTATCCGCAAGCTTTTCACGGAATGCCTTTCTGATACTGCTGTCGGTAGCCGTATCAACAGCGCTTGTAGAGTCATCAAGGATAATGATTTTCGGCTTTTTCAGCAGAGCTCTTGCAATACAGAGTCGCTGTTTCTGACCGCCTGAAACGTTCACACCGCCCTGACTGAGGTCTGTATCATAGCCATCGGGGAAACTCATAATGAAGTCGTGAGCGCAGGCAGATTTACAAGCGTCGATAATCTCCTCATCGGTAGCGTTTTCATCGCCCCATTTGAGATTTTCTCTGATAGTGCCGGAGAAGAGTACGTTTTTCTGAAGAACCATACCAACCTGATTTCTCAGAGTTTCTATTGAGTAGTCTTTAACATCGTGACCACCCACTATAACTCTGCCCTCGGTAGCGTCATAAAGGCGGGGGATAAGCTGTACAAGCGAGGTTTTTGATGAGCCTGTACCGCCGATAATACCGATGGTTTCGCCTGATTTTATATCGAGATTGATATTCTCAAGAGCAAGGTTATTCATATCACCAAAGTAGCTGAAGCTTACATTTTCAAAGCGCACAGAGCCGTCCTGAGCGGAAATCTCAGAGCCCTCAGCGTCCTTGATAGTAGGCTCTTCCTTGAGCACCTCGTAGATACGTCCGAGAGAAGCACGTGAAACAACGAACATAATAAAGAGCATTGAAAGCATCATAAGAGACATAAGGATCTGCATAACGTAGGTGATAAAGCTTGAAAGCTCGCCTGTACCCATATTGCCATCAATGGTCATATTACCGCCGAACCAGAGTATAGCGAGTATGCTTCCGTACATACAGAACTGCATAATAGGTCCGTTGAGGATAATGAGCTTTTCCGCAAAAACCTGAGCCTTTCTTACGTTGTCGGCAGTATCGCGGAAGTTCTTTTTCTCGTAATCCTCACGCACGAAAGCCTTTACAACACGCATACCCACGAGATTTTCCTGAACACGTGCATTCATACTGTCGTATTTTTTAAGCATAGCCTCGAATCTCGGGTGAGCTTTGAGGATAATAAGAAATACCGCTGTTCCGAGTATGGGCACAGCACATAAAAATACCGTAGAAAGCTTAGGATTCATTCTCACAGCCATAATAATTGCGCAGACAAGCATAATAGGTGATCTGAAGGCTGAACGTATGAACATCATAAACGAGTTCTGGATATTTGTAACATCGGTTGTAAGTCTTGTGATAAGCGAAGCCGTTGAGAACTTATCAACGTTTGCAAAGGAGAAGTCCTGAATTTTGCGGAAGAGAGCCTTTCTGAGATTTTTGGAAAATCCCATAGAAGCAACGGCACTGAAGCGTCCTGCCAAAGCTCCGAAGAGAAGTGAAACAAGAGACATACAGATCATAAGAATGCCCATTTTCACAACATATCCCACATCGCCTGTCTTGATACCCTTGTCGATAATCGAAGCCATAACTGTAGGGATAAGCACTTCCATAGCAACTTCGCCTATAATTGTAAGAGGAGAGAGAATAGCATACTTTTTATATTCTCCCACATGAGAAAAAATAGTTTTAAACATTGTCAAACTCCTTTCCGTTTGATATTATGCTGTCGGAAGATTTTGCTTTGTTTTTCTCAGACTCAGCTTCGGGAATGAGGGTGCCCATAGCTCTTCTGAGAAGCAGAGTAAGCTGGATAGAGTCGGTATTTTCCGCAATACCCTCAAGCTGTTTCATTTCTGAAATCATACGGCTGAGGTACTCTGCAAGCTGAGCCTTTTCGTTTTCGGAAAAGCTCCTGAAGATATGCTCGTCATACTGTTTAAACAGCACGCACTGCTGATTGATAGCCTCTCTGCCCTTATCCGTAAGAGCAAGGCGCTTGCACCTTAAATTTTCCGAGTCAACGGTTTTGGTGATAAAGCCTGCCTTCTGAAGTCTTTTGGTTGATACAGCCACCGAAGCGGGAGTAACCTTAAGCTCTTCGGCAAGAGTAGCCTGAGTGCAGTTTTCATTCTGAGCGATAGTACGCATAATAGCCACCTGACCGAAATGCAGTGGGGAATCAGCAGTACTTCTTCTGATAAACAGCTTACGCAGAAGGTGGATATTCTCAATCATACCGATAAGCGTACGGTTTTCTGTTTTTTTATTATTATCCAAGTCATCACCTCTGTCAGTTAAACGCAAAAACAATTAAACGTTTAATAAATTGCCGTATTGAATTATAGCACTATTTACATATTCTGTCAATGGATTTCATACAACTTTCACAAACATAAAAATAAACTGAAAAAATTTCGTCTTTTCTTTTTGGTAAAAACACTGTATAATATAAAGTAGTGTTATTATTTTCCGAAAGGAGAGGAATTATTATGAAAAAAAGACTGATTTCGCTTATAACAGCAGTAGCCTGTATCTTCACAACGGCTTTGTACGGCTGTGAAGATAATGACAAAAACAAGAAGACTTCCGCAAACGAGGATAATGCTGTTACTGAGGAGATTATTTTCCGTGAGTGCAATCTGGCAGAGGCACAGAAAATCTCCGTACCGCTTACAATAGAGCGTAAGAATCCGCCTATAGAGCTTCACGAAGCAGAGCTTCCCGATTTTATGTGTCTTATGCCGGAGGAGTTTTCATATCTTACTCAGCTTGGCGAGGATTATCAAGAGCCGGAAGCCAGGATTGCAAAAGTTCTTTATACGGGTGGAGTGTTTTACATATTGGTCACATATTTAAGTAGCGGTAAAACACTGAATAATCATGCTGAATTGTATAATGAACACGCAGTATTCTCCTTCGAGCCCGAATCGGAAAAAACAGAGCTGATATATAAGGGCGGTACAGATGAATTATCTGACGTTTCAGGCAATTTTTCAAGATATGAAGAGTTTGATTTTATAGTGGCGGGTGGAAGGCTTTACATAAGCTATGGTGATATAATCGGAGAGGGAGGTAACTCCTATGAAAAATCGGTAATACTTGAGTATAATCCGTCAGACAGCTCATTCAAGGAGATTTTCAACGAGCCAACTGAAATGTGGAGAATAAACTTATACGGCAGTGATGATTCGCTCCTTATGAGTTATCTTGACGCTGATGAAAATTACGAAACAAGATATACCTATAAAGAATATGACTGTACAACAGGGCAGTGGGAGATTATCTCTCAGGAATTTCCCACCGGAGGAGTTTATACCTCTTACAGCTATGAGGACGGCGGTCTGGTAAAAACTCTTTATGATAACGAGGCAGTTTACGAAATCGAGCGTGAGGGCTGTTACCGCATAACTATTGATGAGAAAACAGGAGAGCTTGGCACAAACTTCCACTCTACAAATGAAGGTATTATGTGGGCAGAATACAAGGCGATCTATTACACGTCAAACGACTATATTTTCAATAAATACGATTTTGAAGATAATATGATATATTCCGTTGATGTAGGCAGTCTCGGATTAAGCTCGACAACCTCATACAGCTGGGGAGAGGACGTTTTTCTTGCGGGAAGTGATCTTGTTCACTATTTTATTCCCGAGCTGGGATTGGTATATCCTCTTGTTGATCTGGGACAGTATTCGTCATTTTGCCTGAGTGAAGGAGTATTCTCATTTACAGGTTATAAGAAAGCAAGCTACGAAGTGGAATGGGAGAATGGCGTTCAGAAAAATGACGGACCATTGTATCTTTTCTGGTTTGAAAATAACGAATAAAAAAACGCTGACGGTTAATGTTAATGCTCATACAGAAGTTATACGTGTATTTATCGAGGGGAACCTTTCTGAAGAAAGTTTGCCCCTCGAGCTCCCCTACAAAGACTTTTAATCTGAATTTAAGCCCCATAGGGTACACACACAATTTTTATAAGAGTTCAATTTCTCAATATCTGTGTGTACCCTATGGGGCTTAAATTAAAACTTGAAAGTTTTAGGAAAGGAGTTTGAGGAATAACCCTTTTTCAAAAGGGTTTTCCTCAATAATACTTGTAAAATTTCTATAATAGCACTGACACTAAACTTCCGTCAGCGTTCCTTTGTATGTCACTCCGTCGATGACGAGGGTGACTTTTTTTGTTGAGTGAGACTGCGCAGTCTGCTGTTTTGCAAGATAGCCGTCGTCGTAAGTACCGGGAGCGTTTGGAATTCCGGAAATATCGGAAATATTCCTGTGCTGTCCCTTTACACCGCCTTTTCTTACGCAGTAGTGACAGTGTGAGCCTGCAGAGCGTCCTGTACTGCCCTCAATGCCGATAACATCGGTAATTTTCACAGCATTGCCCTTTTTCACTTTGATTTCCGACAAATGCCCGAAATAGTAATAGTCATTAGTACCGTTCTGACGGATTTTCACATACTGTCCGAAGCCCTGTGAGTGATCGGCAGAGTTCTCCCAGCCGGCAAAAACCACCTCTCCGTTGACGGTAGAGTGTATCTCCTTAGAGTCGATACCAACAAGGTCAAGTCCGTCGTGAGCGTCGCCCTTATACTGCTGAGAGACGCGGAATTTCCCCATATACGGTGAGTTCATATCAGTTACCCTCCCTTTTGTCTGCTGAATTTTTCTGATGCTGAGTTCCGAAGTAAAAAGCGATCACCGTTGAAAAGACTGTCTGAAACTGCTCTGCCGAGAGTCTGCCAGCAAGCGAAAGCACTGCGAAAATCAGCGTGAGAGTCAGCGTTACAAGACTCTTTACATCGATAAGCTTTGTGAGTTTGTCAATCATTGTGTCCGCTCCTTTCAAGGTCTTCGATACGATGGTTTATGACTTTTATCTGCTCGTTGATTATGGGAATTTTCTCTGCGAAGCTGTTGTGCTTATCCACCTTTTTTTCAAGCTGTTCTATGCGGTAGCTTGTAAGCTTTGAGCTTACGAGAATTCCACCCAGTGAGCCTCCCAGCGTACCCAGCAGTGAGATTACGGAAACGATAATTTCCGACATCATCAGATCACCTCCTTTATAAGAGGGCAAAAAAACAGGCCCATTCAACCGAAAGAGGTTGAATAAGCCTTAATATTAACTGAAAGTTTACATTTGGAGCAGTGGTGCAAAGTTTAATAGCAAGCGTCAAGCCAAACTCTGGCACATAGAAAGGATGATATGGTGTTGTAATTATTTCCTCGCCGTTTACTTTAAAATTATTATACCATTTTTGTTCTCAGAAAGCAAGATATATTTGAAAAAATGCGGTCAGTTTTACTGACCGCAAAACAAATATTAATTTGTAGATTTTTTTAAATTCATTTTAGGATTAGCTTGCGAATTATATGATTTGCTCAATAAAGAAACTTAAGTTGTCGTTTTTTAGTTTATTAACTTGTTCTATTTTCCCAAAGTCATTATCTAGAAGACTGCCTTCCTGAAAACGAGTATTTTCAACAAATTTGCTTATAGCATCTTTGTCGGAAAAGCATATTGAATAAAAATAATAATTATCGATTATTTGGCTGTTCAATTCATTTAAGTCATAATAATCACGTCCATTTTCAAGAGGATCTATGAAAAAATGACCTATCTCGGTTGCAATGCTTAGTCTATTATTAAATACAAAATCACATTTTCCTTGCGCACTCCATTGATCAAAAATGCTCTTCAATTCATTGGGACTCGGTGATATTAATATAATTGCTCTCATAATTAAATCCCCTTTATATACTCAAGCAAACTTTCTAAATCAGTAAAAACGTTATAACCGTTACGAGTCGCTTCTTTAAAAACAGACGGTTTAATGTCTGGAGCATAACCAATCGCAATTTTACCAGAACTTTGTGAAGAAGCAATCAATTGTTTTGTTAATCCTTTAGCTCCTCCAGATTTTACTTGAATTATCATGTTATCCAGTACAATATCATAGTCAGTAAGAATTGTTCCATCTGCTCGATATGCAATTTGATTAACATCAATCACTTTACCTGGAACTGCATTATCTATTGCTGTTGCCACATCTCCTACAAGAGGATCGTTAGATGTAAACACTCTGCCACTATTATCATCTAATTCTGCACACATATTATGCACAAGCACAGAGCTCTCGCCGACAAAATAAGTATGGAAGTCCTGAACCTCAAAGTTATAAACCTTGATAGGCGATTCAAGAATCTCATGCTGAATTGCTTCAACAACTACATATTCGCCATTTGAAAGAACAAGGATGTCACCTGCACGAAGATTAATAGCAAGCGTCCAGCCAAACTTTGGTACATAGAACGGGTGGCTTGGAGTAGTAACGATTTCCTCGCCGTTTACTTTAAAGTTATTATACCATATCTGTTCACAGAAAGCAATAGCCGGAGCAGTTGACAAACCGCTTTCCTCATAGTATAATAGTACATATGTTCTGTAAAAAGAGGGAGGCGAGGCTTTGAATAAAGAGGATTTTCTGTCGGTAATAACCGCACTGCTTATGGTTACGGCACTTCTTGCGCTGATAGTTTTTCTTGTGCGACTTATGCGCAGAAAAGACTACACAAAAATGTATTGCCGTAAGGATATCCTCACAGGCAGAGAATACGGCTTTTACTGCTCACTTGCGCCACTTGCCGAGGAATACGGACTTCATATCTTTACAAAAGTGCGTCTTGCCGACCTTATCGAGCCTAAGGAGAAGAAAAACCGCTCGGTTTTTATGGAGTGCTTCAACAAGATAAAGGCAAAGCATATCGACTTTGCTCTTGCAGACGACGAAGCGAATATTATTATGCTGATAGAGCTTGATGATTCCACACATTCACGTCCCGACAGACAGGAGCGTGATGTTTTTGTTGACGCAGTGCTTGCAAATACGGGATATCTGCTTATGCGCACCTACGGTGAGCTTGACGAGATAGTGCTTGCTCTTGATGAGCTTTTATACTGAAATGAAAAACCTCTGTATTATCGGTGATGTCCTAATAGGAATTTATGTGTATTTAGTGGGGGAACCTTTCTGAAGAAAGTTTGCCCCCACACCCCCTACAAAGACTTTTGAGTCTAATTTAAGCCCCATAGGGTACACACGGAGAAATAATTAAATTTCTTCTTTACTTGATGTGTGCACCCTATGGGGCTTAAATTAAAACTTGAAAGTTTTAGGAAAGGAGTTTGAGGGATAACCCTTTTTCAAAAGGGTTTCCCTCAATATACTCATATATTCTCCTATAAGAATACCACCGTTATGGTACAGAGGTTTTGTTTGTGCTATGGATTTCAGCGTTAGAAATATCTCATACAGAACAGCATAAAGTCTATCATTGTAACCGAGCCGTCGCCTGAGATATCTGCAGAATACCTGGATTCATCTGTCGGGAAACCATTTACTATATATCTTCTGAATATCAGCATATCGAAAACATCTATATAATTATTTCCGTCGATATCTCCGATCAGATAGTCGAGAGCCACAGTTTCGGTGTAACCGCAGTCGATACAGGTTCGTGTCTGAGTATTCTGGTAGATATTGTTGCTTGTTTCAAAGACGTGTTCTGAAGCTTCAATATTACCGCAGTCATCACAAATGTATATATGCTTTTCTCTTGTTGAAGGTATACAGCTTGTGCAGTTATGATTTTCTTCGGTGGTTGCATTGCATATACTGCAGGTGCCTGTATGCTTGCCGTTAAGGTTATCAGAGCAATTTGTGCTGATATGCTTATTGGTCTGAGTAATTAAGCATATATCACAGGTTCTTGAATGAGTACCATCGCCGTTATTTGTCCAGCTACTGTAGTTATGGAGATAAGTTTCAATGTGTCCGCAGTCTATACAGGTTCTTGAATGAGCACCGTTGCAGTTATCTGCCCAGTCGCCGTAGTTATGGTTGCCGTGCTCAGAAATACCGCATCCTGTGCAGAATCTCATATGATTTCCGTCATAGTCAATCCAATCGGTGTATGTGTGATATCCCTTCTGAACACTTCTGCAATCAGTACATATTCTTTTGTGCTGACCATTGCCCAGGTCTTCCCACTTGCCGACGCAGATTGTTGGTCCTTCACGATATGCGCAGGCGGTACAGCTTCTTGTATACTGACCATTGTTCAGTTCCCATTGGCTGAAGCAATGAGTTTCAGTTTCCACATATCCACAGTCAGAGCAAATTTTTGAATGTGTGCCGTCGGCATTGCTGAACCATTCGCCGAAGGTATGGCTTTGGGGAATCATATTGTAGCAATCAGCACAGACCAGCTGATGCTGGTGTTCTGATATGCTGAAGCAAACGGTATAATTATGTTCTGCCTTTGAAGACTTACTGCAGATTTCGCAGAATGCTGAATGAGAAGCATCTGAACTGTAATACCAATGCTCTGATTGATGTTTGCCTGATTCTGTATAATCACATATCCCGCAGTATCTGCTGTGGTTTTCGCCTTCGGTGCAGTTCCAGTCTGACATAGTATGAAGCTCAGGTAAAGAATAACCGCAGATATCGCAGATTTTATTATGATAAATATTGTTGTCAGAAGAAATCTGATTAAAAGAATGGTCTGATGAAACTTCAGCCTTGCAGTAGATACAGAAACCGGAGTGAGAAGAAATATCTGCAAGGTTATATTCCGAAATCACGTGTTCTTCCTGTTCGGTAGCAGAGCACAGACTGCAGATTCTTTCATGTGCCTCATGGTTCAGATTGGCATACTCAGAGTAATCGTGGGGTTCGATTTCAGACTTGTTGCATACAGAGCAGACTTTTTTATGAACGAACTCATTGTTATTCTCGTATTTTTCATAGGTATGTTCTGCTCTTTCAGGCAAACCACACTCTCTGCAGACTCTGATGTGGTAACCGTATTCGGCAGATGTCCAGAAGCTGAATTTATGGATATGCTTCTGTGAATAGTCACAGTCCTTGCAGTTTACCATATTCGTACCATCGGGCAGAACTGTGTAATCATTGAGGATATGAAGATTTGTTTCTGAATATCCGCAGGTATTGCAACGGCGGTTGTGTGAATGTTCATTGCACTGTGTCCACTGGCTGAAATCATGCTTTTCAGTTTCGGGAGCACCGCATGTCGTACATACACGGATATGAATTGCACTTGTCAGCGCTTTCCAGTCCTTAAAGGTATGCGGATTTTCCAATGTGGCGTCACAGTGAGCGCAATACTGAATGTGACAGCCGTTTTTGTAATTGCAGGCGGGACTGAATTTGTGTTCAGCTGTTGATTCTGCATTACAGTCGGTACATTTTTGCGTATGGGTACCATCGCCGTTGTTGATAGTTTCAGAGTAGTTATGGGGAACTGTAAATTTGTCTCCGCAGACAGAACAGCTATTGGTATGGGTACCGTTGCGGTTATCGGTTACAGAGTCGATATCGTGGGGGAAAGAAATACTGTGTTTGCAATCCTGACAAATCTGTTGATGTTCATAGTCTGATACAGAATACAAATCACCGTAATTATGTTTTCCCTCCAATTCATAACCGCAGTCAGAGCAGACCGAGATGTGCTTGATATCATTTTTAATGACAAAGGTATCAAAGCTGTGCTGGTTGTGCTGTGGAGCCTTACACAATTCGCAGTATCTTACATGACCAGAGTCTGAAGCCGGGCTCCAGCCACTGTAAATATGCTTTGAGGGAACAGGAGCATACCCGCAATCGGCACATTTCTGTGAATGGGTGCCATTTCCGAGGTCGCACCATTCATCGTCATTGAAAGAATGCTCTGCATCTGTGCGTACACCGCAGTCAATACAGGTTAATGAATGAGAATCGCTGTTAATAAAAGTTCCGTTTCCGTAATTATGAGAAACATTGTCAAGCTTAATTGAGAATTCGCGGTAATAGTTATTTCCGCAGTAATAGGTATAGGTTATACTAACTACATCGGCAGAATCGGGCTGTAAGCGTCCGTTTACAACAGATGCGCCTGAAATATGTGACATTCTTGACAGATCGAGTCCGAGCTTGTTTATTTCACTGCAGTTTACATCAGAAATAGTTGTAACGCAGTTAGGAGTATACAAGAGACTTAAAGCGTCATATCCTGTGACATCGATAAAAGGCAGATATGTTTCGTGGATATAAAGATTTACAAGCCCTGCAAGACCATCAATATTAAGGCTTGTCAAAGGGTTTTGACCGCATCCGAGATTATACATTTCCTTGCAGGCACTAACGTCAAGGGAGCTTATCTTGTTACCGTTACAGTACAGCCAGGTCAGGCCTGTCAATCCACTGACATCAATTGATTCAAGCAGATTTTCTTTACATTCAATGGTTTTCATATTGCTGTTATTGCCCGGCTTAAGAGATGTGAGCTTATTATTATTGCAATAGACAGATTCAAGCTCAGTATTGTTTGAAAGGTCAAGAGCTGTAATCTGATTATCATTTGCGTTTAAGAATTTCAGCAAAGGAGCGTATTGAACATCAAGCGCTGTAAGCTTATTATTATTGCAATAAAGGTCGGAAAGCTTACTACAGCTTGTAATATCAAGCTGTGTGATTTCATTTATCTCACATTTTATTGTTTCCAAAGCAGTACAGCCGTTCAGATTAAGTGTAGTTAAGGAGTTGTTGCTACACTCAAGCGTTTTCAGGGAAGCAAGACCACTTACGTCAAGTGAAGTGAGCTTGCAGTTACTGCACACAAGCTGTTCCAATGATGAGAAGTATTTTATTCCTGTGAGGTCTGAAGTATTGCTACCTGCAACATTGATTTCAGTTACCGCTGAAAGTTCTTGATAAGACAGAAGATTGTTGTTGTCAGCATCAAAACCCTTGACCTTGCTACGGAATTCAGTGTCAGGGAAATTTTCTTCACTGATGAGAACATCGTTGCTTGTCATGGCTTTGAGACATACATCTTTGCCCATTGTTTTCTGAGTACATTTCCAGCCATCTCTTTGATTTGTTGCCACATTGTAGTCTGCAATGAAAGAGCCTGTATCGGAATTAGTACCGTTGTCAACATATATAAGTGATTTTGAATCGGTTTCGCAGATATCGAGAACAACAGAGAAGGTCTGATTTCCCTCCAGTGCAACAGCAGAGGGCAGTTCAATGGTATGATAGCCTTTATAGGCGATGTTGCCTTCAAAGACACTTTTTAATGTACCGTTTGCGGGATCATCTGATGAAACATCGGTATATATGCTTATTCTGTAGTCGGTGTCGTTTTCGGCAGTATAAAATCCCACGCATTTAAGAGTGCTTTTACTGTCGGCGGTAAAAATATTTGCTACGCTTATGCCATATCCGCTCTTTTCAGGAGCAACAGACGATGTGCGTAAACTGTCGTATTGATAGATTTTGTCATAATAATCTGCGGGCGCCATTACAAAGGAACGACATTCAGCAGTTAAAGAAGGCTCTTCATAAGATATATAGAAGTATCCGTCATCTTTTGAAGAGGTGCCACCGCTGTTCTTGCAAAGCCACGCTCCGTCTTTTGAGGGGGTTCCGCCGTTAACGAAATTGAATCTGGAATAATTATCATCCCAGCCCACGATGGCAATAGCGTGTTCTGCTACGTCGGGTGAATGTGTTTTATTGTAATAATAGCTTGTTTCCCAGATAAACGGGTTAAAAGTGTATCCGGCGTCAGATGTATAACTTGCATAAAGAGCACTTTTGGTCATTATAGCTTCTTTTACGCTTTGCTGATCTTCAAAGGAATAGGATTCACTGAACTGAAGGCGTGCATTATACTGATAACGCTTGCTTTCATCAAAGACAGGCCTTGTAACGACATCGGGCGCATAATCATTAAAAACAGGTCCGTTGCCTCTTGCCAGAGCATTTAAAGCCAGAGCATCATAACCGCCCGATTCATAACACTCCACGCCTTTATAGATGTTTGCGTCGTATTCATTATACAGGGGAGAAGATGCATCGGTAATATCCTGTCCTTTTGTATACCAGATGAGATGGGATTCAGCAAAGTTGACATTATTATCTGCGATGCCCTTCATAATCATACTTGATTCACATGAAGCAATGACTGCATGAGCCCAGCAGGTTTTTGTACTTCCCTGGGAAACTACATTTGAAGTATAGCCCATATCAACCATACTGTATTTTGAAGGAAGACACCCGCCTCGCGCAGAAGAGGAGACAAGGCTGTAATCATAAACATTGCTGTTGATTATCTGAGAGGGCGATGCTTCAGGCTGAGAAAACGGTTCAGCGTCGGTATTCTGAGCATAAACGCAATTAACTGAGGCACTGATGCCTGTTATATATACTGCAAGAAGTGCCGGGAAAAAACGCGCAAAAAATTTATTGTTTCGTTTCATAAATATGTCACGCATCAAGGCGTGCCTTCACTTCCTCTCTTGTGTAATTTGTTGATGTGCTATGTAACTATAACCAATTATAGCGTATTTTTATGCAAATTGCAATACAAAAACTGAAGAAAAGTTAACAAAAACGTAATATAATTTTTGTGTGTTATGGAAATGAGAGGAAGCTGAAGCGCATTTTTATGGAATGTTGCTGTCCTGTGGCTGATTTCAGATAATGTGCAAAAAAATAAAGCCCTGTACAAAATGTACAAGGCTTTGTGTGGGGTGGGAGATGGGATTCGAACCCACGATCTTCGGGACCACAATCCGACGCTTTAACCAGCTAAGCTACACCCACCATATAAATACAAACGAAACGCTCCATTGAATAGCATTGTATTAAACGGAGCATTTCGGAATGGCACGCCTTACTGGATTCGAACCAGTGACTTACTGCTTAGAAGGCAGTTACTCTATCCAGCTGAGTTAAAGGCGCATAAATAAACCGTCAATCTGACGGTGGAGCGGGTGATGGGAATCGAACCCACGTAACCAGCTTGGAAGGCTGGAATTCTACCATTGAACTACACCCGCATATTGAATATTATCGTTTCAACAGAAGTTATTTTATCATAAAAAACAGGAGTTGTCAAGTGGAAAAAACAAAAAAAGCACTTTGCACAAAAAAAGAGTATATACAGCTATTCTGATGTCAAAAGTGACGAGCGTTTACAGGACGACAAGAAACAATAAAGTTAAAATAAAAAAATATATTTTTTCTTCGTCTTTTTTCGTCGCAGAAAACACTGTATTACAGAAAGTACTGTAAAAGGGGATAATTATCCTCTGAAAGGAGTGGTTGTATGGACAAAAAAAGAAAGAAAAGGAAGGTTCAGTGCGGTAGAAGAGGAGAGAGGATTTTCAGTAATATATGCGTAGCTCCCGGCTTTGTGGGAGCACTGATATTCTTTTTCATACCATTCTGCATCGTGATTTACTATTCTCTTGTGAATAATCCCGTAATGCATGAATTTGTATATCTTGATAATTTCAAGGCGCTTTTCAAGAACTCAGCCTTTATAACGGCGGTAAAGAATACTGCTCAGTTTTCGGTTGTGGCAGTACCGCTTGCGGTGATCCTGTCGCTGATGCTTGCGGTTATGCTTGAGGCGAAAATCCCCGGAAAGAGCGTTTTCAGAACATTTTTCCTCAGTCCGCTTATGGTTCCCACTGCGTCGGTAGTTCTTGTGTGGCAGGTTCTTTTCCACAATCACGGAACCATTAATCAGGTGATTGAAATGTTTGGCGGACAGCCTGTTGACTGGCTTAAATCACAGCACGGACAGATCATCATAGTCTGTATGTTCCTGTGGAAGAACCTTGGCTATAATATGATACTTTTTATGTCGGCATTAAGTGCAATCCCAAAGGATATTATAGAGGTTGCCCGTCTTGAAGGGGCAGGCGGATTTTACCAGTTTGTGCATATCAAGCTGAGATATCTTTCGCCCACAGTAGTTTTCGTGTTCATTCTGTCGCTGATAAACTCGTTCAAAATTTTCCGTGAGGTCTATCTGCTTACAGGTGATTATCCCTATGACAAGCTTTATATGCTTCAGCACTTTATGAACAACACCTTCAACAGTCTTGATTATCAGAAGCTTTCGGCTGCGGCGGTGCTTTTCGCTGTTGTGATGATAGTGATAATCGGAGTTCTTATGTTTGTTGAAAATAAATACGGAGAGGATGTGGAATAATGAGAAATCTGCGAAAAAGCAAAAAAAAGCTTTTCACTGTGGTTATTACGGCATTTGCCTTTGCTGTGGCAGTGTCATTTCTGCTTCCCACAGTGCTTACCATAGCAAATTCGTTTATGGCAACAAGCGAAATTTCGTCAAACTACGGTGTGATGTACGGAAATATGACAGGTGACAGGAAAACCTATATTTCCGAAAATGTTAATCTGAAATTCATACCCGATTTTGTATCCTTTGAGCAGTACTCCACTGTATTGTTCAAGAGTCCCGAATATCTGTTTAAATTCTGGAATTCCGTAATACTTACCGTTCCGATAACCGTTTTCCAGATACTTGTTGCGATTTTTGCGGCATATGGTTTTTCCCGCTATGAAGGCAAGGTCAAGAGCATAATTTTCTTCTCGTACATAATTCTTATGCTTATGCCCTATCAGGTAACTCTTGTGCCGAATTTCCTCGTTGCTGATTTCATAAAGAATACCGCAACCGAGTTTTTCACTCAGCAGGGCAAGCCTCTGCCTGAATATATAAGCAATATGCGCTGGTCTATAATCTTGCCGGGAATATTCTCGCCCTTCAGCGTGTATCTTCTCACAAAGGTTATGAAGAGAATTCCCGTTTCATATATCGAGGCTGCAAAGCTTGACGGGGCAAATGAGCTTCAGGTGCTTTTCGGGGTATGTCTGCCTCTGTGCAAGGGAGCTCTTGTATCGGTGGTAATGCTTGTATTCATCGACTACTGGAATATGGTCGAACAGCCCATTGTAATGATGAAGGAATCAGATCTGCACCCGCTTTCCGTATTCCTGTCGCAGATAAACACAGGCGATGTGGGTATGGCGTTTGCTGTGGGAGTTGTATATATGATCCCGACAATACTTATGTTCCTCTACGGTGAAGAGTACCTTGTTGAAGGTATTACCGCTGGCGGAATCAAAGGCTGATTATAACGTGAAAAGGAGTTTTAACTATGAATGAAAAGAATAATGCAGTAAATACAGCGGAAAAGGAAATTCCCGCGTCAATCCTCAGAGATGACGAAGCAGACAGAAAAGATCCCGCAAGAAAGCGTGAGATCATCAAGAATATACTTATTGTTTTTCTTGCAGTGATGCTTGTGCTCACATTTTTCTCAAATACAATTATGAACCGCTCGCTTGCTGAAATTTCTACAGATTCCGTTACAGACGGAACTCTTACCGAGCGTGTAAGAGGAAGCGGTGTTGTTGAGGTCAATCAGGCTTATGAGATAAAGCTTGACGACAACAGAATTGTGGATACGGTTTTCATAAGAGAGGGACTTGAGGTCGCAAAGGGAGATGTGCTCTTTACTGTAGGCACAGGCGATAGTCCCGAACTTGCCGAAGCAGAGGCAATGCTCAACAATCTTCAGCTTGACTATCAGAAGTCGCTTCTTGTGGTGCCGTTTGACTACTCTGCTGAAAATCAGGCGATAAAAAATGCCCGTGAGGACCTTAATACCGCTATTTCCGCAAGAGACAACGCTGTTGCTCAGCAGGGAATCTACAACAGCGCATTGACTTCATACAACAATAACAAGACCTCTCTTGCAAAGAAGCAGAATGAGCTTGCGGGAATTATCTCTGCCATTTCCGCAGTTGACAGCGATAATTACGCTATGGCAGACGCCGGATATACAGGAGATCTTATGGCACTGTACAACGCATATCTTTCGGCAGAGGAAGATTTTGCAAAGGCAAACGAACTCTATGAAAAACAGCTCAGCGAGGGAGCCGACACAACCGCAGCAAAGGCTGACCTTGATGCAAAAGCTCTTGCAAGGGATACGGCAAAATCCGCTTTTGACGCTGAAAAAACTACAGTCAGAACTACTCTTTCAGGCAGAAAGACAGCTCTTGAAAACGAAATAATCAATCTTGAAGCCTCAATCAGAGCTTTTGAAACAGGTAATCAGGGACAGCCCGCGGATATAAACGCTCTTAACGCAGATGTTACCGCAAAACAGCGTATCCTTGAGGACCTTATAATAGCTCTCAACAAGACACAGAATTCCGATAATATAAGCAAGCAGATCGCTGACCTCGACCTTGACGCGAAGCAGGCAGAAATCGAAAAACAGCAGAAAAAGGTTGACGAAATCAAGGCAGAGTGCGGTATGACCGAAATAAAATCCGAACACAGCGGAGTTGTAAGTATGGTGAACATCGATCCCGGTGATATGACCGTTCCCGGCGAGCCTGTTGCGGTAATCGACATCACTGAGGGAGGCTATACCGTAAAGGTCAGCGTTGAAGCCGAAAAGGCAGACAAAGTCAGCGTTGGCTCCAAGGCAGAGGTAATCAACAACTGGACAGGCGATGTTACTGCTGTTCTTACGGAAATCAGAAACGATACGGAAAGCAACTCCAAAAACAGAATTCTCGTATTCGACGTAACGGGAAATGTTGATTCGGGAACTTATCTTGACCTTTCTATCCCCTGTGGCAGAGGTGAATATCAGACAATTGTTCCCAAGAGTGCCGTTTATGAGGACGCTAACGGTTGCTTTGTACTTGTTGTAAGATCAGAGAGCACTCCTCTGGGCAACCGCTACTATGCGGAAAGAATTGACGTTCAGGTTTCCGCTTCCGACGAGGTTTCAAGTGCTGTTATGGGAGGCGACCTCAAACCCGGACAGTATATAATTACAGCGTCAAGTGCTCCCATAGCATCGGGTGATCAGGTTCGTATGAAGGATTGACAGGTGATTTTATGAAGCTGAAAATTACTAAAAGAGCAGTGCTTATCGGGATAAATATTCTGTGTATTTCTGCCGTGACAGCTCTTTCCTGTATAGGAAACAAGCTTGCTTTGTCACAGGATTACAACTACGGAGCACAGCGCTGGAACTCAGAGGACGGTCACAGCCAGGTAAGCTGTTTTTTTCCTGACTCTCCGGGATTTGAGCTTTCCTCTGTGGCAGAGATAAGAAAGAATCTGCTTAACAATCTGAGAACGGTATCCATAGCTCCCGAAGAGGGCAAGAGGCTTTGTCCCGACGCATACAGCGCAGAGCTTGGCAAGGCAGATGTATCAAGCGATATAAACGGATATGCTCCCGCAGAGGTTACTGCTGTGGGCGGAGATTTCTTCCTTATGCGCAATTTTACCCTTCTTGACGGAGCGTACTTTACCGACAGCGATGTTATGCAGGACGGAGCTGTTATAGACCGCAGTCTTGCCTGGTCGCTTTACGGCTCTGAGGACATTGCGGGAATGAACATAAAAATCGGCGGACTTCAGTTTCGTATATCCGCTGTAATTGATACTCCACATACAAAAGAGGAGAAAAAATGCCGTGGAGATTTTCCACAGCTTTATGTAACCTATGAGGGCGCATCTGCCATAAGCAATATGATGGGACAAGGGGATTTCACAAAGGTAAGCTGTTACGAAGCAATTATGCCGGAGCCCGTAACAAGCTACGCGTACAATACAATCAGCGGAATAACATCTCAGTGGCAGGCAGATACCGTTGAAAACAATGGGCGCTTTGAATGGGGAAGGACATTGGGGAAAATAAAGACGCTCCACGAAAGAGAGCTTAAAACAAAGGCGGTAAAATATCCCTGGTGGGAAAATGCATCGCTTATGGTTGAAAGCAAGCTGAGCTTTATTTACCTGTGGCGAATAATATTTATGATACCTCCCGCAGTAACGCTTGTGTGGCTTGCTGTCAAGGGAGCAAGGCTTGCCAAAAAGTATATCATCAAGGGAGTAAAGCTTGTCCTTGATCTTATAGAAAAACGAAAAATGAAGAAATGGAGAGAAAAGAATGAACAGAAAGAAATTTAACAGAGCTGTATGTCTTACAGCAGTCCTCTCGCTGTGCACAACAGTATTGGCGTGCAGTGAAAAGGGAGAGGAAAACAAAAACAGCGGTATCAACCGAGTGCCTGTAACAACTGAGATAAGCGAGGTAAACGAAAGCGGAGAAAAGGTTATCGACTTTGCGCTGGCTGGCTGTCTTAAAGACGAGTATGAGGGTGCTGTAAGCCGTTTCAACAAGCAGTATGAGGGGCAGTATGAGGCTGTACTGCGTCAGATACAAAATACCGAGATGACAAAGGATTTTTCAACCGCACTCAATATGGAAATCGTTTCGGGTAACGCTCCCGATATAATCTGCGTAATGGATTACAGCCTTATAAAAAATCTGGCAGGCAAGGGAGCAATAGCTGATATGTATTCCCTTATCGACAGCGAAAGCTCTCCCCTTGCACGTGAGGATTTCCTTTCAAATCTGCTTACTGCCAATGAAGATGACGGAAAGCTTATTGCAATGCCCACAAGATTTTTTATTTCCACAGCCATTGCAAAAAAGAAAAATGTACCGGGAGTAAGCGAAAACTGGACTCCGGAGCAGATGGTTGAAGCTCTGGAGAAGATGCCTGAGGATACTCTCATAAGCGTGGGAGCATCAGACCCCGTAACAAATCTTTTCAATTTTATCTACCGCTCTACCTCAAGATATATCGACTACAACACAGGGGAATGTTCTTTTAACGGGGAAGAGTTCACAAAGCTTATAGAGCTTACCAAGGAGCTTTCAACACGTGGCGACGCTACCTATCAGTATGACCTCAATGTTTTTGCAGTGGATAGGGCTCTTGTCTATTTCGGAGCTGTTCACAATGAGAAGATTTTTGAAGAGATGAAAACAGGTACCTTCGGCGATGATGAGCTGATATTTGTGGGAACTCCCACCTACGACGGCAAGGGCGGAGGCTTTTCATACGACAGTGTTATGAGTATAATGGAAAGCTCTGACTGCAAGGAGGGCGCATGGCTTCTTGTTGAAGAATTCCTTGGCGACAAGCATTTCGAGTCACTTCCCGTTGGATTTTCTCCCCTTGAGAAAAATCTCGGCTTCAAGGACGAGTACCTTGATTCCTATATGAGAAGCCTTACCGATAATAATTTCTATGACTACGACGTTATGGATATTATTGAGGAGGAAGTTGCATATTATTATGATGGAGTGCGCACCGCTCAGGAGTGCACCGAGATAATAAACAACAGAATTTCCATAAAAATTGCCGAGCAGACATGGCAGACAGACTGAGTGCTGTTGTCAAATCCACAGAGCTTTTACGCTTACAATAATCAGATTGTGTCTCCGGCGACACGCCGGTACAACCTCCTTTTACAGAAAGACTCCCGCAGACAGCTGAGGGAGTCTTTTTCTGTATTTCATAGAATTTTGTATATTGGGTGTAGGGGCGAACTGTGTTCGCCCGTATTTTGGAAAAAATCAGAATAAAAGGGCGAACACAGTTCGCCCCTACACAATCACGTATATAATTCCGCACACGTTAGCCCTCGTTATATCTCTTCAGGAACTGCTTTGTACGCTCGGTAGCGGTATTTCCGAAGAGCTGTTCGGGCGCACCTTCCTCAACGATAACTCCGCCCTCCATAAAGATAACGTGGTCGGCAACATCACGGGCAAAAGCCATTTCGTGAGTAACGATAACCATAGTCATACCGTCCTTGGCGAGCTCTTTGATAACCTTGAGGATTTCGCCTGTAAGCTCAGGGTCAAGAGCAGATGTAGGCTCGTCGAAAAAGAGCATATCGGGATTAAGGGCAAGTGCACGTGCAATTGAAACACGCTGTTGCTGACCGCCTGAAAGCTCGCAGGGATAAGCCTTTGCCTTATCGGCAAGTCCCATTTTCTTCAGAAGCTCCATAGCATTTTTTTCAGCGTCAGCCTTAGCCTGCTTCAGCACAGTTACGGGAGCCTCGGTAATATTTCTCAGCACATTGAAGTGGGGGAAAAGGTTGAAATTCTGGAAAACAAGACCGATTTTCAGTCTGATATCACGCAGAGTCTTAGGGTCGGTATAGACGGTTTTGCCCTTCTGATTTTTCACAAGCATATCCATATCGCACACCTTGATTGTGCCTCCGCTTGCTGTTTCAAGCTGGTTTATACAGCGGAGCAGTGTGGATTTTCCCGAACCCGAAGGTCCGATAATAGCCACAACATCGCCCTTTTCCACGTTAAAGGAGATGTCCTTCAGTACGCAGAGCGAGCCGAAGCTTTTTGAGAGATTTTTTACTTCAAGCATAGCCATAACAAAGGCACCTCCTTATTTGTAGTAGTTCAGCTTCTTTTCGACAGCTGAAGCGATAACGGTTAAAATCATAGCAAGCACGAAATAGAATGCTCCGGCGATAAACAGGGGAGTAAGCGAGCTGTAATTCTGCATCTGCTGTTTAGCCTTGAGAGTGATTTCCTCATAGGCAACAACGTTTGCCAGCGAGGTATCCTTGATAAGAGTGATAACCTCATTTGCGCTTGCGGGAACTACTCTTTTCACAACCTGGGGCAGAATAATTCTGAAGAAGGTCTGAGTCTTTGTAAAGCTCAGCGAAGCGGCAGCCTCGTACTGTCCTTTGGGGATAGCCTCGATACCTCCGCGGAAAATCTCCGCAAAGTAGGCTGCGTAGTTGAGCACAAAGGCAACCAGCACTGCATTGAACATAAAGTTTTCGTCCTGGATATTGATTTTCTCAAGGAAATGCATCAGGAATGAAGGCAGTCCTTCCTGCTGTCTCAGCATAGGCACGGCATAGAAAACCACGATGATCTGAAGCATCAGCGGAGTTCCTCGCATTACAAGTATGTAAAGATTCGTAAGCCACGAAACGGGCTTGAATCTGCACATTTTCAGCAAAGCCACAATCATTCCCAGCGGAATTGAATAAAGAAGAGTAAAACCAAAGATTTTCAGCGTAGGTACAAGGTAATCCAGCAGGATTAAAAAGACCTTTTGTATTTCAGCGCCTGACATAGGAAAATTCACCTCATTAATACATTAGTATAATAAAAACATACAAAGTCATTATACCAAAAAAAATCCCGCATAGCAATAGCTTACGGGATTTTTTGCAAAATTTTCTGTTTTATCTTACTTTACAGTAGTAACGTCGCTTCCGAACCACTCTGTTGAGATTTCGCCGAGAGTTCCGTCAGCCTTCATTTCGCCGAGGATCTTCTGAACCTCATCTCTGAGCTTCTGATCGTTCTTGCGGAAGCCGATAGCGTACTCTTCTTCCTGAAGTCCGTCGGGAAGGATAACGTAGTCCTTACCGCTTGAAGTGATCTCATAGCCGGCAACGATTGAATCAAGGAATACAGCGTCAACGATGCCGAGCTCCATCTGCTGAAGAGCCTCGATGTTTGTAGCAAGTGCCTGAACTGAGCAAGTACCGCCGATTTCGCTTTCCTCAAGGATTGTCTGAGCTGTAGAGCCGTTCTGAACGCCGATCTTCTTATCGCTCAGGTCAGCCATACCCTTAGCGTCGCTGTCAGCGGGAACAACGAATACCATTTCGTTCTTCATATAGGGGTCTGAAAGGTTCATAGATTCAGCTCTTGAGGGGTTAACAGACATACCGTTCCAGATACAGTCGATTCTGCCGGCGTTGAGGTCCTCTTCCTTAGTATCCCAGTTGATAGGCTGTTTAACCAGCTCAACGCCCATTCTCTTGCACACTTCCTCAGCAACGTCGATATCGAAGCCAACGATCTCGTCGTTTTCGTCTGTGTAGCCCATAGGCTTGAATGTAGCGTCAAGACCGAGAACGAACTTACCGCTGTCCATAACAGCCTGGAGAGAGTTATCCTCGCCTGAAGCAGTGCTCTTGGCGTCAGAGTCTTCCTTGCTTCCGCAACCGGCAGAAACAGCGAGCATTGTTACAGCAACAGCAGTTGTAAGGATTCTTTTAAGCATTGATTTTTTTCATAGAAATATCTCCTTATAAAAATAATAAAGTATTACTTTACAATGATAGCACAATGACTGTGCAAAGTAAAGCGGATATGTAAACTTTTGGAGTTTCACATAAATAATCCCCGATTTACCGCCTGTTTTAGAGCATTTTTCCCACAGAAAAGGGACGGCACAGCCGTCCCCTTGCAAGATATTATTCAAGATTGAGCTTCTTTGAAACAAGAAGATTTGTTATAAAGAAGAGTCCTGTGCATATTACAGTATAATACACAATGGAAACGATATTTTCTGTCAGAGCGAAGTCATCTCTGAGTATGTCTGTATCTGTAACCCCCGAAACTATTCCGAGAATAATTGCAAGAGCGATTACATTCGCAAACAGCAGACCTATTGCACAGAGAATTGAAACAAACTTGCTCATTCTGAAAGACGACTGCATAGCAAGACACATATAGCTCATAAGAATGAAAGCGCTGTAGGTGAGTATTCCCGATAAGAAATCAGTGATGATCTCTGCCATTGAGCTGTCGTAAGATGAACTGCCGAACTCAAGAAGCAGTGTGGAGAAATCGAACTCATCAAGAAGAACGATCTGCCATACAAATGAGCAGACAATTCGTGTGATAATGTAGAATACCACTGTTGTAGTCAGCTTTACGGAAATAAGAGAAGCCGATGTTACAGGCAGAGTGTTTGTAAGATAGCCTTCTGATGAAAACATACTCTTATTGAAGCGTTTTATTCCCACAAAATATGAGATGACCGAGGCTCCGAAGAGAATGAATGTGATGCCTCCGATAAGAAGTGAAATAAAGAAGATAATAACAACGTGGAAGAGTGTTTCAGATTCCTCGGAAACTCCCTCTACAAGAGTAGGAAGAAATTTTGTAAGTACTGCGGTAACAGCGATTATTATGTACACAGCACTGTAAATTCTGATGTAGTACTTGAACTCGTGTTTAAAAAGCTTGCTTAACATCTGAACACCTCCCTGAAAAGTGCGTCGATTGACATTCCCTTTTCCTCACGTATAGCGTCGGCAGAGCCGTACATTCTCAGGTTGCCGTACTGAAGCATAATCACGTCGTCAAGCACGCGCTCGATATCCTGAATAAGATGAGTAGAAATAATAACCGAAGCTTCGGGATTATAGTTTGTGATAATCGTATCGAGGATATAGTCTCTTGCAGCAGGGTCAACGCCTGCGATAGGCTCGTCAAGGAGGTAAAGCTTTGCATTTCTGCTCATAACGAGAATAAGCTGAACCTTTTCCTTAGTACCCTTTGAAAGAGTCTTTATCTTTGATTCGGTATTGATGTTGAGCTTTCTGAGCATTTCCTCTGCCACATCTTTTCTGAAATCAGCATAGAAATCGCAGAAATAGGCGATAATCTCCTTCACCTTCATATGTTCGGGGATATAGGTTCTTTCAGGAAGATAGGAAATAACAGCCTTTGTTTCGGGGCCGATTTTCTTTCCGTCAGCATAAATCTCGCCTCCCGAAGGTGTTAAAAGTCCGCATATCATTTTGATAAGTGTAGTTTTTCCGGAACCGTTCGGTCCTAAAAGACCGATGATTCTTCCGCTTTCAAGAGTCAGGTTAAGCGGGTGCAGAGCCTCGTTCTTACCGTATGACTTTGAAAGATTAACGCATCTGAGAATCTCAGACATTAGTCATTACCCCTTTCAGATTGATTTTCATTGTTTGTGTACTCCTTCACAAGCGTAACAGCCTGTTCGGAATCAATACCCAGTTCCCTCATTTTGCTGACAAACTCGCTGATAATATCGGTATAAAGCAGGCTTTTAAGCTTGCTTACTGTTTCGGGGTTATCCGTAACGAACTTACCCGATGTTCTCAGCGAAAAAAGATAGCCCTCTCTTTCAATTTCCGAAAGAGCCTTCTGCATTGTATTAGGGTTTACTCTTGCTTCCTCTGCCAGATCTCTTACAGAGGGGATTCTTCCGCCCACAGGGTACTGACCTGTAGCGATACGAAGCTTGATAACGTCCATAATCTGCAGATAAACAGGACGATCGTTGCTGAAATTCCACATAAAAAGCTTGCACCTCTTTTCCTTATTGTCAGGTTGTATTATTCAACTAATGAAATAATAACATATTTTTCTCCCGTTGTCAAGAGGTGTTATACTGAAAAGTGAGGATTTAACTGTGGGGAGAGAGCTTTTGCTACGTTTTATTTTGCTGTCCTGTTTTCAATTTCAATTACGATGTCGCTCATTTTAACCTCAAGGGCATTGGCGATACGATACAATGTTTCAAGAGTGGGTTTTCGTTCACCTCGCTCAATTGCACTCAGATGAGTTCTTCCGATATCGGCAAATCCGCTGAGAACTTCTTGTGAAACACCCTTTTTCTTGCGGAAATCCGCAATAACCTTTCCTACAATTACTGAATCAAGAGTCGGAATAAACATATAATCACCTCTGAGTATATGATAAACGCTTTCAGAGGATTTTATGAATACATATGTTGACATTTGAACACTTATGTGTTATAATTAACTTATAAATCTATATTATAGGAGGTACTTGATATGTTTTGCAAAAATTGTGGAAATGAATTGGTTGACGATTATTGTAGTAAATGTAATAAACAATATAATTCTACACGAAAAAAGTATAAGTATTTGTTTGTTGGTGTTATTGTAATAGTAATATTAATATTTATTATTAAACTTGTTTCTTTGACAAAAAATCATCAAGTTTCAAATGAAAAGAAAAATGTTAAAGCAGAAATAAGTAACGAAATACAAACAGAAGCGATTGAAGTGAGTACCAAATCGCCAGAAGTTAGGGTAGATGATGATTTTAAATTATATGAGCAAGAACGTATTGGAACAATTCGCTTTGATAATGGGTTCTTATCTACAAATGTGTATGAAGATTCTGTAAATGATATTTATTATGATACTATTTCATGGGGAGAAGATGTTGAGATACTTGGTAGAGATGAGGGGGCTTGTTATATAAGTTATGGATATAAAAAAATAGGTTATGTTCCAGAGTCTTATGTTTTTGAATGGGTTGAATCCAATTACTATATGGCTATGTATTATTTGAAAAAGTATGGTTATGAAATATATGATTTAGGCGATGCTATTGAACTTAATCATAATGAAGCAAAAAATATTAATAATTTCTTTGTTGATGCTTCATATTCCTATCATTGTGATAATGAAGGAAAAATTGATAGTATAGGCATTATGCCAGGGTATGAGGTAATCGATGGATTAGTTGTAGGTGATTTTACTTATTCGGATATACAAGACAGGTTTGAGTTTGGATATAACTCACCATTCTATGATGTGGATACACAAGTATATAAAGAGATTGTGTATGTTTATCACGGGAATGCTCCATACAAGATTGAATTTTATTTTGCAGAGCCCTATTCAGAATCAATTTGCTTTTTCACGTTTATAAAAAGAATGGAATGTTGATTTAATTATCATCCGCCCGAAAGAAAAAGCTGTCACACGTTTTTGTGTGACAGCTTTAATTTTTTATTCCTCGTTATTATTACCCGAATTCTTCTTGAACTTAGCCTTCTGACCGAAATTAAGCGAGATAGTGAAAATCTTATCTGACTTGAACAGTCTGAGGGCAAAGAACATACAGATTGCGAAGAACACAGCCTGATAGATGAGTCCGCCGAAGAAAATAGCGTCGTTTCCGAACATAAGGTTAGACATTGCCGAGAATGTATGTGTAAAGGGAATAGCGTAAACCAGCATGCGTACAGCTGTAGGCATAGCGTTTACATCGGCAAGCATAGAAATCATATAGGGAACCATTGCCAGCATCATAATGGGCATGATCATAGTCTGTGATGACTTTGTATCGTTGACCATAGCTCCGAGAATAAGAGATACGGAAAGACAGATCATAATTGTAAGGAAGAGCTGAATTCCGATGAAGAGGTAGTCAGTAATTCCCAGTGAGAGTCCCAGCTGAGCAAGAGCGACCTCAACGGAAATAGCCTGTGTAACAACAGAGGTTGAAAGCTCTTCGCTAACGGTATCGGTAGCACCCGAAACGAAAACCGAGAAGCCTACCATATAAACTGCAGCATTGATGAGAGCAACTACAGCGGCGGCAATCATTTTTGCTGAGATTACAGCTGTTCTTGATACAGGAGCAGAAAGCAGTGTTTCAAGAGTCTTGTCGATTTTCTCGTTTGAGATTGCACTCATAAGAGTCTGTGATGTCATCATAATGAGTACGAAAACGATAAGGGGAAGAATCATATTCTGCATCATAACCTTGCTCATAACGTTATCCATAGAAACAGCTGCTGACTTGTCGTCGATTACCGTATTTTCGGAAACGCTTATGGGAGCGTCCATAAGAGCCAGGTCTTCAGCAGTAAGTCCTGAATTTTCAGCAAGAAGGTTTGTAATGCATTTTTCGATTACGCTTACAGCTCCGCTTGTGTCGTTTGAAAGGTTTGACATAGTAGCGGCAGATGTCATACGTGAAATGCTTATAAGCTCAGCGGGCTTTCCCTCTGCAAGAGTGTCGCTGAAGCCTTCGGGAATGATTATAAGACTGCTTATATCGTTATCGTTGATGATATCGGCATAGTCTTCGCCCTGAGCTTCCACAACCTTTAAAGTGAGAGCGTCATTTTCGCCCATCTGGCTGAGCATATCCATAAGGCGGTCTGACATATCGCCGTCGTCGTTGTTGCAGATATTCAGCGAATATGTTTCGTTCACTGCATCGCTGATAGTGGTTTCCATAATATTGCCCACAAACATAAAGATAAGTGTTGTGAGTATGAGTCCGATAAACATCTGCTTATTAAGAAGCTCTGAAAGCTCTTTTTTCAAAAGGTTAATGAACTTCATTCTCAATCACCACCCTTTCAAAGACTTCCTCAAGATTAGCGGCATTATAACGCTCTTTAAGCTCAGGAATACCGCCTGTAACCATAAGTTTTCCCTTTGAGATGATACCTACTCTGTCGGAAACAAACTCTATTTCTAGCATATTATGTGAGGAAAGCAGGAATGACATACCCTCTTCCTTGGCGAGCCTCTTTATCATTTTTCTGATTTCGATTGCGTTGAGAACGTCAAGACCGCTTGTAGCCTCATCGAGAATAGCAAGCTTAGGCTTTGTCATAACAGCTCTTGCAAGAAGAAGCTTTCTTATCATACCACGGCTGTAGGTGCCGATTTTATCATTCAGTCTATCCCCGAGACCGCAGATATCGGAAGCTCTTTTAATATAGCCGTCGATTACATTTTTATCGGTAGAGAAGAGTCCTGCCATAAACTTAAGATAGGCGATACCTGTCATAGTCTTGTAGGCGCCTGCCTCATCGGGAAGGTATGTGATGCACTCACGGACCTTTTCGGGCTCTTTCACAATACTGTATCCATTGACTATAGCATCTCCGTCTGTGGGAGTAAGCAATGTGGATATCATACGTATAGTTGTTGTCTTTCCGGCACCGTTGGGACCGATAAGAGCAAAGATTTCGCCTTCGCCGATATCGAAGGAAACCTTGTTTGCGGCAAGCACCTTTGAATACTGCTTCGAGAGTGCTTTTACCTCAAGAACCTTGTTCAATTAAATAACCCCTTTCATTTCTTTCTATATTGCTCGCTACGCAAATAGCTTATATCGAAGCGAATTGTGTATACAGAGCAATAATCAGCAGTTTATTGCGAAGCATATACCCGCATACGCAACTGCACATACATTATATCATTATGCAATAGCATTGTCAACAAAGGAAACTATGCTCAGGTAAAGCGAAACGGCTATAGCAGATGTGAAACTGCACAATTAAACCTGTTGAATACTGTACAGCCTGCAAGAAGTGGTGGTTAAATTAAACAAACATCTTGGTGCATATTGCTGTATTGTGTCTTATCTTTAAGCAAATTTATTATATTAAACAGATAATGTCTAATCTTCTTGACAATTTCAAATAAATTTGATATACTTATTGGGTAAGATTTATGCAGTTTAGTGAAAATGCATAATAATCAGAACGTGAGGCATAGGCAGCCGAAGTTTGGAACGGATTTTTTACAGCAATTTAACCAAATTTAATATTGAACTCCTGTGTATCACGACAAAGGAGGTTTTTGCTTGATTTTTTATGCACGTAACCCGCACCCTCTCTCAACTTAAGCGGATTGTGCCGGAATCAGGCTTGTTTTCGTGGACTTTCTTTCTTTTTACAACGGCTTTTGTCGCTGATTATGACTTACAAGGGGGTATTGTACCCTTTTGCATAGGAAAACTATGCCATTATATACTTTTGCACCGTCTGCGTGCGGAAAGGTGGAGATTAAGTGAATAAAAAACTTTTTGCAAGTAAGTTTACTGCCGGATTTCTTTCGTGCCTTATGATGTCCGGAAGCTTTGTTTCTTCGCTTCAGGCAAGTGCTGTCGAAGCAGAGGCAGATACTGTTTCAGATGAAACGGCAAAGGCTATGCTTGATGATTACTATACTATCGAAATGATCGACGCGGAACAGCTTACCTACAGCGATTATTACGATATCTATGCGGGCGAAAACCGTCCCGACAGCGAAATCACTGTTAAGGGAAGCGATTATGTTTCTGCTGAAAACGGCGATTTTTCCAAGGGAAGCTACGGTACTGCCGATGATATGCGCGATGACGTTCTCATCTGGGAAAGTCAGGAGGGCGAGCTTACATATAATATTAATGTAGGGGAAACAGGTATCTACTGTGTGAATATCAACTATTTCCCTATGGAGTCAAACAGCTCTGCAATCGAGCTTTCAATGGAAATCGATGGGCAGATCCCTTACGATACAGCTTCACGTATTACTTTAAATAAGGTATGGGTGAACGAAAAGGATATCTATACCGACTCAAGAGGAAATCAGGTTAGACCTTCACAGGTTCAGCAGGGCAAATGGTGCACCGGCGATTTCGGCGATGTTGACGGACTCTTCAACGAGCCACTTATCTTCTTCCTTGAAGAAGGTGAGCACGAAATTACCTTTACATCGGAAAAAGCGGGGCTTGCTATCGAAAGCTTCAAGTTCTACAATCCCGCAGAGCTTCCTTCATACGGCGATTATACAGCTTCTGTAGATGCTTCCGTAAGCGTTGAGCAGACTCCTTCAAATCTCTTCAGAATAGAAGGAGAATCGGCTGTTTATAAATCAGATTCAACTCTTTATCCCACTTCAGACAGCACAAGCTATCTTATTTCGCCTTCACACCCCACAAAGGTGGTTTACAATACTCTGGGAAGCGGAAACTGGAAAAAGGCACTCCAGACTGCTACATGGGTTATCAAGGCTGAGGATATCAAGAGCGACGGCTGGTACAAAATCGGTATCAAGTCACGCCAGAATCAGATGCGCGGATTCTACTCAAACAGACGTCTTTACGTTGACGGTCAGGTTATCTGCGAGGAGTTTGATCAGGTTAAATTCTTCTACGACAGCGAGTGGAGCGTTGTTTCTCCCAAAACTGCAGACGGTGACTATATATATGTATACCTCACAGCTGATAAGGACCACACCTTCACTATGGAGGCTGTGCCCGGCGAGATCGGAAATTCACTGAGAAAGCTCGACTCTATCGTTACCGAGCTCAATACATATTACAGAAAGATACTGATGATAACAGGTCCTGCACCTGACCAGTATACCGACTACTACGTTCACGAGAAAATCCCGAACCTCATTGAAGAGCTTGCAAGACTCTCTCAGGAGCTTAAGGATACTCAGGACGAGATCGAGGGACTTTCAGGCTCAGCCGGCTCTGAGGCTGCTGCTCTTGAAAGAATGACAGTAATCCTTGACAAGTGCGTTGATAAGCCACTTAAAGTTCCGGATTACCTTTCACAGATCAAGGACAATATTACTTCAATCTCATCATGGATGAGAGATTACCGTGATCAGCCCCTTGAGGTTGACTATATCGAATTTGCTTCGGCAGATAAGAAGTTTTCAAGCACAGACGAAAAGTTCACAAAGAGCGTAGGCTTCAGCGTTAAGGCTTTTGTAGGCTCGTTCTTTGAGGATTATTCAACTCTTTCCGATGTTACAGGCGAGGACGCTATCAACCTGTGGGTAAGTCTCGGACGTGACCAGGCTACCGTTGTTAAGGAAATGGTTGAGAATGAGTTTATGCCCGAATACGGTATTCCTGTTTCGGTTAATCTCGTTGTAGGCGGTGTTGTTGAGGCTACTCTCGCAGGAAAAGGCCCCGATGTTGCACTCTTCCTCGGCGGTGAATTCCCCGTCAACCTTGCTGCACGTGATCTGCTTGTTGATATTTCTCAGTTTGAGGATTACCGGCAGGTTTCCACACGCTTCCAAGAAAATGCTATGACTCCTTATGAGTACAACGGCGGAGCTTACGGTCTGCCCATCAGCCAGACTTTCCCTATGATGTTCTACCGTACCGATGTTCTTACAGAGCTTGGTTATACATCTCCGCCCGAAACATGGAACGACCTTATCGATATGCTTCCCGCTCTTCAGAGAAACTATATGAACGTGGGACTTATCCTTCCACCCGCAAATATCTCTCCCGCAACTGAGGCAGGCCATACATTTGCAATGCTCCTCCTCCAGAGCGGTACAAACTATTACAATGAAAAGCAGACTGCTTCAAACTTTGATTCAATCGAAGCGGTAAACGCTTTTGAGAAGTGGACTGACTTCTATACTCAGTACAGCTTCGTTCAGTCTTACGACGCCTTCAGCCGTTTCAGAACAGGCGAGTATCCTATCGTTATCGCAAACTACACCTTCTTCAATCAGCTTACTGTTGCTTCACCTGAAATCAAGGGACTCTGGGATTTCGTTCAGGTTCCCGGAACAGTTCAGGCAGACGGCACTGTTTCCCACGCGTCAAACTCAGGCGGTTCGGGTGCTGTAATCTTCAAGAAGGTGGAGAATAAGGAAAATGCATGGGAGTTCATCAAGTGGTTTACCGGTACAGAGGCTCAGGTTCACTACGGTACACAGATCGAAGGACTCCTCGGTACAATGGGACGCTTCGATACAGCAAATATCGAGGCTCTGCAACAGCTTTCATGGTCAAACGACGAGTATCAGCGTCTTTGGGATCAGCAGAGCGAGCTTGTTGAAATTCCCGTAATTCCCTCATCATACGCAGTAACAAGAAATATTATGAACGCCTTCAGAGAAGTTGTCAATGAAGCGGAAAATCCCCGTGATACTCTTATGTGGTACAACAGGGATATCAACGAGGAAATCGAGAGAAAACGTGAAAATCTCGGTCTCGATACAGAATAGTAAAGGAGGAGTTATTCTTGGATAAAGACAGTATAGGCAAAAAGACGCGTGCCGAAAACCGCCGTCTTACCCTGCTTGCAATGAAGCAGAACAAAGCGTGTTATTTTATGATAGCTCCGTTTATGATATTCTTTATCATTTTCACGGTTATTCCTGTTGTTATGTCGCTTCCTATGGGATTTACCGACTTCAATATGGCTCAGGCACCGAAATTCATCGGACTTTCAAATTATACGACACTTTTCCTTTCGGATAAGATTTTCATTGAATCAATCCGTGTTACAATTGTTTTCGCACTTTTCACAGGTCCTGTAAGCTATGTGCTCTGCTTTGTGCTTGCGTGGCTTATCAATGAGCTTCACCCCAAGCTCAAGACCATATTCACACTTATATTCTACGCTCCGTCAATGGCAAACGTTTACACTGTATGGCAACTTATCTTCAGCGGTGATACATACGGATACATCAACTCATTCCTGATGAATCTCGGTCTGATAAATGCTCCTATCCAGTGGCTTACAGACGCAAATTACGTTCTGGGCGTTTCAATTGTGGTTCAGCTGTGGATCTCACTTGGTGCAGGCTTCCTGTCGCTTCGTGCGGGCTTCCAGAATATCGACGGCTCAATGTACGAAGCAGGCGCTATCGATGGTATCAGAACACGCTGGCAGAGCCTTATCCACATTACGATTCCTTCAATGGGACCTCAGCTTATGTTCGCTGCGGTTATGCAGATCGTAAGCTCGTTTACAGCGGGTACTGTTGCACAGAATCTCGTAGGATTCCCCAGTACCGATTACAAGGCACACACAATTATGACCCACGCCTTTGACTACGGCTGGGTAAGATACGAAATGGGATATGCTTCGGCAATATGTATGGTGCTCTTCGTAGCGATGTACATATGCAATAAGCTGATAAGCAGGGTTCTCAGCAAATATATGAACTAAGGAGGAGAAAAATGGCTCAGGTTAATACAATGAAGCTCAAGGCTTCAAACAAGCAGGCCGGAAGAAAAATCGGCGGAACCGTGTGCATCTTTCTGTTCCTCCTTATCCTCGGACTGTTTATGGCGCTTCCCATTTACCTTGCGGTAGTAATGTCAATAAAGCCGGTAGAAGAGCTTTTTATCTTCCCTCCGAAGCTTTATGCAATAGAGCCTACTCTTGAAAACTTCGGCGATATGTTTGCTGTTCTCAAGAGCAATCAGGTTCCTTTCTCAAGATACGTGTTCAACAGCGTGTTTGTAACTATTACAGTAACCGTTGCGCAGTGTGTTTTCGGCTCAATGGCAGCCTTTGTTCTTGCAAAGTGCCGTTTCCCCGGCTGTAAATTCCTCAACAGCGTTATCGTTATCGCACTTCTCTATCAGAGCAACGTTATCTACATTATGCAGTATATCGTTATGGCAGAGCTCAATATGATCGATACATATATGGCGCTCATCTTCCCGTCAATCGCTTCACCAATGGGACTCTTCCTTATGAGACAGTCAATAGGTCAGGTTCCCGACGCTATGATTGACGCGGCTAAGGTTGACGGTGCGGGACTCTTCCGTATATGCTGGCAGATCGTAATGCCCAACCAGAAGCCTGCGCTGATGACTCTTATCATCTTCGCCTTCCAGGCAGCGTGGAATATTCAGGCTGGCTCGGTAGTATTCAACGAAGCATACAAGACTCTGCCTACAGTTGTTCAGCAGGCAGCTACATCAGGTCTTGCAAGAGCGGGTGTGGCAATGGCTGCGGCAGTATTTATGCTTGTACCGCCTATTGTTGTATTTATGATAGCACAGAAAAACGTTATCGAAACAATGGCTCATTCGGGTATCAAGGAATAAGAAGCACAGAAAGGGTGAAATAAGTGAAAAAAGGATTGAAAAAGCTTTTGTCGCTGGTTTTTACGGGTGTGCTTCTCGGAGGTAGCGTTACCTCGCTTGCAGCATCAGCCGATGAACCATACGATGTTTACAACTATGACCGCTGGGGCGAGGCTATTCCTTCCCAGGCAGGATATATCGCTGAAAAATCGGTTTCGGGAAATGACCTTGGCGTAGGACATTTCAGCTCGCCACAGGATATCTTCCGTGACCACAACGACATCTTCTATATCGTTGACAGCGGAAACAACAGAATCGTCACTGTTAATTCTCAGTTTGACGAAGTTCTTAAAGTTTACGATGAGTTTACAATGCCTGATGGCTCAAAGACAACTCTCGCTGCACCTATGGGAGTTTATGTTTCTGCTGAAAATGACCTTATCTATATTGCCGATAATGAAAACGCAAGAGTTCTTATCTGCGATTACGACGCTAACGTTGTAAAGGAAATCACAAAGCCTACTTCTGAGGTTTTCGACCAGCAGAGAACCTTCCTTCCTCAGCGTGTTATTGCTGATAAGGCAGGAAACGTTTATATCGTTCTCGGAAACATTACCACAGGTGCGGCAATGTTTGCTCCCGACGGCGAGTTTATGGGATTTTACGGCGCTAACCGTGTAGAGCCTACTGCGGAAATCGTGGGCAACTACATTATGAACATCTTTACATCTGAGGAAAAAAAGGCAAGAAAGGCAAGAAATATCCCTACAGGTATCACAAGCTTTGATATTGAGGGCGACTTTATCTTTACCTGTACATCTTCAACAACTCAGACCACAGATACAGTAAAGAAGCTCAATGCTGCAGGAAACAATATTTTCTCAGGTCTTGAGCTGAAATTCGGCGACTATGTTCCTATGTATGATACATCATCAAACACAAGCTATGCTCCTAAAATCTGCGATATCGACATCGCTGACGACGGAAGCATCAACTGTCTTGACTTTACAACAGGTCGTGTTTTCCAGTACGATGAGGACTGCAACCTGCTGTTCATTACAGGTACAATAGCTAAACAGCTTGGCGGTTTTGATCAGGTTTCTGCTCTTGAATCAATGGGCAATAACCTCTACGTTGCCGATAAGCAGAAAAATACAGTTACTGTTTTTGTAGAGACTTCATTCGGTAAAATCGTTCACGAGGCTACTGCTCTCTACAATGCAGGCTACTATGAAGAGGCTTTAGAGCCCTGGTATGAGGTTCTCAAGCGTGACGGTAACTACAGAAGAGCTTACATCGGCGTCGCTTCAGCACTTCTCAATGCGGGCGATTACGAGGGCGCTATGAAATATGCCGAGCTTGCTGATATGCCCGGTATCTACAATAAGGCGTTCGAGGGATATCGTATGGACTTCCTGAAGGAACACTTCACAGCTATAATCGTTATAGTGATTATTCTGGCGATAGGTCTGATAATACTCGGCAGATACCTTAAAAAACGCAGACTGGCAAAGGAAGCTATCGAAAGAGCAGAGCTTCTTGAAAGACGTTATAAAGCAGGAGAGGAGGAGTAACAGCTATGATGGATTTAACTCAGAAGCAGTGGGTAAAGCATGCCGTTACCCACCCCTTTGAAGGCTTTGAGGATATGAGATGGAAAAAGGCAGGCTCGCTTAAAATCGCAGGTCTTATAGTACTGCTCTTTTTCTTCGCAACCATTGCCTATGGAAGATTATACGGCTTTCAGTTCTATGTAAGCTATGATAAAACCTTCAATATCATTCCCTATCTCGTTAAGAGTATCGTCCTGTTTGCTACGTGGGTAGTGGGAAACTGGGCTGTGTGTACTCTCTTTGACGGCGAGGGAACAATGAAGAATATCTGCGTGTACAGTGCGTATGCGCTTATCCCGTACATTGCTCAGATTTACATTAATGTAATTCTTTCGCATTTCCTCATCAGAGATGAGTACATCTTTATGCAGGCAATCGAAATAATAGGTACAGGCTGGACGGTTATACTGATTTTCTCAGCTATCAAGGCTGTGCATCAGTACTCCTTCCTCAAGACTGTGGGAGCAGTTGTGGCTACTGTTGTGGCAATGCTTATTATGCTGTTCCTTCTTGTACTTCTTCTTTCACTTATCCAGCAGGTTTGGGTATTCATTTTATCAATCTACACAGAGCTTTCATACAGAATCAGAGTTTAGGAACGGCGGTGATATAAGATATGAAGAATAAATTCAAGAAATTTTTACTTTGTCTGCTTGCTGTTTCAATGATGTCAACAGCAGGTACTATTCACGCCGTTAACGACGAGGAAGCAAATTCAGATGCAGTTTCTGCAGAAACAGAGGGTGATGAGACTTCCACTGAAAAAGAGGAGTCAAAGCGTCAGGAGTCCGTGGAAGAGGTCGAGCTTACCGCCCAGCAGGCTCAGGAGCTTCTTCACCATATAGGTAATGTGGACGGTCTGGATATCTATATGAAAAGCGATGAGTATGAGGATGAAATCTGGGCTATGCACGGAGGAAATCCCAAGGATAAGGAAGATTATGACAAGAACGCTGAGCCTACTGCCGAGCAGATCGAGGCAGAGGAGCAGATAGACCTTGTGAAAAAGCTTGGCGACCTCGTTGCCGTTGATCCCGAAAAGGGAAAGGCTGTGGCTTCCTTTGACGACAGCAGTAAATGCGATGAGGGCAAGGTTTATGTCAGCGAGGCAGGCAGATATCTGCTTTACGTTGATGAGGACCTTACAAAAGCTATAAAAATCCGCCAGGTTATCTCAACTCTTGATGATCCTTATCTTTTCAGAACAGCTGACGGAAAAACTTTAGAGCTTATGGACGACGATTACAAGGATATCGAAGCCGTTTACACCTATGACCGCGAAGAAGACGGCAAGCTTGTGTTTACCGATGAAGAAGGTACAGGCTTTGCATGGGTAAGTCCTGAGCTTGATAAGGTTTACGGCACATATCGCTATGCTACTGAAAACGACAGCTTTAAAATGCTCGTTGATGACAGAAATGCCATTATCGGTCTTGAAAATAAGGAAACAGGCTATATCTGGTGGTCTTCTCCTGTGGGAGCTACACGTGATGAGGTTGCTACACCTTTGCTTATCAATGAGCTTCGTTCATCTTCAGTACTTAAGTACGGAGTTCCCGAAAGACGTTCATCAACCTTCCTCCGTTCAAATACCGATGATTGCTCGGTATCCGTAAAGGATATCAAGAACGGTGTTGAGGTTACATATAACTACTCAAAGGCAGGTATCAAATACCCTGTTGAGTACACGATCGAGGACGATCACCTTAAGGCTTCACTTAAGGTTTCGGAAATTCAGGAAACAAATAAGGCTAATGTCGCTACCGAGATAACACTTCTCGGAAGCTTCGGTGCGGGCTCTTCCGATGAGGACGGCTACTTCGTAATTCCCGACGGAAGCGGAGCTCTCGTTCGCTTCAACAACGAAAAGACTGCACAGAAGAACGCCTATGCTCAAAAGGTTTACGGCAGTGACGTAACAGCTGTTCCCACAAAGAAGGGCTCGGTTACAGAGCAGATCTATCTTCCCGTTTACGGTATCGTAAAGGAGGATAACGCTCTTATGGTAGTTGCATCTAAGGGCGATTCCAATGCTGTAATCAACACAAGCGTTTCGGGACAGTCAAACAGCAGTTACAACCTCTGTAATTTCAGCTTTATCCTCAGATGTATGGATACATTCTATATGTCGGGAAGCAATAAGGAAGAGCTTACTGTCTTTGAAAGCGGTAAGATCAAGTCTGACGATATCGAGCTCCGCTACTATCCTATCGCTAAAGAGGACGCCGATTACGTTGATGTGGCAGAGTGCTACAGAAATTACCTTATAAATGAAAAGGGAGTTACTGTGAAAACAGAGGCTGATTCTTCACCTATGTATGTGGATATCTACGGAGGCGTTGAAAAGAAAAAGCCTGTGCTCGGTATTCCCGTAACAATGAAAACCTCTATCACAAGCTATGAAGAAGCAGAGGAGATCGTAAGTCAGCTTAAGGATAAGGGCGTTGATGATATGGTCGTTTCCTATAACAACTGGACCAACGACGGTATCAAGAATAAAATCGACAAGAACGCTAAGCCCTCAGGTACTTTGGGTGGCAAGGGCGATTTCGAGGACCTTACAGAATTCCTCAGCAACAGCGGTTTCGAGTTCTATCCTACTTCCGATAACAGAGATTTCTATTCGGGTAATGGCTACTTCTCGTTTACAAGCACAGCTGTCAGAGTTTCAGGCTCTTATTCAAGAATTGTAAGCTATGACCGCGCTTACGGTATTCCCGATGGCTTCAAGAAGAATATGTCGCTTCTTTCGCCCTCACTATTCGGTGAGGTTCTGGGCGAGGCTTCAGCTTCCTACAGCGATATGGGACTCAACGGTATCTCTGTCGGCTCGCTTACAACCTCTCTCTACGGAGATTACGGCAAAAAGGAGCTTTCACGCTATGGCTCAATGAACAACATCGTTGAAAGCTATGAGAAGATTTCTTCAAACCTCAGCGGAGGTATCCTTGCAGACGGCGCAAATGCCTATGCACTGCCTTATGTAAGCCATATTACAGGCGTTCCCGTAACATCAAGCCGTTTCGATATGTTTGATGAGGATATTCCTTTCTATCAGCTTGTTATGCACGGCGTTATTCCTTACTCTACAACAGCAGTAAACGCAAGTGCCGATTCCGAAACACTGCTTCTTATGGCAGTTGCAACAGGAAGCAACCTCAGCTTTGATATGATTCACGAGGAAACAAGCACTCTCAAGGATACAGACTTTGATGTTTATTACTACGCTAACTATGAAAACTGGGTTGATACAGCTTCTGAGGAATACAAGCTTGTCAATTCAATCATTTCAGAGGTAAGCGACAGCACTATCACAGATTATTCCGTTTCAGAAGACGATACGGTTATTACAACAACATATTCAAACGGCACTGTTATCAAGGTTGACCTTGAAGCCAAGGAAATCGACCACAACGGCACCGTTTACAACCTTAACGAATATGCAGAGAAGGGAGGAATCAAGTTCTGATGAGTAAGGCTGAAGTAAAATCAGGCAAAAAGGCAAGAAAAAAGCTTGCCTATGAAAAGAGAAAGGCTCTTTACGGATACGGATTTATCGGTCTGTGGATGATCGGAACACTGTTTTTCTTCCTTATTCCGCTGGTTAAGTCCTTCTGGTATTCCTTTAACGAGGTTTCTATCGGCGAGGGTAAGATGATTACTGATTTCGTTGGCATCGATAAGTTCGATTACGTTCTTACAGTTGATGAAAACTACGCCGATTACCTTAAGGATACTCTCCTTGAGACACTGTGGAAGACTCCGCTTATCATTATTTTCTCACTTTTTATCGCTGTTATCCTCAACCAGAAATTCAAGGGAAGAACCTTTGCAAGAGCTATCTTCTTCCTCCCTGTAATTATCGCTACAGGTCCTGTCTATAAAATCATCAACGGTGATATGGACAGCACAGGCAATACAGGCGCAGGACAGTTCTCTACAATGTTCTCAACTGACCTTGTTGGCGAGCTTATGCAGTTCCTTGGTATCTATGGACTCAGCGACAATATGAGTACACTTATCCAGACAGTTGCCGATAATATCTTCGGTATCGTATGGAGTGCGGGTATCCAGATTCTTATCTTCCTTGCAGCGCTTCAGAATATTCCTCCCTCAGCCAAAGAGGCTGCTCAGATGGAGGGCGCTACTGCATGGGAGTATTTCTGGAAGATTACCTTCCCCTATGTAAGCCCGTTTATTCTTGCAAACCTTATCTTTACCGTAATTGACTCTTTCACAAGTCCTACCAACAAAGTAATGGGACGTATCCTTGATATGAAGGAAGACTGGAAATTCGGTGAAGCTTCGGCAATGGCATGGATATACTTCGGTATAGTTCTTATAGCAATTGCCATTGTAAGCGCCATAGTAAATAAGTTTATTTACTATGAGGTAGATTAAGGGGGGGCGGATTTAATATGGCAGATACAAATACAGCTTCTGTTGCTGAAGAAAAGGTAATCGGCAACGGTATGACAAAAAAAGAAGCAAAGAAAATCCGTATGCAGACTATGACCAAGGAGGAAATAGGCTATCTGAAAAGAAAGGAAATGCTTGAAAAGGTATGGCCCTTCTTCAGATTCGTAATTATTTTCGGTCTCAGCTTTGTAATTCTTTATCCTCTTATCTATATGGTAAGCTGTACATTCCGTGAAAGAAGCGATATGTCTGATCCTACAGTTATGTGGATTCCCAGACACTATACGCTTCAGGTATTGAAGGAAACCCTTAAGGCTATGGATTTCTGGAATACTCTGGGAAATACGCTTATCCTCAATATAGGCTGTTCATTTGTACAGGTTGTTTCCTGTGCGATTACAGGCTATGGCTTTGCACGATTCAAATTCAAGGGCAAGGGACTCCTCTTCGGAATAGTAATTATGATGATTCTTGTTCCCACACAGGTTATTTCACTTCCCCTTTACACACAGTTCAGATATTTCGGTATCAAGGGACTGTTCTCGCTTAATCTTATCGACTCAATGGCTACAATGTACCTTCCCGCACTTACTGCAAACGGTATCCGTTCGGGACTTATGATACTCATTTTCCGCCAGTTCTTCAAGGGACTTCCAAGAGAACTTGAGGACGCTGCCTATATCGACGGCTGCGGACCGCTTAAGACTTTTATCAGAGTTATGGTTCCTAATGCAGCATCATCGTTCCTTACAGTATTCCTGTTCTCAGTAGTATGGTACTGGAATGACTACTATGTAAGCTCTACATTCTTTACAAACAACAAGACAGTAGCTCTTATGCTTCAGAATCTTGATTCACAGCTTAAGCTTGCACTGTTCAACGACGCAACGGTTGAAATCAGTCCCCGTGAGCAGATCGTATGGAAGGAAGCAGGCTGTCTGCTTTCCATTACACCGATCCTTGTTATGTATACGCTTCTTCAGAAGCACTTTACAGAGGGTATCGAACGTTCAGGTCTTGTTGGTTAATCCTAAAATAAAACCCGTAGCATATGCTACGGGTTTTTTGTGTGCAAAAATAAAAGGGACATAAGCTGTCCCTTTTTTAATATTACTCTTCCTCATCATCATTTTCATTGAACTTATAGGGATCAACGGTATTGATGAATTTAGCTGGGTCATAGCACATTCCGAGATTTCTTACCTCGAAATGAAGATGATTTCCGTTAGAGTTACCTGTATTTCCCACAGCAGCAATAAGCTGTCCTCTTGTAACTGTCTGTCCCTTTGTAACGTAAAGAGCACTGCAGTGACCGTAAACAGTCTGGAAGGTGCCTTCGTGCTCAAGCATAACGAAGAATCCGTATCCGCCTGTATTCCAGCCGGCAGAGATAACGATTCCGTCGGCAGCGGCATAGATGTCTGTACCTTCGGGTGCAGCGATGTCCAGACCCTTATGATTTCTGTCGCTGAGGAATGGGTCGCTAATATAGCCTCCGTCAACAGGCCAGCCGAACTGTCCCGAACCGTAAAGAACAGTAGAAGGACTTGAAGGCTTGGCTGTATAGGTACCGATACCGATCTGCTCGATAACAGGCTCCTTGGTGATCTGCGAGCTTACAATTTTACGTGAACGCTCAATGCCGTCGATATAGGTAATCTCGACATTGCTTCGTTTTTCACCCTTTTCGCCCTTTACAAGCAGAGCAGTTGTTCCCACGTTAAGCGAGCTTGTTTCAACCTCAATAGTTTCGTAATCGAGGAAAGAAAGAGTCTCCATTTCGCGGACATACTGTATAGGAAGGTAGCTTTCGGTTTCGATAACAGTAACCACCTGACCCTCAATACAGGTATTTTCAACATTGGGATTAAGCCTGCGGAAGTCCTCAATATCCATATTATGCTTCTGGCAGATAACCTTAGGCGAGTCACCGCTTTTGCATACGTAAGTTGCGTTGGATTGCTTTTTTGAGGTAAGCAGAGTAACAGCCTCAGCCTCGTTCATAATACTGTCGGTGAGGTAAATTCCGTTTGTATACTCGATTTTATTTTTGAAGGAAACGTCCTTGACGATACCATCGACGTGGTAATTGAGGAGAATATCGGTAAGCACCTGTTCAATAGGGTCCTTATTCTTGACAGCGCCGATGAATTCTCCGTCGATGTAGATGCCGTAAGCTTCGGAAAGGTCACGGTCTGAAGCGGAAAGCATAGCATTTGCAAGCTGAGCTGAGCTCATGAGCTTATCCTCATCAGAAATGATCCTCAGTGAAAGCTCGGTAGTAAAGTCGATATGGTTGTCGTTATCAGAGTAGGAGATACGTTGCTGAACTTCTCTTGAAGCGTTATCGTAATCGGCTTCGGCAGAGATGATACCTATTTCCTGACCGTTATACTCAACGCAGATACCGTATTCAAGTCCTGAGCCGTATCTTACAACGGCAACGAGGAACGCAACGGAAAGAATAGGAAGAATGTAATTGAAAGCGGTATAGCACACACCGTCCTCGCCGAAGAGGTAAGAACCGATGAAATTTACAAGCTCCTTAGCGTAAGCAGAACCGCCTTTTTTCTTGGCTTTTCTGAGCTTTTTCTGCATATCGGCAGTAACCTTCATACGCTTTCTGAAGGGAGCCACCATACTTTTAAGAAGCCACACAAGACCTTTCAGAAGGCCCTTCAAAAGCCCGAAAATCTCCGAGCAGACAAAACTGATGCTTTTGATAATTCCAAGTAAAACAGCAACAAATACTCTTACGGTGCTGTGACCGATTTTAAGGAAAGTACCCGCAAATCCCTTTTGCAGTTTTTTTGCCCTGCTTATGTCAGAAACGTCCTTGCGGTCAATATCGGCAGAGTCAGCGTTTTCTTCCACAGTTTCTGCGGAGTATTCTTCAGCGGAGTCAGCAGTCTCTTCCACAGTTTCTGCACAGTATTCTTCAGCAGAGTCAGCGTCACTCACAGTCTCTTCCACAGCAGTCTCAGCAGTATCCTCTGCGGGAGTGATATCGCCATTCTGTCCATTTTCAAGACGTTCCGTATCCATAATAACAGCTCCTTTCCATAGAAATTCAAGAATATGCAACCGAGTGTTTACAAAACGGTTACAGTAATAATTATATCAGCTGACAGGCAAAATACAACGGATTTTCTGAGGTTTTTTCTGAATCCGGCTGTATTTCGGCTATGTGCACAAAAATCAGCGATTATTTTTGATTGATATGATATGCATAATCAAGCATATCAACGGAATAATTCTCAAGAACTTCCAGCAGAGGAAGAACGTCCCTTTTAGCTGAATCGAGGTCGTGCTCAAGATAATTACCGCACTCGATTTCGGAAAGGCCGGGGATAACTCCGTCGAAGTCAGCGATAAAGCGGTAAGCGTCCCTGACAAGAGCAATAGCGTTTTCGTGTGAAAGACCTCTTGTAAGAAGGTAGAAGCCTGTACGGCAACCCATAGGTCCCACATAGATTATGTTCTTTCCGAAGGCAGAGTTTCTTGCATAGGTAGCAAAAAGGTGCTCGATAGTGTGGAGCGAGGGGTTAGAGATGTATACTCCGCCATTGGGCTTTACCATACGGACGTCATAGGTGATAATATCGTCGTCAACACGTGATATGTACATACCAACGCTGAATTTTGTATGGTCTACCTGAAAGCTTGCGATTTTTTCCATAATAAAA
>SVNM01000055.1 GCA_015066875.1 Ruminococcus sp.
TCAGCGTCTTGCTTCGGGAGATTATCAGATTGCACTCTATCCCCTTACAGCTTCATACAACAGCTGTATTTCTCTGATTGACGAATATGTATCCTGTAAGTATATAAACGCTACCGGCAGTACAGTATATATCGCCGATAATCTTAAAAAATGTGCTGAGGCTTCTCAGCTTTCTCAGCTTCTCAGCGACGCCGAGCAGAAGCTTCTTGATGAATTCTGCTTTATTCCGTTGTTTTATAAAAACTGCTATCTCGTTTCAGGCGATGAAAACGAGGATATCATCTATGACTCCTTTACAGGAGCAATTGACTTTAAAATCGCTAAAAACTACGAATAACTACGCTTAAGGGACTGTTGTAACAGTCCTTTTTCTTTATTACTTAATATTGTACCAGAATATTGATAAATTTTTGTCAATATCTCCAATTGGCAAAATCCCGAAAATGTAGTACAATATATATAGTATTTTTGAAAGGATTTATTATGTCAGCTGTTTCACTCAAATGCACTTTTATCAAATCTGTTATGTCAGGTTTTCTCATCGGTGTGGGCGGTACGGTCTACCTTTGCACCGATAATAAATATATGGGAGCTTTGCTTTTCAGCCTCGGACTTTTCACAATTATCCAGTTCGGTTTTTCACTTTTTACAGGAAAGGTCGGGTATATTCCCGAAAAAAAGCCTTGCTACATTTTTGATGTGGCTGTAACATTTCTCGGAAACGCTCTCGGTACTGCTGTCTGCGCTCTTCTTATCCGCCAGACAAGGACGGGAGAGCTGATTTACGACAAAGCAGTATCTGCTGTCAGCGTCAAAACCGAAGACTCCTTTATCAGCCAGCTTATCCTTGCTTTCTTCTGCGGTATGCTTATGTATATAGCTGTTGAAAATGCAGGAAGGTGCCGTGAAAAGGCTCTTGATTTATCTGCTGTGTTCGGAATATGCTTCCCTGTTATGGTTTTTATTTTTTGCGGATTCAACCACTCTGTTGCGGATTGCTTCTATATTTTTGTTTCCAAGCCTGAGCTCTCTCACGTACTTTACATTCTCACTGCTGTTTTTGGAAATGCTCTTGGCGGAATGTTTATCCCTGTGATGAAAAAGCTTTATGCCGATAAATAACTTTGCAAATAAAAAAGGTATCGTTCTTTTCCCTTTGAACGATACCTTTATTTTTTATAATGCTATCTGATATTGTTGTAGTAGAATACTGCAAGCTGTGTGCGGTCACGAAGATTTAGTTTTTCAAGAATAAGACTGAGATAATTGCGGACTGTGCCCTCGCTGAGAAAAAGCTCCTGAGCAATTTCCTTGTTGCTCATACCCTCGGCAACAAGCTCGATTATCTCCTTTTCCTTTTCATTTATATCGTGTTCTTCATAGTCAAAGCCCTTTTTATTGTTCTTCATAAGCTGTGGAAGCTTTCCCATTACGGTATCACCAAAAACGCTCTGACCGTTCATAACTGCTTCAAGGGCAGGAGCTATGCCCTGAAAATCCTGCTTGAGGATATATCCCTTTGCTCCTATTGTAAGAGCCTTTACTATGTATTCATCATCTGAAAAGGTCGTAAGGTAAAGTATCTTTGCAGAGCTGTCCTCTTTAAGAATAATCTCACCCGCTTCAAGACCTGTCATACCATTCATTCTTATATCCATAAGCATTACATCAGGCTTGTGTACTCTGTAAAGCTCAATAGCCTCCTGTCCACTGCTTCCTACAGCTGTTACGCTTATTTTTCCTGTTGCTTCAAGAATTGTTTTCAGCGAAACAGCCACTATTTTGTCATCATCTGTAATTACTATATTCATTGCGATTTACTCCGATTGCTTTTTTATTGTAATAAATATTCTGAAGCCTTTTTCATCATAGCTTACCGAGAAAAATCCCCCAAGGTCATCTACTCTGCTTTTCATATTGTCAAGACCTATACCGTTTCCCTTATGAATGTCTGAACAGTCTCCGTTATCCTCAAACATAAGCTGATAAAAGCCGGGATGCTCTCTTAAAATAACGCTTACTTTATCCGCATTGCTGTGCTTTACTACATTTGATACGCACTCTTTAACTATGCTGATAAAGCTGAACTTCACATTGTTCGGAACCTCATTGCTCATTCCGTATTCGTACATTATTTCAATATCTTCCCCTTCAAGAGCTCTTATGGCTTCAGACACAGCATTTTTAAGGTCGATAGAGTCATCGTGAAGATTGTGCACACTCTGCCTTACTGTAGTCATTGCGCTGTTGAGAGTTTCGTTAAGGGATTCAAGACTTTCCTTGCGAAGTGTATCCTGCTCTGTTATACACAAAGCCCCCACCTGAAGAATTGAACGTGACAGGAGATGTCCCACATTATCGTGTATCTCACGTGCAATTCGGTTACGCTCCTTCAGCGTAGCAACGCGTATATCGTTATCCTGCTTCTCACGCAGATGTCTGTTCTTTTCAGAAAGAGAGTTGTTCTGCTCAGCAAAGCTGTCACGTGATATCTTGTATTTTTCTTCAAGAGAGGTTATCTCTGCTGTACGCGTCATCTGCACAAAGCTCATTGTACACAGCACTGCTATCATAAGCACTGTAGGGATACCTGCGTCTGTCGTTGCCGTATATATCAGCTCAACTGCAATAACAGGCAAAAAATACGCTCTTTTATCGCACATTATATCATAGAGAATTACAGGAGCATAACACAACATTCCGGGATAAAACATACTTATTGCCAGAAACACAAGCTCTGAAGCAAGAGAAACTCTCCCGTTTCCCGCAAGCTGGCATACTGCTGTCAAGGATACTGTCAGCAGAAGAAATACTACTGTCTGCGCTCCTGAGCAAACGCTTACCGATACAAAAAGACAGCACACAAGCAGTAACAGCTTATCTGTTATTTTCCTCATACAACACCTCCCTCTACCGATATTTTACCACAAATAAGCTTTTTTGTCTACGATTTTTCGTATATGACATTTGTCATATGAACTTCTTACATTCTTCACTTAACTTTTTCCTGCTCCCGATGTATAATTGAATTATGAAATACAGGAGGTACGGTATATATGTCCGAAACAGTTGTAAAAGTAGAAAATCTTGTTAAACGCTATAAGGAGCTTATTGCTCTTGACCACTTTAATCTTGAAATCAAACAGGGAGAAATCTTTGGTCTTTTAGGTCCCAACGGTTCGGGAAAAACCACTGCTATAAACTGTATTCTCTCGCTTCTTCAGTTTGATAAGGGCAATATAGAAGTTTTCGGCAAGAAAATGACTCCCGATAATTACGAAGCAAAAAGAAATATCGGTGTTATTATGCAGAATGTTGCTGTGTTTGATGAGCTTACGGTTTTTGAAAACATTAATTACTTCTGCGGTCTTTATATAAAGGATAAGGCTCTGCGCAAGCAGTATGTTCAGGAAGCTATTGAATTTACAGGTCTCGAAGGCTTTACAAAGTTCTATCCCAAAAAGCTTTCCGGCGGTCTTTTAAGACGTCTTAACATCGCCTGCGGTATTGCTCACAAGCCTAAGCTTATCATTCTCGATGAGCCTACTGTTGCTGTTGACCCACAGAGCAGAAATAAAATCCTTGAGGGTATTCAGGAGCTTAACAAAAATGGTGCAACTATCATCTACACCTCTCACTATATGGAAGAGGTAGAGCAGATATGCACCCGCATAGGCATTATCGACAAGGGCAAGAATATCGCTTTGGGCACCAAGGAACAACTTAAGAAAATGATCAAGAATACCGAAACCATTACCATTGAAATCCTTGATATCGACAGCGACACAGTGGCTCAGATGAAAAATCTCCCCCACGTTTATGACGCTTCCTTTGAAAACGGAAAGCTTACTGTTATGTGCAGTGGCGGAAAGCATAATCTTATCAGAATTCTCGGTGTTCTTTCCGATAAGGATATCCCCTTCGGCAGAGTTTACTCTCAGCTTCCCACACTCAACGATGTATTCCTTGAAATCACAGGCAAACAGCTTCGCGACGGCGACAGCAATGCAGACAATAAGGAGGACTGAAATGTTCCTGCATAACTTCAAATATGAATTTCTCCAGAATATCCGCCAGAAAGAAATTATCGGCTGGATGATGATCTTCCCTATAGTTCTCAGCACTCTTTTTTACGTTGCCTTCGGCGACCTTTACAACAAGGATATAGCCTTTTCTGAAATCAGTGTTGCCGTTGTCAATGCAGATGAGGATCAGATTTTCAAATCAGTCGTCAGTGAGCTTTCAGAGGGCGATGAGGCTCTGCTTGATACGGTTTTCACCGACAGCAATGAAGCCGAGGAGCTTCTGGAAAACGGCGATGTTACTGCTGTTATCTATGTGGGAGATAAGCTTTCCATGTCCGTTACAGGCGACAGCATCAACGCTTCTGTTGTACGCTCTTTCCTTGAACAGTACACAACTCAGAAAACTATCATTACCGATGTTGCTATGAATAATCCAGAAAAGCTTGCAGATGTAACACAGGCTTTTTCAAATGAGATAAACTGCATTTACACCAATAAGCTCACTGACAGAAATATCGACCCCTACGCTTCGTATTTCTTCAATCTTATCGCTATGGTTGCTCTTTTCGGAACAACAAGCGGAGTATTCTCTGCTACTCAGAATCAGGGTAATCTTTCTGCTATCGGCGCAAGAAAGACAATTGCTCCCACTCATAAGCTGAAGGCTACATTCAGCCAGCTTCTTGCCTCTGTATGCACTCAGTCGGTATGCACAGTGCTTTCTACCACATACATACTGTTCATTCTCAGAGTTGATATGGGTGATAATATTCCTCTTATCTATCTTTCGGGAATACTCGGTTCACTGGCAGGAGTTGCTCTCGGATTCTTTATCGGCTCAGTGGGAACTGCTTCTGAAAACACAAAATTCGGTATGGCGTTCGGTGTTTCAATGGTTTGCTGTTTCCTCAGCGGACTTATGATTGCGGATATGAAGCCATTAATCAGCACATATTGTCCCATTATCAACAAGCTCAACCCCGCTTCACTTGTTTCCGATTTATTCTACTGCCTTTCTTTATATAACGATTACGACAGATATACTGAAACGGCTATCATTCTTATTGTAATGTCCTTTGTCTTTACTATCGCAGGCTTCCTGTTCACAAGGAGGAAAAAATATGACAGTATTTAATGCCTTTATGAAGGTCGTTCTCAAGCGCCTTCGCACTTCTATGATATATATTGTGATTTTCGTTTCTATCTGCGTTGGGCTTGCCCTTAATTCAAAGCCTGCAGACTCTTTCACAGATTATACTCTCGATATCAGCATCAACGACCTTGACGATACTCCCGCAAGCCGTGCTATAGCAGAGTATATCGCCGATAATCACAACGTGGTTGAAACCATTACAGATAAGGACGATATCCTCGATTCTCTTTTCTACCTCAAAACAGATATCGTTCTTACAATCAACAAAGGATACTCTGAAAATCTCGCAAAGGGACAGACAGATGAGCTCTTCAGCGCTTACAGAATTCCCGATTCCTATTACGCAGAGCTGTTTGACTCTCAGATAAACAACTACATCGGCATTGTAAGCTCGTATATTGCGGGCGGAGATGATATTGAAAAAGCCGTTGAAAAAGCCGGCGAAACCGCTTCTCTTGAGGTTGAGGTAACCAACATAAAAGCCTCTGAAAAAAGCAACAGCAGTGGTATTACAGTATTCTTCCAGTATATCCCCTATATACTTATCCTTTCGCTTGTAACAGCAATTTGTCCTTCTATTCTTACTATGACAAGCAATGAGATAAGGAACCGTACAAACTGCTCCTGTGTATCGTCAGCAAAACAGCTTATACAGCTTGTTCTTGGTACGGTAATTGTGTCGTTCAGCATTTTCCTGATACTGATTATTGCTTCAATTGCTCTTTACAAAGGCGAGCTTTTCACCTCAACAGGACTTCTTGCTCTGCTTAATGCTTTTGTATTCCTGCTTTTTGTAATTATGTTCACGCTTCTCATTGCAGTAATTGCTCCAAGCCCACGCGCAGTGGATATGATTGCAAATATTTTCGGTCTTGGTATGAGCTTTCTCTGCGGAGTTTTCGTTCCCCAGTATCTGCTCAGCGACGCTGTTCTCAGCGTGGGAAAATTCTTCCCTGCCTACTGGTACGTCAAGGCAAACAATATGCTTGCGGGCGTTAATGGCTATGTTTTCACAAACAGTGATTTCTTTACCGCAATTGCAGTTCAGCTTGCCTTTACAGTGGCAATATTCTTTATAACTCTGCTTATTTCAAAAAGCAGACGAAGTGCGGAAAGCATTAACTGATAAAAATATCCCGACAGTGCACTGATATGGCACTATCGGGATTTTTTCTTTATTAACCGTTCTGAAGAAAAGCTTCGGGGTCTGTATTGGCAAGTTCAAAACGTATGCTGTGCATTTTCAGTCCGCTCTGAGCAAAATACAGGCGTACTGCTGTGAAATGCGAGAACATAGGCTGGTAAGTGGTGAAGGATACGGGTTTTCCGCCTGTTCCGTTCCAGGTAAATGTTCCGCTTGCTGTTCCCATACAGAAAAGCGTTACGGGAATCTGTGAAAGCTCGCTTGCCTCTGAGCTTGCTGTCAGAGTTATATTATAATATCCCGCAGTTTCTACAGTAAGGGCAAAGCTGTATTTCTTGCCCTTATCGGTACAGATTTCCGTAAGGTCAAGCTCAAGAGTATTGTCAAGCTTATAGAAAATAACCTCTGTGCTGTCATCATTTTCCTCATCGGGACGGTTTATTATCTTTACAGTGCAGTCCTCGCCCGCAAGACGTTTCATAGCGTTTGTTCCAATGAGAAATCTGCATATGTTAAGAGCACTTCTCTGAAGCTCGCTTCGGCAGAGTGTTCCGTTTTCAAGGCTTTCAAGAGTGTTATCGTCATTCTTGCTTCCGTCGGCACACACCATATATAAGTCGTTCTGAGCCTTTACCATTGCTGAGAAATTATTTCTGCATACCTCAGTATTTCTCTCGTTGATATTAGCCCACCAGTCTGTCATAACTATGCCACTGAAGCCCCACTCTTTTCGCAGAATCTGAGTGTTAAGGTCATAATTTCCTGCGGTCCAGAGTCCGTTTACACAGCCGTAAGTAGTCATTATCGAATCGGCATTACCCTCTTTTACTGCGATCTCAAATCCCTTGAGATATATCTCACGCAGAGCACGCTCGGATACAACTGACTCAAGGTAGTGACGGTTTGTCTCCTGATTGTTTCCGCAGAAATGCTTGATGGTTCCCGTTACTCCCACAGAATGAAGTCCCTTAAGCTCTGATGCGCCGATTGTACCTGTAAGGTATGGGTCTTCTGAAAAATACTCAAAGTTTCTGCCGTTCAAAGGGTGGCGGTGTATATTCATTCCGGGGCCAAGCAGACACTCAACCTTATTTGCTGTCATTTCAAGTCCCATATATGTGAAAAGCTTTTCAACAAGTCTGTGGTTGAAGGTTGAAGCTATCATTGTTCCGCCCGGAAGGCTGAAAGCTGTTGTTCCGCAGTCAAGTCTCATTCCCGAAGGTCCATCTGAACAACAGGAAGCGGGAATACCATAAGATACAAGGCTGTCTGAAACTCCACCGAAGGCCGATGCTGTTCCGGCTGTTACACGGGGACTTCCCATACCCTCGCCTCTGATGATACAGGAGAGGTCGTAATCGGAAAGCTGAGCTACAAACTCTTCTATAGAATTTCTGCCCTCTCTTACATCGGCAAGCTTTATTCCCTTATCGCCTGTATAGGTGATTTCCTCAGGAAGCGCACTGAGTCTTCTTGCCTGTTCGTCCACATTGCTCAGCGGAGTCTGCTCGTACACGGGCACAAAGCTGTTATCGCTCTTCACCTCAGGACGCATACGCTCAAAGCTTTCAACAGGAGCCATTGCCTGTGTGCACTTTTCAGTTACTTTTGTCTGCTGTACGGTAAAGCTGTAAACCTTTTCTGCACTTCTTACATCTGAACCGGCATATATACCGTACTCTCCCTCTTCAAGCACATAGCAGTAGGGATTTCCTGTAGCTCCGCTGTCATCGTATGAAGCAAAAGAGTCAAAAGGTATTTCTATGGTAAGCTCCTGTGACTCTCCCGAAGCAAGCGTTTCGGTCTTTTCATAACCGCAAAGCACTCTTGCCGGCTTTCCAAGCTTGCCCTGAGGAGCTGAGCAATAAACCTGTACAACCTCCTTGCCGTCATACTCTCCCGTATTTTTCACTGAAAATACCAGCTTTACTGAGCTTTCAGAGTCTGAAGCCTTAACAAGAGAAATATCAAAGGTTGTATATGAAAGTCCGAAGCCAAAGGGATATCTCACCTTATCACGGGCAAAGGTCTCGAAATAGCGGTAGCCTACATAAATATCCTCTTTATAGAAATTGCGGTTTTTATCTCCGAAATTGCTGTGCGAGGGATAGTCCTCAATGCCGTATGCAATGGTATCGGGCATTTTTCCGCTGGGGCTGAGCTCTCCGCAAAGCACTCTTGCAGTACCTGTACCGCCTGTCATACCGCCTTGCCATACATAAAGAAGTGCGTCGGGAACACACCGGTCAAAGAAGCTCATATCCATTATGTTTCCCACATTGAGAAGAACAACTACCTTATCAAAGGCTCCTCTCACCTTTGAAAGCATTTCCTTTTCGCCGTCGCTGAGCATAAAAGAGCCCGGCTCCATACGGTTATCCTGTTCCTCGCCTGCAGTTCTTCCGATTACAACTACTGCTGTAGTGCACTCACCTGAAACCTTTTCCACAAGCTCGTCTGAAAGAGGCATTTCCTTCTGCGACCAGGGCTCGTCGCCCCAACCGCTTCCAAGGTCAAAGGGATTTTCCTCATTCCACTTCACATATGTATCAAGAAGCTCCTTATGAAGCTTTACTCCGCAATGGCAAAGGCCTTCTGTAATATTAACCACCTTTGTTACGTTAACCATTCCGCCTGAGCCTGTTCCGCTTTTATAGTAATTAAGCTGAATTCTTCCGAAAACAGCCACTGTATGCTCTTTATCCAATGGGAGTGCATTGTTGTCATTTTTCAGCATTACAATACCTTCCGCAACTGTATCTTCCGCTGTTTTAAGGTACTCGTTCCAATCAAGTATTCTTTCCATAGATAAAGCTCCTTTACTGAAAATATCTTATGATATGATTATAGCTTATACAAAGCAAAAAATATATAAAATCTATTGTTTTTTTATCAATATTATGTTATAATGCAGTGGGAGCGTGATGTTTATGCTAAGCGAAAAAGGCAAAGTCGCCATTATAGAAAAATATATCAGCCGTGAACAGAATCACAATATGTACAAGCGTGAAATGCGCTTTTATTCCCTTGTCAAGCTGGGAAGAAAAAATGAAGTAGCCAAAGCTCTTGAGAGCAGTAACTTCCGCGACAACATCAACAAGCCTCTTTCCGACAACACTCTGCAAAGCCTTAAGTATCACCTTACTATCACCGCTGCTATGCTTGCACGATTCTGCATCGAAGGAGGTATGGATATTAACCGTGCATATGAGCTTTCAGATATCTATATTATGCGTGCAGACTCAGCCACTAATGAAAATCAGCTGTTTGAGCTTCATAAGGAAATGTGTATGAGCTATGTAAAGGATATGGAAAAGCTCAGAAAGGAAAATATCTACTCAAAGCCTGTTGTTATGAGTATTGATTATATCTATTCAAACCTCCACCGACGTATTACTCTTACGGAAATCGCAAATGAGGTACGGCTCAATGAAAGCTATTTTTCAAAGCTTTTCCGCACTGAAACAGGTATTCCTGTAAGCTCGTACATTATGCAGAAAAAAATTGAAACCGCACAGAATCTTCTTGTTCATTCAGATTACAGCTTTCTTGAGATTTCCGAGCTCCTTGCGTTTTCTTCACAAAGCCACTTTATCTCCTGTTTCCGAAAAGAATGTGGAATGACTCCACGTGATTACCGAAATAGATTTTTCAAACGCTTAGAGGTCGACCACGATGAACAATAATAAAGGACTGCGATAAGGAGACTTTTCATACAGAAGTATTTACGTGATTTATTGAGGGAAACCCTTTTGAAAAAGGGTTATCCCTCAAACTCCTTTCCTAAAACTTTCAAGTTTTAATTTAAGCCCCATAGGGTACACACAACAAGTAAGGAAGAAATCCAAGTATTTCTCCGTGTGTACCCTATGGGGCTTAAATTAGACTCAAAAGTCTTTGTAGGGGGTGTGGGTGACTCCCCACAGTGTGGGGAGATGTCAGCGAAGCTGACAGAGGGGACGGGTGCCTGTCAGGCATAAACTTTCTTCAGAAAGGTTCCCCCACTAAATACGCATAATGCTTCCGTATAGACAGTACCTTTATGTGCAGTCCTTTTTGTTAAAGTATGGTCTTTATGAAATCGGCTACACATTCAGAAGCGTTACGATGAGTATCCTCTGAAGGGTGCCAGTTTGAAGAAAATCCAAGCTTTCCGTCCTGACACTTAAGCGCAAGATAATGAAGTCTGGTGTCGCCTGTTTCAGAAACGATCTTCTCGCATACGCTCTTTACGCTGGGACAGAGCAAAGTCTCCATAAGTCCAAGGGTGCAGATAATCACCGCCTGAGGATTAAGCTCACGCACTTTGCATACAAAGGCTTCGTATGACTTTTCAAACTCTTCAACACGATCCTGAGAATGTCTGCAGAAGCTTGTATCGTTTGTACCGAGATTTATCACCACTATATCAGATGCAAAATTGCTGAAATCCCACTTTATATCCTGTGGCTTAAGACCTTCGTCAATATAGCTGTAGGAAAATCCAAGACTTTCATAGTAAGGAGGAAGCACCTCTGCAGAATTTCTTACTCCGTCGCCTGTATATCCGCTGATTATTCCGTATCCGCTTGCAGAGAACATACTGTAATCGGCGTCAAGAGCCTCTGCTGTAAGATAGGCGTATGACTTCATTGCATTTTCAGCGCAACATGAGAAATCCGATACGATATTTGAATCATCTACTCCGTAGCCACAGGTAATAGAATCGCCGATAAACTCGATTTTCAGTGCTTTATCAGCTAAAGGCTCTGTGTATGCGTCGTCATCTGTCTGTAAAGGATAAAGCTCAAGCAGAGAAAATGCTGATTCTGAAAGCTTTATAATTTTCACGTTTACGGTCTGTACAGTATCACTCTCAAACACGGTAAAGGACACTTTACGGCTTCCGATTACCTTTTTCACAATAAATTTGCCGTTTACAAGAACAGAAGCTCTGGGGAAATTACACTCCTTGCCGTCTGAAAGAGCACTTTCACAACAGCCCATTTCAATTACAAGCTTTTTTCCCGTAAAGCTGAATTCGCATCCGCTTGCCGACATTACAGCCTTTAAAACACCGTCTTTGGTATATGTTCTTCCGATTATTTTTACATTATTTTTGCTAAGTTCAATCTGTTTCATATTTCTTACCGCCCGCTTAACATATTATAATTCAATTATAGCTCTGTTTTATCTTTATGTCAATGACATTTGTCACTCATTACAATTACTCAAATCATATTTACAAAACAGTTGCTTTTATGGTAAAATATAATCAGTCAATTACGGAGGTGATTATATGAGAGCTTTTGCGTCTGTTTATATTTTTTCAATTATTCTTATGACGGCGGTTATGGGCTGGATTCTCACCAAGGGAAACAGAAGCCGTCAGACCTTTTCCTGTATTCTTTGTCAGCTTCTTCTCAATATCTGGTCAGCTTCACAGCTTTTTCAGCTTGAGGCTGTAAACACCCGTCAGCTTTTTATTTCATACTGCATCGGAAATATTGGAATATGCTTTATAGGAACTCTATGGTTTATATTCTCGTGCTATACTTCAGATAAAAAAATCCCGAAAGCCGTGAAGCTTCTTATGCTTGGATTTTCCGTATCTATGCTGATTATGGCTTTCACAAATCCTCTGCACAAGCTTTTCTACAGCACCTTTACCTTTGAAAAGGTTATTCACGGTCCTGTTTTTTACCTGAATATCCTTTACACCTATGTGTGTATGTTTTCGGGTACGGCTATGCTATGCAGAAAGCTTTATTCCGTCAGACACAAGCGCGGTCAGCTGATTATGCTTGTTCTTTCAGCTGTAATCCCTCTGTGCACCAATATACTCTATCTTTTTGGATCTATCAATACTCTGTATGATATAACTCCCCTTGCCTTTTCCGTATCAAGTATTCTCGTTCTTTTCGCCACAAACCGCTACGGGTTTCTCAACGTCAACGAGATCGCCTTTGATAAAGCTATGGAAAACATCTCCGAAGGAGTCTGCGTTTTTGGTAAAAACGGCTTTATGAGCTACTCAAACGCTACTATGCGTGAGCTTTTCTCTATAGATAATGACTGCCTTTATGACGGCTTCCTCAGCAGTCTTTCCCCGGCTCAGCGACAGTCTGTTGCCGAAACAGGCGAGGCTGAAATCGATTGCGGTGATAAAACTATCCGCCTTAAAGAATACCGACAGTTCAAAAAGAACGGACAGCCTGTTGCGATTATCCTCATTGCTTCCGATATTACAAGATATTACGAAATGGCAAGACAGGAACAGGCTCTTTCCGAAGCCAAAAGAAAGCTTGCCATTGAAAGTGAGCGCAACCGCATTGCTCAGGAGGTTCACGATACTGCAGGGCATACTCTCACAATGATTAATTCTCTTGCCAAGCTTATAGGTGTTTCCGCTGATAAGAAGGATTTAGCCACTATTGAGCAGTATGCCCGTGAAACCCAACAGCTTTCAAGCCAGGGTATTGCTCAGCTGAGAGTTTCCATCAATAATCTCAGAGGTCGCTCTGAAAATTCGCTTATCACCGACGGTCTCAGACAGCTTGCGGACTCGGTAAGAGGTCTTGATACCGAGCTCTGCATACAGGGCACCGACAGCGAAAAGTACTCCTTCTGTGCCAATGTCATTTACGAAAATACCCGCGAAGCTATTACAAACTGCCTTAAATACTCGTCAGCCGAACGTATGGATATTATAGTAAAGCTTCTTGAAAACTCTGCCGAGGTGTACATCATCGACAACGGCAAGGGTTGCAGTGAAATCAACTTCGGAAACGGACTCAAGGGTATGCGTGAAAGAACAGAAAAAATCGGCGGATCAATCAGATTTACTTCATCTGACCAGTGCGGATTCTCAATTACAATGAAATTTCCCATAAAAGGAGAATGATTATGATAAAGGTTATTATTGCAGACGATATTCCTATTCTTTGCCAGGGACTTAAGGCTATTCTTTCTCAGGATAAGGATATCGAGGTTGTGGGTATGGCAGGAAACGGTCTTGAAGCGTATCAGCTGACCGAAAAGCTCTTGCCCGATGTTGTGCTTATGGATATGAGAATGCCCGAATATGACGGAGAATTCGGCACACGTAAAATCAAGGAGAGCTTTCCCAATATAAAGGTTATTATCCTTACCACCTTTGATGACGAGGAGAATATCAGCAAGGCTATGTCCGGCGGAGCTGACGGTTATCTTCTTAAGGAAATGGATAACGATACCGTCATAAGATCGCTGAAAATGGTTATGGACGGCATCAGCGTTTTCGGAAGCAGTGCTACAGGTACTATACAGAAACGCTTTTCACAAAGCTCTGCTGTGACATCGGCTACGAAGCAGAATATTCCTCTTACCGACCGCGAGCTTGACATTATACGTCTTATTGCCGAGGGTATGGATAATAAGGAAATCTCCTCAACCCTCTATCTTGCCGAGGGTACTGTCCGCAACAATATTTCTAAAATGCTGGAAAAACTCAGCCTCAAAGACCGTACTCAGCTTGCTGTTTATGCCATAAAAAATAATATCGTGTAAAATAAAAAAACGGGAGCGTCATAAGAAGACTGCTCTAACAGAAGTATTTACGTGAATTATTGAGGAAAACCCTTTTGAAAAAGGGTTCTCCCAACGGGAGCCTGTCCCCTCTGTCCTTCGGACATCTCCCCGCACTGCGGGGAGTCATCCTCAAACTCCTTTCCTAAAACTTTCAAGTTTTAATTTAAGCCCCATAGGGTGCACACACCAAGTAAAGAAGAAATTTAATTATTTCTCCGTGTGTACCCTATGGGGCTGAAATTAGTATTAAAAGTCTTTGTAGGGGGTGTGGGTGACTCCCCACAGTGTGGGGAGATGTCAGCGAAGCTGACAGAGGGGACGGGTGCCTGTCAGGCATAAACTTTCTTCAGAAAGGTTCCCCCACTAAATACGCATAATGCTTCCGTATAGA